>CAXTFI010000218.1:0-8360 GCA_964243255.1 uncultured Hymenobacter sp.
TACACCGAGGGCGGCCTCTACAGCAACGGCAACAGCAGCACCCGCGTGCTGGGCCGCTGGACCGGCGAGGGCAGCAGCACCGACGTGCCCCGCGCCATTGCCGGCGACCCCAACCTGAACCTGCGCGTGAGCAGCTACTACGTGGAAGACGGCTCCTACGTGCGCCTCAAGGTGCTTTCGCTGGGCTACAACTTTCCCAAAACGCTCATTAACCGCTTCGCCAGCCAAACCCTGCGCGTGTACGTGACGGCCCAAAACCTGGTAACCCTCACCAAATACACCGGCTTCGACCCCGAAGTGGGCCCCGTGGGCAACGGCGGCCTGGGCATCGACCGGGGCATTTACCCGCAGTCGCGGGTATTTCTGGCTGGCTTGAACATTGGCTTTTAATTAGAAATGAGGAAGTAAGAATGAGGAATTGCTCAACTATTAATTCCTAATTCCTCATTCCTAATTCCTCATGCTCCCACCCCACCCATGCGCTATTTTCCTACTAAGCTTACTACCGGGGCCTTTTTAGGCCTGGCCCTGCTCGGCAGCTGCGGCAAGAAATTTCTTGACCTGAAGCCCACCGACTCGATTACCACCCAAAACTTTTACCAGACCGAATCTGATGCTATTCAGGCCGTTACGGCTTGCTACTCGCAGCTCAGCCGGGGCGGGCAGTACAACTACGCGCTCTGGGGTATTGGCGAGATTATGTCGGACAACTCCTTCACCGGCGGCGGCGGCGGCGGCGATGGGGCCGAGGAAATCCAGCTCGATTTCTTCAACATTCCGCCCAGCAACCCCATGACCACGCGCCTCTGGAACGGCAGCTACGTGGGCATCGGGGCCTGCAACCTGGTGCTGCAAAAAGTGCCCGGCATCGCCACCATGAGCGACGCCGTGCGCAAGCGCAGCCTGGGCGAGGCGCAGTTCTTGCGCGCCAAGTACTACTTCGACCTGGTGCGGGCCTACGGCGACGTGCCCCTCATCCTCACGCCCCCGGCCAGCCCCGACGATGCGCGCATTGCGCGCACGCCGGCCGGCCAGGTATACGACCAGATTATCCTGGACCTGCAAGCCGCCAGCACTGCCCTCGACGGCAGCTACGCGGGCGCCGACCTGGGCCGGGCCACCAAGTGGGCCGCCATGGGCCTGCTGGCCAAGGTGTACCTCACGCAGGGTAAGCTGCCCGAGGCCGCTACCCAGGCCCGCGCCGTTATTGCGGGGTCGGGCAAAGCGCTGTGGGCCAGCTACGGCGACAACTTCAAGGTAGCCAACGAGAACGGGCAGGAATCGCTGTTTGAGGTGCAGTACGTGAATGGCCTCAATGAATACACGTTCGACGGGCTGGGCTTTTGCGGCAACGAGTTTTTTGGGCCGCGCGGCCAGGGCCTGGTGCCCCAGGGCGGCTACGGCTTCAATATTCCCGAGCAGGAGTTTGTGCAGGGCTACGAGAGTGGTGATAAGCGCCGCGACGTCACCATCTGGAAACCCGGCGACGCGTACCCCGCCGGCAGCAGCACCACGGCCCAGCCCGCCTCGCTGCCCGGCTCGCCCAACGGCTACAACTGCAAAAAGTGGTTTGTGGGCAAGGTCAGTACCAACGTCTGGGACTCGCCCCTCAACATTCCGGTGCTGCGCCTGGCCGAGGTGTACCTGATTTTGGCCGAGGCCGCCGGCCCCACGCCAGAAGGCCTGGATGCCATCAATAAGGTGCGCACCCGCGCCGGCCTGGCCAACCTGACGGCCAACACGCCCAACTTCACCGAGGCCGTTATCAAGGAGCGCCGCTACGAGCTGGCCTTCGAAGACGACCGCTGGTTTGACCTCAAGCGCACGGGCAAGCTCACAACGCTGCCCGCGCTGGTGGCCAAGGGCGCCAAGCCCTTCAACTTACTGCTGCCCATCCCGCAGTCGGAGCGCGACGCCAACCCCAACCTTACTCAAAACCCTGGCTATTAAGGAGTAGTGAACAATGAACAGGGAGCAATGAGTAATTCCTGGCTCTTGCTTCAATAACTGCGCATTGCTCACTGTTCATTGTTCATTGACAATTGAAATTCCCTATGCTTACTCATTTTCGCCAAGCGGCCCTGCTGCTGGCCGGGGCGGCGGCCCTGGCGGCCTGCCGCAAAGACACGGGCGCTACGAGCCTGGAAGGGCCCATCCCGACGCCCGCCTTCACGGTCACGCTCAACACCAGCCAGTATCCGGTAACGGCCACGTTTACCAACACTACCACCGACGCGTTCCTCTACCAGTGGGACTTTGGCGATGGCTCGCCGCTGGCCTCGGGCCAGAACGTGACGCATACCTACAAGCTGCCCGACACCTACCGCGTGCGCCTGACGGCCGCCGGCCGGGGTGGCTCCAGCGTGTCGCCCCAGCTGCCGGTCACCATTCCCAGCATTTGTGGCAATGCGGGCTACGCGGTGCTCACGGCCTGCGGCGGCTCGGGCGCTACCTCCTGGACGCTCTCCGACCAGCCGGGCGCGGTGGTGAAGCTCTCGGCCAGCGGCGCGGTGCTCTCGACCTCTACGGTGTTGAACGCCTGCCAGTTGGACGATGTGTTTTCGTTTACCAACACGTTCTCCTACGCCTACGATGCGGTGGCCGGCACCTACGCCAACGGCACCTGCGGCACGGCCCGCACCGGCAACTCCGACTTCGTGTACAAGCCCAACGGCACGCTGGGGCAGATTGTGTTGCAGCGCAATAAGTCCTTCATTGGCCTGCCCGACTCGGTGGTGAACAAGACCTACGACATTGTGGAGGCCACCGCCAGCCGCCTGCGCCTGCAAGGCACCAACCCCGACGGCACCAAAACGGTAACTACCTACATCCCCCAGCTTTCGGCCCTCGACAAAGCCAAGCAGGCCCTCACCGGCGGCAGCTCGCGCACCTGGGTGCTGGATAACACGGTGGCGGCCACCATCACGGTGGGCAACGAGGCGGGCCCGACCAGCTACTACCCCGGCGGCGCGCTCGGCAGCCTGCCCCCCTGCCAGGCCGACGATGAGTTCACTTTCACGGCGGCCGGCACGTTTACCTACGATGCGAAGGGCGAAACCTTTGTGGCCGGCGGCGGTGGCTGCCAGGCCCCGCGCAACGACAACACCACGTTTGCCTTCGGGCCGGCTTCGGGCACTGGCATTGCGCAATTTGTGCTGGGCAAAGCCGGCACGTTTATCGGCGTAACGGATGCCCCGCCCGACCGCGTGTACCGCATCTTAGCCATTGATAACCAGCATATGACGCTGCGCGCCGGCGGCCCCACCGCCGACCCCATCTTCAACATTAAGCTGCGGGTAAAATAGCCTTTCCTGGTCTCCCACCCAATTATTTAGCTACCAATGACTTACCTACTCAACCCGCCGCTGCTGCGGGCGCTGTCGGCCAGCTTCCTGCTGACGCTATCGGCCGGGGGCTGCACCCAGAACCCGCCCGGCCCCGTTATCACGGCCACCGGCGCCAGCGGCAGCACCGCCACCAACGCCGACGCCCGCGCCTACGCCGACTACACCGAGCTGGCCTGGAGCGACGAGTTTGACGCCAGCAGCCTCGACGCCACCAAGTGGACGCCCGAAGTGAAGGATGTGTGGTTCAACAACGAGCTGCAGGCCACCACCAGCTCGCGCAACAACGTGACCCTGGCCGGGGGCAACCTCAACATCACGGCCGTTAAGGAGAACTACAACGGGCGCACCTACACCTCGGGCCGCATCATCACCAAGGGCAAGAAGGAGTTCACCTTCGGCCGCCTCGATGTGCGGGCCAAGCTGCCCAAAGGCAAGGGCGTTTGGCCCGCCATCTGGATGCTGGGCGCCAACGACAGCCAGGTGAGCTGGCCGGCCTGCGGCGAAATCGACATTATGGAGCTGCGCGGCAGCGCGCCTTCCGTCAACAACAGCACCATGCACTTTGGCAATTCGGTGGCTACGCACCAGTACAAGGGCACGGCTTACTCGCTGCCAGCCGGTGACTTTTCGACCGATTTCCACCTCTTCACCTGCATTCGGAGCCTGAACAAGATGGAGTTTTACGTCGATGGCGTGAAGTACTACACCTTCACCTCGGCCGATGCCTCGCCCTACCCCTTTAACAACCCGTTCTACGTGATTCTGAACGTGGCCGTGGGCGGCGACTTCGACGGCAACCCCGACGGCAGCACCACCTTCCCGCAAACCATGCTGGTAGACTACGTGAAGTTTTTTCAGTACAAGCCATAACGACCAGTTAGGTACCGGGCCGCCCCACGGGGGGCGGCCCGTTTTTTTCAACCACTTTCTTTTCCCACCCCTGCGTATGAACACTTTTACTACATCTTTGCTGGCCGCTGGGCTGGTAACCCTCGGCAGCCGCGCGGCCTCGGCGCAGGTGCTCTACGACAATTTTGAGAACACGCGCCTTGTCACGTACAGCTACGTGAGCGGGGCGCTGGCCCCCATTGCCAACCCCGGCGGCGGCACGGTGAACACCAGCGCCACCTGCGGCAAGTACGACCGCGACGGCACCGAGTTTGCCGTGGTGGTTATCAACCCCAACTCGGCCCGCATGGCCGACGTGAGCGCCTACGCGGCGGGCACCAAGCGCATGAGCGTGAAGTTTCGCAGCAGCGGCCCTGGTGTGGCCGTGCAGCTTGTGCTGCAAAACAAAACCAAGGCGGCCACCGGCTACCCCAACGGCAACTACGGCGGCACCTTCAACGCCACTACCACGGCCGCCGCCAACACCTGGGAAACGCTCACCTTCACCTACACCGCTGGTGGCGGTGGCACCTTTGACCCCACCGCCCTGGCCACCGACGTAGACCAGCTGGTGATGCTGGTAGCGCCCGGTGCCAAAACGGCCAGCACCCACTACCTCGACGACCTGATGGGCCCCGAGCTAACGGCCGTAACGCCGCCCGTCATTCCACCCACCGCAGCGCCCATTCTGCTCGATAACTTCGAGGCCACCCGCCTGGTAAATTATCCCACCGTGCAGGGCACCCTCAACCAGGCCGCCGCCAACCCCGCCAGCAACACCGTCAACAGCAGCGCTACCTGCGCCAGCTTTGCCCGCGACGGCTCGCAGCCCTACGCTACCATCGTCATTCAACCCAAGAGCGGCAAGTTTGGCGACGTGTCGGGCTACGCCAGCGGTGCGCAGAAAATCACGCTGAAGCTCCGCAGCCCCGACGCCAGCACCAAGGTGCAGCTCGTGCTGCAAAACAAAGCTAAATCGGCTACCGGCTACCCCAACGGCAACTACGGCGGCACGTTTGACGCCACCACCTCGGCCACGGCCAACGCCTGGGAGACGCTGACGTTCACGTATACCGCCGGCGGGGGCGGCAGCTTCGACCCCAGCGTGCTGGCTACCGACGTGGACCAGCTTGCGCTGCTCATTGCCCCCAACACCACCACCACCGCGCCCACCGTCAAGACCTATTACTTTGACGACCTGATGGGGCCGGCTTTTGCCGTTGTCACGGCCACGCGCAGCAGCCAAACCAGCGCCGCCGCCCTGGCCCCCGCCTACCCCAACCCCGCCACCGGCCTCACCCACCTGCCCTACAGCCTGCAAAAGCCCGCCGTAGTAAGCCTCGCCGTGTATGATGCCATGGGCAGCCGCGTGGCCGCGGTGCTCGACAACCAGGCCAAGCCGGCCGGCGACTACCTCGCCGACCTGCGCACCACCAGCCTGGCCCCCGGCCTCTACACCTGCCGCCTCGTGGTAGATGGCGTAGCCCTGACCCGCGCCCTGAGCGTGGAATAACTCGTTAGTCCGACTTAGCTTAACCCATTGGCCGGCGGGCACTTCTTATCGAAGTGCCCGCCGGTTTTTTGTATGCCGCCGGGGCGGCCTGGCGGCCCCAAGGCCGCATAAGCGGGGTGGGCGCGCGGGGCTGCTGGCCGTGTCAAATACCGGGCCCGTGGGGGCTGATGTGGCGCCGCTAACCCCACTGGCCGATGCCGATACCCTGGTGGCCGAGCTAGTTGCTCCGGCCGAGCAGGCGGCCCTTCGCGCCACCGCGCCTGCCAATTACTGGCCGCTATGCTACCTCAGCTGGGCGCGTAAGGAGGCTTATGCCCAGGCCTTGGGCATGGGCCTGGGGGTAGGATTATCGTTCGTCGCGTTTTCGGTGCTGGAATTTCGGCCGGGTGCGCCAGCAGGGTGCTACCTGCTCAGCTTTGGCGCAGGAAGTGGTTACCAGGGCGCGCGCGCTGCGCAATGCGCCAGAGCCGGCAATACAGCATTTCACATATCCAGTTGATTTGCAACAGCTAATGCGCTAACCTTTTCCACCGTCATGCTTCCTTCGTCAGCATGACGGTGGAAAAGACTGACTCAGTAAAGAATATTTTTGCAGCCCGCCAGTACAAAGCCAATAGCAGGCCATACGCCAGCTGCCAGTAGCGCACAGCAGCAGCCGAGCCATTTTGCCAATTGCGTAGTCAGCCCGCGCAGCGGGCGTATCTGCGAAATCCGTTTAATCCGTTTGAATCTGCGGTCCCGTATTGAATCTGCGGTGCGGTATATTGCCGCTCATGCCGCCCTCGCTCCCCGATTTTTTGCGGGCCCTGCTGGCTACCGGCGAGGTGACGGTGGCCGGCCAGCTCACCCCGTTTGCCCCCGCCGACCTGGCTCCGGCTACGGAGCTGCTGCGCCGCTACCACGCCGCCGATGCCCTGCACCTGGCCCACCAGGTGCCGGCCTTTGCGCCCGCGGCGGCGCAGTGGGCGGCCGAGTTGTTGTACCGCGCGATGCAGCTGGCCTTTTTGCGTGACTACGACGCCGAGGCCGTGGCCCGGCACCTGGCCGACTGGCCGGGCGAGGCTACGCCTGAGGCCAGCTACTCGGTCGATTTAACCTTGCGCCACCTGCCCGCGCTGCTCGGTCTGGCCCGCGACCTGGCCCCGGCCGATGCGCTGGTAGTCAGGCTGCAAGCCGTGGGGCGGCAGTGGCCGCTCTCGCTGGTGGGCGTGGCCCCGGCCCCAACTGAGGCCCCAGCGGCCGTGCTCGCTCACCCGGCCCTGCGCGCCCTGTACCTCGACCGCATCATCGAGCGGCGCGACCGGGCGCGGGCCGCCCAGCCGGGCGTGGCCGAGGGCGTGCGGGCGGCGCTGGGCGAGTACGCGGCGCAGTTCTGGCCCGATTTTCTGACGTTTGTTTCTGCTCCTTTATGACCGATTTTCCGGCCCCGCTCGGGCTTTTGATTGACAAGCTGCACGGCGTAGCCCGCCACCTCAAGGACACGTTTGTGGGCAAAGACGACATCATCGACCTGCTGATGCTGTGCCTGGTGAGCCGCGAAAACCTGTTTTTGCTGGGCCCGCCCGGCACCGCCAAAAGCGCCCTGGTGCACGCGCTGGCCCGGTCAGTGCAGGGCCAAACGTTTGATTACCTGCTCACGCGCTTCACCGAGCCCAACGAATTATTCGGCCCCTTCGATATCCGCCGCCTGCGCGAGGGCGAGCTGGTGACCAACACCGAGGGCATGCTGCCCGAGGCCAACCTCATTTTTCTGGATGAGCTGCTAAACGCTAACAGCGCCATTCTCAACAGCTTACTGCTGGTGCTGAACGAGAAGGTATTTCGGCGGGGCCGCGAAACCCGGCCGCTGCCGGCCCTGCTCATTGTGGGGGCCAGCAACCACCTGCCCGAGGACGAGGCCCTGGGCGCGCTCTTCGACCGCTTCCTGGTGCGGGTGCGCTCCGACAACGCCGCGCCCGGCGACCTGGGCGCCGTGCTGGCCGCCGGCTGGGGCCTGGAGCAGCGCGCCCCGGCCGCCGACCTGCCCACCATCGCGGCGGCCGAAGTGGCGCAGCTGCAAGCCGCCGTGCCCACCGTAGACCTGGCCACCGTGCGCCCCGCCTACGCCGCGCTGGTGGGCCAGCTGCGGCAAGCGGGCCTGGCCCTGAGCGACCGCCGCGCCGTGAAGCTGCAGCGCCTGCTGGCGGCCAGCGCCCTGCTCAGCCAGCGGCTGGTGGCCGTGCCCTCCGATGCCTGGGTGCTGCGCCACATCTGGGACACCGACGAGCAGCGCGAGGTGCTGGCCGGCCTCGTCAACGCCGTGGTGGCGGCCGATACGGCACCCCGCCCGCACCCGCGCGCCGCCGTAGACCTGGTGCCCGATGCCGACGTTATCTACCAGGAAGTGAGCCGCTTAGCCGGCCGCTGGCACGACCCCGCCACCACCCTTGCCGACCGCGCCACCCTCAAAGACCAGCTCCGCTACCTGCACGGCCGCGCCCAGTGGCTCACCAACCCCGAGCAGCGCCGCTACGTGCAAGAGCCCCTGGACGCGCTCTGGCAAAAGGCGCTGAGCAGTGAGCAGTGAGCAAAAAAGAACGTCATGCTCATCTGGCGTCCGCTTGCCGAAGCAT
>CAXTFI010000219.1:0-8346 GCA_964243255.1 uncultured Hymenobacter sp.
AGCCCTACACGGTGCTGTTTTCGCTCATCAAGTCGGTGGTATTCGCCTTTCTGGTGTCGGCCATTTCCTCCTACAAAGGCTACACCCTGAAGGGCGGCGCCCTGGAAGTAGGCAAGGCCAGCACGGCCGCCGTCACCAATTCCATCATCTCTATCTTACTGGCTGACTATGCGTTAGCCAGCCTCCTGCTTTGACAGGTATCAGTCATCAGTTAGCAGTCAACAAGTACGCGTCAGCAAGTATCAGGTAGCAGGCATCCGTTATTTGCGCTAGTCGTTCATTGATGACTGCTAACTGCTAACTGAAAATGCCTCTGCGCCGCGACCTGTCATATTTTTTCTTCAGCCAGCACTTCTCCGATGGGCTGCGCATTACGCTGGCCATTCTGCTGCCCGCATTGCTGGGGGCGCAGTGGGGGCAGCTGGCGCAAGGCATCACCATTTCGACCGGGGCCGTGTGCCTGAGCGTGACCGACACGCCCGGCCCGCTGCTGCACCGCCGCAACGGCCTGCTGGCGGCCCTGGCGCTGGTGGTGGTGGGCGCGCTGCTCACGGGCGCGGTGGCCCCGTACCGGCTGCGCCTGGGCGTGGTGGTAGTGGGGCTGAGCTTTGGGCTGACTATGCTGCTGGTGTGGGGCGCGCGGGCGGGGGCGGTGGGCTCGGCCACGCTGCTGGGCATGGTGCTCACGCTGGCGCACCCGCCGGTGGGCTGGGCGGCCGTGGTGCTGCACGCGGGGCTGCTGGGGCTGGGCGGCGCCTGGTACCTGCTGCTGGCCCTGGCCCAGGGGCGGGTGCAGCCCTACCGGGCCGCGCAGCAGGCCCTGGGCGAGTGCCTGCACGCCGTGGCGGGCTTCCTGCACCTCAAGGCCACGTTTTATAATCCCGCTACCAACCTCGACGACGACTACCGCCGCCTGGTGGCCCAGCAGGTAGTGGTGAGCGACCGCCAGGAGGCCGTGCGCGACCTCCTCTTTCGCACCCGCCAAATAGTGACCGAAAGCACCAGCGCGGGCCGCCGGCTGGTGCTCACCTTCACCGAAACCGTGGACCTGTATGAGCACATCACGGCGGGCTACTACGACTATGCCGCGCTACGCACGGCCTTCGGCGAAACAGGTGTATTAACTGAAATACAAGCCTTTATCGGCCGCCTGGCCACCGACCTCGACTACCTGGGCAGCGCCATCCTGGCGAACCGCGCCTACGGCAGCCCGCCCCCCGACCGCCTGCCCGAGCTCACGCGCCTGCAGGCCCGCATCAACGCCCTGCCGGCTCCCGATTCGGCTGCCGGACTTAGCACACTGGTATTGAAGAAGATACTGGTGAACCTGCGCGACCTGCACCGGCGCGTGCGCAGCATCCGGCGCTACTTCGATGAGGACCAGGCCGCCACCGCGCCCGACCCCGGCCGCGTGGCCGGCCACACGCAGTTTGTGGCCCGCCAGGAGCTGGAGTGGAGCGCCTTCGGCCAAAACCTGACGCTTAGCTCGTCGGTGTTCCGGCACGCGGTGCGCATGGCCGTGGCCTGCGCCGTAGCCTACGCTGTGGCCGAGCTGCTGTGGCAAGGCCAGCACAACTACTGGATACTAATGACGGTCACGTTCATGCTCAAGCCCGGCTTTAGCCTCACGCGCGAGCGTAATATTCAGCGCATTAGCGGCACATTTATGGGCGGGGTGCTGGGCGTGCTGGTGCTGTTGGCGGTGCCCAGCGGCGACGTGCGCTTCGGGTTTCTGCTGGTGTTTATGGTGGTGGCCTACTCATTTCAGCGCACCAAATACCTGGTTACGGTGGTGTTTCTCACGGCCTACCTGCTCATCATGTTCAGCTTCCTGGGGCTGGGCTACCTGGGCGTCATTCAGGAGCGCCTCGCCGACACGGCGCTGGGCTGCGCCATTGCCCTGGCCACGGCCTACCTGCTGTTTCCGCGCTGGGAAAGCGACCAGCTGCCCAGCTTGCTGGCCGCCACGCTCCAGGCCAACCTGGCCTACCTGCGCCAGCTAGCCGACCGCCTGGCCGGCCGCGAGGTGGCCCCCGGCGCCTACCGCCTGCTGCGCAAAGACGTGTACGTGGCCTCGGCCAACCTGGCGGCCGCTTTCCAGCGCATGCTCTCCGAGCCGCGCCGCACCCGCCGCCACCCCACCGAGGTGCACGAGTTTGTGGTGCTCAACCACATTCTCTCGGCTAATATTGCGGCCCTCACTAGTACCTGGCAGGACGAAACCACGCCCAACCCCACTGTGCCGCCCGACGGCCGCCGCCTGCTCACCAGCGCCCAGGCCGCCCTCAGCAAAAGCCTGGCTCTGCTGGCAGCGGCGCCGCCCACCCTGGCCCCGCCCGACCCGGCGGCCCCCACCGGGCCCCTCCTGACCGAGGTGCGCGCCGATGCCCTGGCCGATGCCGTTGCCCCCGACCGCACCCTGGCCGAGCAGCTGGCTTTTTTGCAAAAGGTGAGCACCGACCTCAGCCGCGTGACCGAGGCGCTGGTAGCGTGAGCTTCCTTGGCAGTAGTTAGCTGGCTATCATTACCTTTAGCCAGTACTTTCGCCGCCACTGGCGCGCTTACTTATTCTTGCCCCGGTGCCCGCTCTAGTTCTCCGCGACAGCGCTCGACTGCGCTACTTCACTTTCTTTTATCTGTACGTAATGCAGGGCCTGCCCTCGGGCTTTGCCCTCACGGCGGTGTACAACTACCTCATTGGCCAGGGGCTGTCGGCCAGAACGGTGGGGTCGTTTGCGGCCATCGTGGGCTTGCCCTGGACGTTTCAGTTCGTGTGGGGGCCGCTGATTGATAAGTACCAGTATTCCATTATCGGGCACCGCAAGCAGTGGGTGGTGCTCACGCAGCTGGTGGCAGTGCTGGCGTCGCTCTCGCTGCTGCTGGTGCGCAACCCGGTGAGCCAGCTGGCACTGCTGGGCCTGGTGTTTTTTGTGCACAGCGTGTTCGCGTCCATCCAGGATGCCAGCGTCGATGCCATTGCCATCTCGGTGGTGCCGGTAGCCGAGCGCGGGCGCGTCAACGCGTTTATGCGGGGCGGCTCGCTACTGGGCTGGGCCGTGGGCGGGGCCATTTTATCGTACCTGCTGCACCACGGTGGCTTTCGGGTAGCGGCGCTGGCGCACTCGCTGACTTTGCTGGTGCTCACGGGGCTCACCTTTTTTATCAGGCTGGAGCGTACCGACCGCCTGCTGCCGCGCCTGGGCCGGGGTTCGCGCCCGGCTGCCCCCGCTGGCTCCGGGCCCGAAGAGAACCCGCCGCTGGGCTGGCTCTTCCGCGAGCTGTGGGCGAGCATAGTCGAGCGGCACAGCCTGCGCGCGTTTGCCATTATACTTCTGGCTTACATGAGCAGCTCGCTGTTTTACAATGCCTACGACTTTCACCTTATTCACTCGCTGCACTGGCCCGACACCGACCTGTCCATCGTGCAAGGCAGCTGGGGCAGCCTGGCGCCGCTGGGAGTACTGCTGGGGGGCGGAGTGCTCGTCGACCGCCTCGGGCCGGCGCGGCTACAATACTGGGTGATGGTTGGGCTAGCGGGCTTCCTGCTGCTCTTCAACTGCCTGGCGTCGTTTTGGGTGATTAAAGCAGTCAGCTTCAGCGGCTTGGTTGCCATGAGTTTGGCCGAGCCGCTGCTTAGCATTTCGGCCATGCCGCTGCTCATGGCCTTTTGCCGGCCGCGCATCGAGGGCTCGCAGTTTACTACCTACATGGCCCTGGTCAACCTGTGCACCGTCATGGCGAGCTATCTCAACGGCTGGCTGCTCGAAATCACCACGGCACCGGTTATCGGAATGAGCTGCGGCTTGCTGGTGCTAGGGCTGGTAGTGGGGCTGAGCCGCATGGCTCCCCACCCGCGGGCCCAGGCGCCGCCCGAAGCCATTGCGGCGGCCTAGGTCCTACCGGAGCGGGTAGGGCTAGTTTTTCTTGCGGCCCGCGCCGCCGGGTTTTTTGCCGCCGCCGTCTTGCTTGTTCACGGTGGCCCAGGCGCGCCTGGGCTTCGTCGGCCGGCCGGCCTTGCTGCTCGTAGCTTTCTTCGATGTGCTCAGCCTGGCGCTTCTGCTTGTCGGTATACTTCGACTTATCTCCCTGGGGCATGGCGATAAAGGCTAAGAAGGTGCTGAAAAAGCTGGCGCTGGCAGGCGCCAAACACTTTTATACGCTCGGGCTCGCGGCAGCGTTAATGTCGAGTTTAACCAGCCGGGCCGGTTGCCGTACTATCTTCGGCCACTTCCCTTTAGCCTGTTAGCCTGCTCATGCGCCACGTTGCCGACATTCCGTATCCGCAAGTTAAAATCACCCTGCTGGCCTGGAACGGCAAATACCTGCTCAAGCTGGAGCAAGGCCCCCTGGAGCAAACCTACAAAGTGGCCGACCTCGACCTGAGCGGCGTGGCCCCGCCCGACGTGGAGATTCGCCAGCTGCTCGACGACGAGTTTCTGGCCGCCGCCGTGGCCCGCTTCCAACTCATGCAGCAGGACATGCGCGCCGCTTTTGCCCGCCACGACCTGCGCTAGTACTCTTTTTAACTTTGTAAAACGCTCAAAATGAAATTATTGCTGATAATCGCTGCTTTGCTGACCACCGCGCCCGCCTGGGCGCAGCTTTACCAGGTGCGCCAAGGCCAGCTGCCCTACGCAGGCCACACCCAGGCCAGCGTCAACGTGGTAGTGGATGGCACTGAGGACGACACGCGCGAGTTTCTGCAATCCTACATGAAGAGCTATCAGCGCCTCTCGCTGAAAGGGGGCTTGGCGGGCTTGCTGGGTAAGAAGCCCGTGCTATCGGCCAAGCAGGTGAGCGGCACGGCCATCGCGAGCCGGCCCGTAGATGTGTACGCCGCCACCACCGCCCTCACCGATTCGACTACCGAGGTAGCGCTGTTCGGAGCTTTCGGTGATAAAACCTATTTCTCGCCCGACCTTACGCCCGTGCCGTTCAAGCAGTTAGAGAATATCCTGACCAAATATGCGCCCGCTGCCCGCACCAATTTCTACCGCCAGCAGGTAGCCGAGGCCGAGGCTAGAATCGCGGCCATCGACAAGGAAAAAGACAAGCTGAACCGCGCCGCCGATGCCACCCGCGCCAACACCGCCGCCAACCTCAGGCGCATCGACGAGTTGCTGCGTCAAAATGAGGCCAACGCCAAAACCCTCAGCCAGGACAGCGTCCAGCTCATCAACAACGGCTTGCTGCGCGAGGCTGGCGTGAAGGTGCTGGAGCGCCGCCGCACCCGCCTCACTATCGTAGCCCCTTAATTACCAGTCACTTCTGCTTGCTACTATGAATCCGTCCGATGCCCATTCGTCGCTCGCCGCCCTGCGGCAGCTCAAAGAAATGCTGGACGCGGGCACCATCACCCCGCAAGAATTCGAAACGCTCAAGCGCCAGCTGATTTTTGGCCTGGAGCCCGCCCTGCCGCTTGCCCCCGCGGCCGACAGCCCGGTGTTGCCGCTCACTAGTGACCCAGCCACCAGTATTTCGCCCGAAGCTCCCGCGCCCGTTCCCGAAGAGACAATAGCCGCCTACGATACCATAGCGCCCAACCCCGCTGAGCTGGCCCCGCCACCACCCGCCGCCCGGCCCGACTGGCTGGCCGCGCCGGCCGTGGGCATCCCGTCGTACACCCCTGACCCGCTACTCGCTGAGGAACAGCGCAATCCGCTAAACTTAGTGTTCATAATTGGCGGCGCTTTGGTAGTGCTGGGCCTCGTGCTCTACCTGTTTATCGGCCGCCCCACCGCCCCCGATGAACACTTGGCCAGCGGTAGCCAAACCGCCGCCGACTCTACCACCGTCGCGCCCGAAGTCGGCCCCCAGGCCGAGCAGATAACTCTGCCGCCCGCCGCTGCCCCCGAAACCATCCGGGTGGCTCCCGTAGCGCGCCCAGTAGTAGCACCCGCCGCCCGCCAGTTTAAAGCTGATTCGGTGGCCGCACCGGTAGTAGCTCCAGCGCTACCAGCCAAAGCGCCTGCGGCGGCCCCCGCCGCTACGCCCATGCCCGCCGACTCTGCCAAGGCGCCGTAGGCATATAGAGAAGATAAAACGGCAACATTAATTGGGTATTGCTTGCAGTTCTTTAATGACTGTCTCAGTAAGTCCAGCCCATTTATCAGCAGGGAACTCACTCCTAAAACGGCTATATTCTTCCCAGAATAATTCTTCTTTGAAACCTTTGAAATCAATTGCAGAATATAAGGCGGTATTATGCAGCCAATCATTCATTGCGTGGACGAACTGAAGCACCCGCCGGTGGCTATGCCGCCGCAGAAGTAAGCTTAGCATTGTATTAGTAGCGGCTGCACTGTGCATACGCATATCTACCATCGCCCATCTCAGGAGGTCGCGGTAAAGAATTTTGCGTTCGTCTGTCATACCCGCAAATAAAAAGCCCGCTGGCGCACTGCCAGCGGGCTTTCTTGTTCAAAAGCAGTTTACGCCAAAAACTAAGCGCCAATTACTACGCGCTTAAACGCCTCAACCGTCATGCCTTTCGACGTTTTGTCAAGCAACTGCGCGATAGTCAGCGAGTTGTCTTTCACAAATTCCTGGTTGAGCAGGGTGTTGTCTTTGTAGAACTTGTTGAGCTTGCCCTGGGCAATTTTCTCCAGCATAGCCTCGGGCTTGCCTTCGGCACGTGCCTGCTCTTTGCCGATTTCAATTTCGCGCTCCACCGTGCCAGCGTCCACGCCATCCTTGTCAACAGCGACGGGCTTCATGGCTACGATTTGCATGGCTACGTCGCGGCCTACTTCGTTGGTGTCGGCGCCGCCCACGTTTTTCAGGCCCACGAGTACACCCTTTTTGTTGTCCGAGTGGATGTACGAAGCCACTTTCTCGGCAGTCAGGGTAGCGAAAGTCAGGTCCAGCTTCTCGCCGATTTTGCCGGTCAGCTCCGTAATGTGCTCCTGCACGGTGCGGCCGTCGGCCTCCGTAGCGGCCAGCAAGTCTTCCTTGGTGCCCACGTTGGTTTTGATGGCGGTGTCCAGGATTTGCTGCACCAAGGTGCGGAAGTCAGCTACTTTAGCTACCGACTCCGTTTCGCAAGCCAGGGCCACCAGCTTGCCGGTGGTGCCATCGGCGCTCACGTTTACCAGTACCAAGCCTTCCGACGTAGCATTGTCGGCGCGCTTGTCAGCGATTTTCTGACCCTGCTTGCGCAGAATGTCGCGGGCGGCTTCGAAGTCGCCATCGGCTTCGGTCAGGGCTTTTTTGCAATCCATCATGCCCGCACCAGTCATGGTGCGAAGCTTGTTTACATCTGCGGCGGTGATAGCGGCCATTGGGAGGGGAGTTGTAGAGACGCATCCTTGCGTCTCAGCGTTGAACATCTGTAATGGGTCGTTCTCACGGGAGACGCAAGGATGCGTCTCTACACACGACCAACTTAAAAATTGAAAAAGGGAACCGCCAAGCACTTGCCTCGACCGTTCCCTTCTTCGTCAAGCTTTGACAGCGAGCGGCTTAGGCTTCTTTGTCAGCCTCCGTTTTCTCCGCAATGGCCGCCTCGTCGGCTTCCTTGCGGTCAGCATCTTCCTTGTCAACCTTGCGCTCCGACAGGCCATCCTCGATAGCCTTGCCAATCACGTTGATGATGAGCTGAATAGATTTCGAAGCGTCATCGTTGGCCGGAATCGGGAACTGCACCAGGTCGGGGTTCGAGTTGGTATCCACGATAGCAAACACCGGAATGCCCAATTTCTGCGCTTCTTTCACGGCAATGTGCTCGCGCTTCACGTCTACCACGAAGAGGGCCGCGGGCAGGCGGCTCAACTCCGAGATACCACCCATTACGCGCTCTAGTTTGTCGCGCTCGCGCGACATCATCAGCTTCTCGCGCTTAGCCAGGGCGGCGTAGGCAGTGTTTTCTTTCACCATCTTGTCGATGGTGCTCATTTTCTTCAGGCTCTTGCGGATGGTGGCGAAGTTCGTCAGCATCCCGCCCAGCCAGCGGTCCGTTACGAAGGGCATCTTGAGGCGAACAGCCTCAGTCTGCACAATCTCCTGAGCCTGCTTTTTGGTGGCCACGAACATGATTTTGCGGCCGCTTTTCGCGATGTTGCGAATAGCATTCGACGCGTAATCCAGCGAAGCCAGCGTCTTGTTCAGGTCAATGATATGGATGCCGTTCTTCTCCATGAAGATGTACGGTGCCATTTTCGGGTCCCACTTGCGCGTAAGGTGGCCAAAATGGGCACCCGCGTCAAGCAGCTCTTTATAGGTGGTGGACTGAGCCATAATAGTCTGCTTCGGATATTAGCGTTTGGAGAACTGGAACGAGCGACGGGCCTTGCGCTTGCCGAACTTCTTACGTTCAACCATGCGGGGGTCGCGGGTCATAAAGCCTTC
>CAXTFI010000220.1:0-8131 GCA_964243255.1 uncultured Hymenobacter sp.
TGGCATATAGCCGCAGCTTTGGATTGGTTACGCTAAATGTCCTCACGCCCTAGCCCTTCGTTCCTGCTCATGGCCTCCACTCCCGCAACTGATATCCTGACTCAGGAAGACATCCGCCAGCTTATCGAAGCCTTTTATGGGAAAGTGCGTGCTGATGCGCTGCTGGGTCCGGTGTTTGCCAGCCGCATTCCAGAAGGGCATTGGCCTGAGCACCTCGACACCATGACCCGCTTCTGGACGGCCGCGCTGCTGGCGCAGGCGGCCGGCTACCGGGGCAATCCGGGCGCCAAGCACCTGTATTTACCGATTGAAGCCGAGCACTTCGCGCGCTGGCTGACGCTATTCGGGCAAACCGTGGACGAACAATACGCCGGCCAAAACGCCACGGAAATGAAGCTGCGGGCGCGGAAAATGGGCGAGATGTTTCAGGCCAAAATAGCCTCGGCCCGTGGCAGCGAAGGACGCGCCATTCTTTGATTTCACTGATTTTTACCCCGGTATTCATGGAAGATAAATTCAATGCCGCCACTCCCAAGCGCCCGGATGGCACCCGCCCCCTGAATGCGCCGCTGCTGACACTTGACCTGCCCGCCGCCACCGCCCAGTTGAAGCGAGAGTCCACCTGGGCCAGCAATGACCGCAACGCCCTCACCCTATTCAAGTCCGACACCCTGCGCCTGGTGCTGATGGCCCTGCACGCCGGAGCCACCATAAAAACACACACGGCCCCTGGCATTATTAGCGTACAGGTGCTGGAAGGGCGGTTGGCCTTCGATACCGAACTAGAGTTGACAGCGCTGACAGCCGGGCAATTGCTGGTGCTGCAAGCCGGCATGCCCCATAGCGTCACGGCCTTGGAAGAAGCGGCGTTTCTGCTCTGTTTAGCGGCCGGTGAAGAAGCTACTCCCGACAATCTTAATCGTCACCCTTAATCGGCCAGTGCCATGTTCCATTCCACCTTCGATTCCGAGGCCTCGGCCCTGCGCGACTTAGCGCGCCGGGGCTACCGGCACGACTACGACCTGACGGGCCGCCAACTGCCCGACAGCAGCCTCGACCTGGGCGTGAACCCGGGCCGGTTCCACATCCACGAAGTGCACCGGTTCGAAGGCAATTCCACCCCCGACGACATGTGCGTGGTGTACGCCATCGAGTCGGACAGCGGCGTGAAAGGCGTGCTGGTGGATGCCTACGGCTCCTACGCCAACAGCACCATGACGGAGCTGATGAGCCAGCTGGCCGTGCCACCCTCCTAGCCCGAGCCGCCCGGTGGCCTAAACCCCAGTGGGCCGCTTTCTAGCGGTAGGCCGCCTCACCACTAGGTCGTGGCCGGATAGCGCTGTTTCAGCACCAGCTTATTCAGCAGCCACCCTGTGCCCAACAGCACCGCTACGCCCAGTGGCACTACGCCGAGCAGTGTGGTCCAACCGGGGGCTCTCGGGGCCAGCAGCAACAATAGTAATGTGGCCGCGCCGGGTGGGTGCAGGGTATCGGTGGCCAGCACCAAGCCCACGGCTATGCCTACAGCCCCCGCCGCCACTAGCCCTGAGGCAGGCGGGGCCCATGCTCCCACGACTAAAGCCAAGGTGCAGCAAATCAGGTAGCCGCCCACAACGTTGCGCGGTTGCGCGAAGGGCTTGTCGGGCGTGATGAGAAGGAGAATAGCGGTGGCCGCAAACGGCGGCAGCAGCAAGGGCTGGCGGAGCAAATCTGCCAGCCCTGCCACCAGCGCCAGGGCCAGGCCCACGCTGGCCCCGTGACGCCCGGCATACCGGATGCGTTGACCAACCCCACTACGTCTCGTAATAGGATTGGCCGGGCAATCCGGGATAAGCGGCCGGAACGTCGGCACCGCTAGTCGATGGTTTGGGAAGGACCGAACACCTCGAAGTGCCGGTTGTGGAAGCCACGGCCCCGCAACAGCGTGTTGACGTGGCGCATGAAGCCCAGCGGGCCGCAGCAATAGCAGTCGGCATCATAGGGCACATCGACCAATAAGGGGTCCAGGTGGGCCGCGGTGAGCTGGCCCTCGGCCCATTCGGCCGCAAGTTCTTCCGCTTCTTCGAGCTCTCCCACCATCACCGGTGGAGCAACCACTTGCTGGTAAAGCGCAAACGTGCGCAGCGTGGGGTGTTGCCGGGCGAGCGTGCGCAGGCGCTGCCGGAAAGGTTGGGTGTCCTCGTCGCGCACGGCTTGCAGCAGCAGTACCGGCCGCCGGCTGCCCGTGGCCAGCACGTGCTCCAGCATGGCCATGAGCGGGGTGATGCCCACGCCGCCGGCCAGTAGCACCAGCGGTGCAGTTGCCAGCGGGTCAAGGTAGAACTCGCCGGCCGGCGCGTGCACCAGCAGGGTGTCAAGTTCCTGCACCGCGTCGTGCAGGTACGCCGATACCAGGCCAGTGGGTTGGTCGGCGGTGCCTTCTTCCCGCTTCACGCTGATGCGGTAATACGGCTGGCCGGGCGCGTCGGAAAGGCTGTACTGGCGAATCTGCTGGTACGGGTGCCCCGGCAGTTTCACGGCGAGGCTGATAAACTGGCCGGGCTGGTAAGCGGGCAGTGGCTGCCCGTCCTGCGGCACTAAGTAATAGGAGTTGATGCCGGGACATTCGGCCACGATGCGCTGCACCACAAAGGGCTTGAACGTGTTCCAGCCGCCGGGCTGGCTGCGGTGCCCCTGGTAGGCCACGGTTTCGAGGCCCGTCAGCACCTGCGCGATGCGGGTGTAAGCCAGCTCCCAGGCTTTCATCACGGCAGGCGTGGCGGCGGAGCCCAGCTTGGCTTCGATGGTTGCCAGCAGGCTGGCCCCTACCAGGCCGTAGTGTTCGGGCTGAATGTCCAGGCTTACGTGCTTGGCCGCAATCATGCGGGCCTGCGGCCCCAGGGTTTCCAACTGGTCGAACTTGGTGACGAACAGCAGAATGGCATCAAGCAGGGCGCGGGCCTGCAAGCCCGTGGCCTGGTTGGCCATGTTGAAGATGTGCTTCAGCTCGGGGTTGTGCGCGAACAGGTGCTGGTAAAAGTCGCGCGTGAGCTGGTCGCCGTCAGCGACCAGCGCCGGGGCCGTTTGGTGGGTGAGGGCAATAATTTCGGTTTGTTCCATGAGGGTATCGTCTTGACTCCTTCAACCTAAGTGGTTGATTACATCAAAATTACCTGACGGAATTACGCGATAATATGCGCTAAATCATATGATAAGCTAACAATTTCGACCTGCTTACCCGTGCTTATGATGAAGCTGTTCAGGAAGTCACCAAAACGCCATGCAGCGCGCAGCCCAGCATCTCGCTCGCGTCGTTAAACGGCCCCCAGCAAGGCGAGCAAGGTGCTTGGCTACGCCGACTCCCGGTTCGCTGCGCGCTGCATGAGGCCCAAGCAGCTTTTTTCGACTTCCTAAACAGCTTCGATGTCTATTCCCCACGGTTTCTGTTGAAACCAACTGCTACCATAAGTTTCTTTATGTACATCAAGGCAACTCATTCTTGAGGCTTACTTGTAAAATATTGCAACTTCTCATTACTGTATTGTTGCGGTGGTCTAAATTTCAGGTGACAGGCGTATAGATGTTACGCTAAAATCAGAACCACCTATACACCTTTTATATTAAATTTATTTCATTGAGATATATTGATTATTATTTATTTAATTATTAACTCAATCTAAACGCATTTATCACCGATAAAAACATTATATACCCCGTGGTTTCTCTATGCAAAACCAATATTGCAAACACCAATTTCGATTTCAATTAATTATAAATCAATCACATGATTCATAGATGAGGTAATATTTTTCATACTGTGGTTTGATAAGTTTTTCGTGCTTTGTAGGTATCCTAGTTTTGAGAAATAAATCACCGCGCATTCCCAACCGCAATCGTTTGTGAGGGCTTCCAGCCGAGGGGAAGCATGGCAACAGTGGTGACTCACTTATGGATAAACAGGCTCGCCAGCAAGCTGTGAAGCGGGATTCCCTCACGCCCGGCCAGCGCTGCAAAGCCACCATTTACGTCGATGGTAAAGGGGCGGGCGGGCAGAAAACCTGTGGCCGACCGCATTAGCCGGTAGGTGGTGGGCAGCAAATCGGCCCTCGCGCGGCAACTGGCCCCGGCGGCGCGGTTCAGCTTCAAGCTCAAGCCATTTCGCAGATAAACACAGAGGACTTGACTTGCGCGGCTGGTAAAATCAACGGTGTTTTACCGAATTCCATAAAGAGCTTCGCTCACGTTTTTTCTTCTAACCACGTCATCCATGCGAAATTTGTACAAGCTATTCACGGTGAGCCTCGGACTGGGGTTGCTAGCCGCGCCTACCGCTCACGCCCAATTAGGCGTCGGCTATCCAGGGGCGACGGCACCGCGCACCATGCTCGATGTCAACGGGGCGCTGTCGGTGGCCGAAACCGCCCTTAATGTGAGTAGCAATGCCGGCACTGTGCCCACCACGGCCGGACAGGTACGGCTCGCGGGTGCGCCCACGGGACCGGTTACGCTCTCGGGTGCGGCCGCGCCGGCCCCCGTAGCAGGTCAACGGGTAGTTATCGTCAACACCACGGCTTTCCCGGCTACTTTTAATGGCCAAGGCATCGCGGCTGGGCAAGTAGCAGAATACATCTACAGCAACGGGGCATTTTTGGCTGCTTCGGCCGGTAGCGCGGGCAACGCCTGGAACCTAGCCGGCAACGCGGGCACCGCCCCCGGCGCCCAATTCATCGGCACGACCGACGCGCAGGATTTCGTCACGAAAACCAGTGGCACCGAGCGGGTGCGGGTGAGCAGCACCGGCGACGTGTCGTTTCTGAACGGCGGCGTGGCCGTGGACGCCAACTTTCAGGGCGATGGCAGCCTCTCGCACGGCCTGCACTTTGGCTACGTGGCCTCGGGCGAAGGAATTACTTCCAACCGCACCACCCCGGTCAATCAGTACGGCCTGGACTTCTACACGTCCAATGCCAACCGGCTGGCCATCAGCGGGGCGGGCGACGTGGGCATTGGCACCACGGGTCCGGGCTCGAAGCTGCAAGTGAACGGGGCCATCGGCCTGCCTTACCTCAACAGCGGCGGCGGCCCCGACCCGTTGGTCCTCGACAACAGTCACCACACCATCCGCCGCTTCGGCACCAACACCATCGACTTGCCCGCGGCCAACACCTGCTTTGGCCGCGTGTACACCCTCATCAACGGCGTGGGCCAGGGGGCGTTTACGCTGACTGTGAACGGCGGGCCGGGCACCGTGTACGACGACCTGACCGGCACGAGCCTCGCGGCGGGGCCCAACGGCTTTCCGGCCAACACGCGCATCACCATTCAGAGCGATGGCAGCGACTGGATTGTCATCAGCCGCTAGCACGGGCTTTTTCTCTTGCAACCGCTCATGAAAAATCTTCGCCTTCGGCTCACCGCCAACGGGTGGCAGGTGACCGTGGCCCTGCTGCTGCTGCCGGGCCTGGTCCATTACGCCCACGCCCAACCCACGCAACGCAACACCGGCCAGTACATAAACGCGGGCAGCAGCTACCACGCCACCGCCTTCGTGAACCTGGGCACAGTCACGAATACCGGGGCCTTCGCGTCCGTCAACACGTTTGCCGGCCTGGGCGTCGCGTTCAGTAATGCGGGGCCTTATGCTTTCGCGGCGGGCGGGGCCAACCCCGTCACCGACCAGTTCACCGGCGCGGGCGCGCAAACCCTGGCCGGCACCGTGGCCCCGCAGTTCTTCAACCTCACGCTGGCCAACGTCAGCACGAGCACCTTCGCCGTCGCCAACGCGCAGGGCCTGGACGTGGCGGGCACCCTGCTGCTCAGCAATGGCCTGACCACGACCACCGGGGCCGCCGCCCCCCCGACCACGGCGGGCGACGTAGCCGGGGCCATTCGCCTCGGCCCCACGGCCACGCTGGCCGGCGTATTTGGCCCCGCGACCTACATCGATGGCTTCGTGGGCAAGGCGGGGGCGACGCCCTTCAGCTACCCGCTCGGGGCAACGCCCACCGGCACCGTGGGCGCGGGCGGGGCCAGCCCCACCGGCTCGCCGCTGTATTCGCCCATCACCCTGAGCAACCCGGCCGGCACCACGCTCCGCTACGTGGCCGGGGCCAGCGCGCCCCCCAGCCGCAACAGCCTGGCGGCGCAGGGCGGAGGGCTTCAGCTGACTGCCGTGAGCAGCAAGGAATACTACCCGCTGTACGCGCCCGCCGGCGGCGGGCTGAACACCAGCATCACCCTGCCCTACACCAACTTCGGCCCGGCCGGCTACGTGGGTAGCCCGGCGCAGCTCACCATCGCGGGCTTCGACGGCACGCGGTGGGTGAACCTGAGCACTGCTCCGACCAACTCCTTCACGGCCACTACGGTGACGGTGACCGTGCCCGCCGGCACCGATTTGAGCCCCTACCAAGCGCTGGCGCTGGCCAGCACCAGCGCCGCCAACCCCCTGCCCGTCGAGTTGGTCAGCTTCACGGCCACCAAGCAGCAAGCCGATGGCCTGCTGCGCTGGACCACCGCCTCGGAGCTGCACGCCGACCGTTTCGACGTGCAAGCCAGCGCCGATGGCAAGGCCTGGCAGACGCTCGGCTATGTGCAGGCCGCTGGCAACAGCAGCACTGCCCGTAACTACACCTATGTGGACCACGGCGTAGCCCGCTACGGTGCGGCGGCGGTGTACTACCGCCTGCGCCAGGTGGACCTGAACGCCACCAGCCGGTTTTCGCCGGTGTGCTCGCTGCTGGCCGATGCCCCGGCCTGGGCACTCACCGCTTACCCCAACCCCTTTGCCCAGGACCTGGGCGCCCAGCTCACGAGCGACGAGGCGGGACCCATCGCCCTGACCCTGCTCGACGCCGCTGGCCGCACCGTGCTGCGCCAGCAGGCGGCCGGCCAGCCCGGCACCCAAGTCATTGCCCTGGCTGGCGCCGCCTTGCCCGCCGGGGCCTACGTGCTGCGGGTGCAGCAAAATGGCCATACCGGCACCGTGCGCGTGGTGCACCGGTAGCGGCGGGTACGCAGGCAATACTAGCTTTTCTCACTTTCCCATTCCCACCGTGATGAAGTTGAAACGCACTTTTTTACCCGCTGCCGGGTGCCGGCGGCTCGCGGCCGTGGCCGTACTCATCGGACTAAGCGCCACGGCGGCGCGAGCGCAACAGGTTGTGCTGGAAGGCTTCTGGTGGAATTACCAGAACAATAATTATCCCAACGGCTGGGCTAATTACGTCGCCGACCTGGCTCCGCGCCTCAAGGCAATGGGCATCAACGCGGTGTGGATGCCGCCGAACCTGAAAACGCGGATGCCGACCAACCAAGTTTATTCGAATGGCTATTCGCCCTTCGACAACTACGACCTCGGCGACAAGTACCAGCACGGCCGGCTGCGTACCAACTCGGGCACGAAGGATGAGCTGCTGCGGGGCGTGGCCATTTTGCACGCCAACGGCATCGACGTGGTGCAGGACATCGTGCTCAACCACCTCGACGGGGCCGGCTCGGACGATAGCAACACCGGGGGCCAGGACCCGGCCGCCGCGGACGATGGCGTCACCAACCGGATGAAAAACTTTCGTTACGTGAGCTACACCTCGCCGGCCAGCAGCGAGACGGCCGCCAACTACCTGGCCCGTACGGGCCGGTTTCCTAAAAACTGGCAAGACTTCAACCCCAACCCCGGCAATAATACTACCACGGGTGACTGGAATGCCGCCTATTTCGGGCCCGACATCAGCTACTACGCGGGTTCTTATGGCCAAAGCTCCAACGCCACCTACAACCCCGCGCAGGCCAGCGACTACATGCGCAACAGCACCCGGGGCTGGCTGGCCTGGTACAAAAAGCAGGTGGGCTTCGACGGCGTGCGCCTGGACGCGGTGAAGCTGTTTCCGGATTTTGCCACGGAGGACTTCCTGAACAGCCTGCAAAACAGCGCCGGCTGGGCCAGCGGGGGCGCCACCATGTTTGCCGTGGGCGAATATGCCCAAGCCACCACGGCCCAAATGGACCAGTGGGTGGCCAACGTGAACAACCGCGCCGGCACCTTCGACTTTTCGTTGCGCGGCGGGCTGCTCGCACTCGTCAACGGCAACGGGGCCTTCAACATCGGCTCGCTGCCCGGCTACCAGCAAGGCACCCGCGTGGTCACCATCAA
>CAXTFI010000221.1:0-8071 GCA_964243255.1 uncultured Hymenobacter sp.
GAAAAGCAGGACGCCATGCGCAAGCTGGGCCGCAACCCCGAGGTAACGCGCTTCAAGGGCCTGGGCGAAATATCGCCCGACGAGTTTGGGAAGTTCATCGGCGAAAACATTAAGCTAGAGCCGGTTATCCTGCAATCGGACCGCAGCATTCAACAGGTGCTGGCCTACTACATGGGCAAGAATACGCCCGCCCGCCAGGAATTCATTATTGACAACCTGCGCCTGGAAAAAGACCTGGTGACGAGCGACGTGCTGCCAATAGCCGAAATCGCGCTGGCGTAGCAGCCCGAGTATTTGCTAGTTGAAGCCCCCGGCCCGCCGGGGGCTTTTGCGTTGGCAACAGGTAAGAAATACTACTTATGTTAGTGTAATATAGCGGCTCAATAACTAATATTGTTGGGAACTTTCCGGTCAAGCTCAACCTTGAAAAAATGGTGCTTCGCGCCAGATTCTACGGTACTTTTGAGGGCAGCTTGCCGATTTTACGTTTCTACTAGTGGCTATTTCCGATACTTCCCTTCCCAATACTTCGCAGCCCGACTACTTGCAGCCGGGCGACTCGCTGGACTTTGACCTGAGCGCCCCGGCCACCCCGGCCGTGGACGCGGCGGCCGAAACCCCGGCTACTGACGACGCCACTGACGCCACGCTCGCCGTGGCTCACGCACTATTTAGGGAAGATGGCGAGGAAACCGACGCGGACTACGCAGCCACTGAAGAGGGCACCGAGGCTGAAGCCGACTCGCCCAGCGAGGCGGCGGCTGAGATGGAAGAGGACACCAAGTTCTCGCCCGGCGAGGTGATTCACGACGTGAACAACGTGCGCGGCATGTACCAGAACTGGTTTCTGGACTACGCCAGCTACGTGATTCTGGAGCGCGCCGTGCCCGCCGTGGAGGACGGCCTCAAGCCCGTGCAGCGCCGCATCCTGCACGCCATGAACGAGATGGACGATGGCCGCTTCAACAAAGTAGCCAACGTCATCGGCCAAACCATGCAGTATCACCCCCACGGCGACGCCAGCATTGGCGACGCCATGGTGAACCTGGGCCAGAAGGACCTGCTGATTGAAACCCAGGGCAACTGGGGCAACGTGGCCACCGGCGACTCGGCCGCCGCGCCGCGCTACATCGAGGCCCGGCTGAGCAAGTTTGCCTTGGAGGTCGTGTTCAACCCCGACATCACGGAGTGGCAGATGAGCTACGACGGCCGCAAGCGCGAGCCCACCACGCTGCCCGTGAAGTTTCCCTTGCTGCTGGCCCAGGGCGTGGAAGGTATTGCCGTGGGCCTGAGCACCAAGATTATGCCCCACAACTTTCGCGAGCTGTGCCAGGCGAGTATCGCGGTGCTGAAAGGGCGTGATTTTCAGCTGTTTCCCGATTTCCCGACCGGTGGTTTGGCCGACATCAGCAACTACCAGAATGGGCAGCGGGGCGGCAAAATCCGGCTGCGGGCCACGATTGAGAAGATTGACAAGACGCTGCTCATCATCCGCGACATTCCGTACGGCACCACCACCACGGCGCTGATGGAGAGCATTGTGAAGGCCAGCGAAGCCAATAAAATCAAGATTAAGAAGGTAGTGGACAATACCGCCGCCGAGGTCGAGATTCAGGTGCAGCTGCCGCCCGGCATCAGCCCCGACCTCACCATCGACGCGCTCTACGCCTTCACGGACTGCGAAATCTCAATTTCGCCCAACACCTGCGTCATTATTGATGACAAGCCGCGCTTCGTGGGCGTGGAGGACATGCTGCGCCTGAGCACGGCCAAAACCGCCCGCCTGCTGGAGCGCGAGCTTGAAATCAGGCAGCAGGAGCTGCAGGAGAAGTGGCACTCGGCCTCGCTGGAAAAGATTTTCATCGAGAACCGCATCTACCGCAAAATTGAGGAGTGCGAAACCTGGGAGCAGATTCTGGAAACCATCGACGCGGGCCTCAAAAAGTTCGTGCGCGTGGAAGGCGAGAAGCTGAAAGCCAACGACACGCGCATCGTGCTGCGCCGCCCCATCAGCGAGGACGACCTCACGCGCCTCACCGAAATCCGCATCAAGCGCATCTCGAAATACGACGGCTTCAAGGCCGAGGAGTACATCCAGAAGCTCGACGCCGAGCTGGCCGAAGTGGCCGACCACCTGGCCCACCTCACGCGCTACGCAGTGGCCTACTTTGAAAACCTGCTAAAAAAATACGGCGCCAACCGCGAGCGCAAAACGCAGCTGCGCACGTTCGATATCGTTACGGCTCAGAAGGTTGCGGTAGCCAACCAAAAGCTTTACGTGAACCGGCAAGACGGTTTCGTGGGCTACGGCCTGAAGAAGGACGAGTTTGTGTGCGACTGCTCGGACCTCGACGACATCATCGCCATTCGGCGCGACGGCACGTTTGTGGTGACGCGCATTGCCGAGAAAACCTTCGTGGGCAAGGACATTCTGCAAGTGGGCGTGTACAACAAGAACGACGACCGGCTGGTGTACAACATGGTGTACGTGGACGGGGCCAGCGGCATCAGCTTTGCCAAGCGTTTCCTGGTGTCGGGCATCACGCGCGATAAAGTGTACGACCTCACCAAGGGTACCAAGGGCACCAAAACGCTGTACCTCACGGCCAACCCCAACTCGGAAAGCGAGACGGTGACCATTCAGCTCAGCGACAAAGCGCCGGCGCGGGTCAAGCAGTTCGAATTTGATTTTGCCGAGCTGGCCATCAAGGGCAAGGGCTCGATGGGCAACATCGTAACCAAGCAGCTGATTAAGAAAATAACTCAGAAGTCAGTGGGTGACAGTACGTTAGGCGGGCGTGAGGTATTCTTCGATAGCGTGGTGGGCAAGCTCAACCATGCCGGCCACGGCCGCTACCTGGGTACCTTCGATACCGAGCACGTGGTGCTGGTGGTGTACCGCGATGGCTCGTATGAGCTAACGCCGCCCTCGCCCGCCACGCACTTCGACGTGCCCAACATCGTGCTGCTGCGCAAGCTGGAGCCCGATACCGTGGTGAGCGCGGCCTATGTTGATGGCGAAGCTAAGCTGCACTATATCAAGCGGTTTCATATCGAAACCACGACCATGGAAAAGCGCTTCTTGTTCATATCGGAAAGCAAAGGCTCGAAGCTGCTGGCCGCCACCACCTTTGCCCAGCCGGAGGTGGAAGTGACGCTGCAACGCGACAAGAAGGCCGACAAGGAAAAGGAAAAAGTGCGCCTCGACCAGTTTATTGAGGTAAAAGGCTGGAAGGCAATGGGTAACAAGCTCAACTACTTCAAAATCCACGGCCTGACCTTGCTCACCGACGAAGGCCCCGAGCCGGTGCGCCGCGAAGCCAAGCGCCGCGGCGCCCCCAAGCCCGAGGGCGACGGCGAAGCCACCGACGCGCCGCTCCCCGCCAACGTGACGGTGACGGACGAGGAAGTAGCGCAGTCGCAGGCGCTGCTGCGCCGGCCCAAGGCGCAGCTACCGCTGTTTTAGCTAGCGGGTGGGAACGGCCATTCGGGGTGGTTGCAGTGGGCGAGGCTGATTTTTTGCTCAAGCAACAGTCCGGCCCGCTGCGGTGGCTTCAGGCACTTCCACGAGCTGGCCGGTTTTCACGTCGTAGATGTAGCCGTACACCGGAATGGTGCCGGGCACCAGCGGGTGCCGGCGGATGCGCTGCACGTCTTCCACCACGCTGCCGGCCAGGTTCTGGATGGTGAGGAACGACACGTGCTTGGCTTCGGCCGAGCCGGGGCCCTGGCCCACGTCGTGCCAGCCGCTGGCGTCCACGGTGGCCGTTTCGAGGCTGTGGGCCAGCAGGCCGCGGATGATGTCGTCGGTGAACAGCTCCATGCCGCAGTCGGTGTGGTGAATCACGAACCACTCGCGGGTGCCGAGCAGCTTGTAAGAAATCACCAGCGAGCGGATGGCGTCGTCGCTGGCCCGGCCGCCGGCGTTGCGGATGACGTGGGCGTCGCCCTCGCTCAGGCCGGCATACTTGGCCGGGTCGAGGCGCGCATCCATGCAGGTGAGGATGGCGAAGTGGCGGGCGGGCGGCAGCGCCAGGCTGCCCTTGTCGCCGAAATTGGCTTGGTACTGGGCATTGGCGGCCAGCACTTCATCAAGAATTTGGCTCATAGGACTTGGAGTAAGTGATTAAGTATGAAGGCAATATACTAAACCAAGCACAACAATTTTTGGCGTCGGCCCCGGCTTTAGCTACGTAGCAGCGCCGCGGGGGACTCCACCCCCCAGAGCAGCCTGTACCCACCAGGCATCAGCGCGCCGCTGACGAGGTGCCGGCCGGTTAAAACGGAATTCCGTGGGCGTTTCTGCTGCGAATAGCTTCTTCGGTTTTGGGCACAAAATAGGTGCTCAGCATGGTGAGGGCGTTGGCCTGCACTTCCTCAATAACTGGCCGCAACGCGTGGTCATACGCCTGAAACGCGGCTTCAAAATCGCCGTCGTGCTCCGCCAGTGCCGCCGCTACGGTGGCGGCGCCACACATGGCCAGCGAGGCCCCCATGCCCGCCGCGGGCGAGGCGCAGTAGCCAGCGTCGCCCACCAGCGCCACCCGGCCTTTGGTCCAGGACGGCATCCGTATCTGGCAAAATTTATCGAAGTAGGAGATGTCCGCCGTCTTCACTGCTTCCAGCAACTCGGCGGTACGCCAGCCCTGGCCGGCAAACTGCTCCACCACAAGGTCGCGTTGCTGCCCGGCATCGCGGTAATCATACGAGATTTCCTTTTCCGAAAAAAACCAAAAAATGATGTCCGTCTTGCCGTTGTACGCATTCAGCATGATGCCTTTGCCCGGCACGTTATACAGTTGGGCCGTGCGCTGGGCTACCAGCAAGGTGTTTACGATGGTGAGCGAGAAGTAATAGTCCAGAAAATGGACGTAAGCCGGCTCGTTGTTAAACCACAGTTTCCGAACTCCCGAGTGGGCGCCATCGCAGCCAAACACCAACTCAAAGGCGCGGGGGGCACCCTGCTTAAACGTAGCCTGAACCGCATTGGGTAGCTCGGTCAGCGCGGTGAGGTAGTTGTCGAAGAGAAACTCCACCTCCCCGTTGAGGGCCGCCAGCAGAATGGGTAGCAGCTTATCGCGCTCAATTTCGATATCGTCGATGTCGTCCGTCAGCGGGGTATCCTCGCCTGGCAGCAGCGTCGAGCCTTCCGTCACGTCGTCGGCGTTTTTAAATTCCAGGCGTTCCAGCTGCAGGCGGTTGGCTTTCAATTGTTCAAAAATGCCCATCTGCCTGGCGCTGGCCAGGGCCTCTCCCTGCACATTGATGGCCGCCCCGCCCAGGCGGGGTTCCGGGGCCCGTTCTACCACCGTCACGTGGTACCCCGCTTTATTCAGCCAGTAAGCAGTGGAAAGCCCGGCGATACTGGCGCCCGAGACGAGCGCTTTTTTTCCATTTATCAGGTTCATTTTCAGACGATTTTGGGGGCTGGTGTTCGCATAATTGCCCCGCAAAATTCCGAAACGCGCTAACCTTAGGCTAGAACAAACGCGACAAAATCGGTGCTTACCGCCTGTTGCCAGCGCGCGGCCTTGCGCGCGAAGGCCGCCGGCGTAGTGCCGCAGTAGCGCCTGAATGCCCGGCCCAGGTGCGACTGGTCGGTATAGCCCAGCTCCAGCGCCAGGCCGGCCAGGCTGGCCGCCGGGTGCCGCCACAGGTGGCTGCGGGCCTGCTCGAAGCGCATCAGGCCCGACACGTCTTTCACCGTGTGGCCGGCCGCTTGCTTGAACCTTCGCTCCAGGGTGCGCACCGTGGCGTGCGCTGCGGCCGCTACCTGGCTCACCGGCAGGGTGCCGCCGCCGGCCCGCATCGCCCCGCCCGCCTGGCCCAGCAGCTGGTCGCTGGCCGGCCGCGGCCGGGCCTGCTCAAAATGCCGCGCCACCTCAGCCAGCGCTTCCGCTGCGTTGCCTGCCTGCAGCCACGCCGCCAGCGGGGCTTGCAGCTGGGCGAGCGGATGCTCGATTATGCGCACGCCGTCGTTGCCGGGCGGCAGGCCCAGCATCTCGAACACGGCCCAGGGAAAGCACTTGACCCCAATGAACTCCACCCGGCCTTGCGCGTGAAAATAAATCGGCTGGTTGAGCAGCCCCACCAAAAACGGCGAGGACAAGGGCTGCAAGCCAGCTGGGGTGGAAATGCGACAAGGGCTGCCGAAATAAAAAATGATTTCCGCGCAGCCATCCGGCACGACCTCAAAGCTCGACTGCTGTGCGCCGAAGTCGCGGCTGATGTGCCAAAATGCCTGGATGGCGTCGCGTAGCGCCGCCGGCGGCGCAACTTCCTGGTGCTGCATGTGGCAAGATAGCCGCCAGCCTGGCCACCGGCAGCTGCCCGGCAGGGCGGGCAACACCACCTGCGCGTTGGTAGTGGTGACGCAGCCAATGCCTTTCGGGCGCCGGGCCGGGCCAGGCTAGCCCGCTCAAGCTGCCCAGCTTACGGGGAGTATGACGTAATAAGTAGGCAGAAGGGGCAAAGTTGCCAGGCGCAGAGCTACCCACTGGCAGCGAAATTGCCAATCACCCGATAATTTACCCCAACTTTGTCAGTTATATAGGGTAGCGGCCTACCAGCTGCCAGCCACTTTTTCAGTCATGCCTCCACCTCGCTTCTCCTTTGTGCTGCTGGCTGCGCTGGCTACCGGGGCGGCGAGTGGCCCGCAGGTGGCGCGGGCCCAAAAAACCACCACCTCGCAGGCTTCGGCGCCAGCCATGCCCGCCGCCGGCGAGCTGGGTACCCGACCCAGGCCCGCGGCCAACGCTTCGCCGGCGCCCGACTCGGTGGCCCTGCGCCGCCACCTGCGCCTGGCTACGGCGCTGCAAGCCAAATTCAAGGATTCGGAGGCGCTGGCCGAGTACCAGGCCGCGCTCAAGCTGCAGGCCCAGCACTACGAAAGCCTGTGGCGGGCCGCCGTGCTGAGCGTGGTTATCGGCAACCGCTACTCGGACGAAACCCGCAAGAAGGCTTATTTTGAGGCTGCCCACCAGTACGCCGACCGCGCGCTGGCCCTGCAGCCCGAGGGCGGCGAAAGCAACTACGCCATGGCCCTAGCCCTGTTTAGCGAGGCGGGGCTCACCAGCTCGCGCGACCGGCTGCGGCTGTTCAAGCAGCTGCGCTCGCACGTGTTTCTGGCCGCCGAGCGCCGCCCCGACCTGCCCGAGGCCTGGCAGCTGCTGGGCCGCTGGTACTACCGCGTGGCGCACTACAACCTGCTCGAAAAAGTGTTTTCGCGCATCTTTCTGGGCGGCTATCCGCAGGGCGCCACCACGAAAAAGGCCATCGACGCGCTCGAAAAGGCCCACCAGCTCGACCCCGGCCGCATTCAGTACTGCTACGACCTGGCCCGCATGTATAAGTACCAGGGGCGCCGCCACCGCGCCGTTGCCATGCTGCAGGAGGCCATCCGGCTGCCCACCTACACCAGCGAGGACCTGACCATCAACCGCCTGTGCCAGCAGTTGCTGCCGCCCCTGCTGCGCGCCATTGCCCGCCGCGACCGCCTGCACGCCAGGTGGTACGAGCACCTGCGCCCCGGCGACGGTGCGGCCGGGCAGTGAGGCCCACACTTACCAAAAAAAGGCCTGGCTACCGCAGTAGTCAGGCCTTTCATATGTGTTTGATTTATTGAGTATTATGCAGTAGCCATTTCGCCGACAGGCAGTTGGCTGGGGTCATGCTGCGGGCCTTCGTAGTGGCTGGACTCTGCACTAGCAGTGGGCTCAGCGGGGGCGGCGGCGGTGGTCACAAGCGGCGCGGCCTCGGTGCTGTAGATGTGCTCCAGCTCCTCCATCACCGAGTCGCCGTTCACGTTCAGGTCTTTGAGCACGCCGTCGGCGATGTCATACACGAGGCCGTGCAGGCGGGGCGGATTGTCGCTGCGCAGGGCGTTCTGGATGATGTTGGTTTTGGCCAGGTTGCGCACCTGCTCGGTCACGTTGAGCTCCACGAGGCGGCGCAGGCGCTGCTCGTCGTCCTGAATGCGTAGCAGCTCGGTTTCGTGCAGGCGCACCACGTCGCGGATGTTTACCAACCAGTTGTCAATCAGGCCGTACTGCTTGTTGCTGGCCGCCGCCGC
>CAXTFI010000222.1:0-8060 GCA_964243255.1 uncultured Hymenobacter sp.
CGACTGAATAAGCGTTTGCCAGACGTAGAGAAACGACATGTAGCGGCCCCATTTCCGCTCGCCGTAGGCTAGCTTGAGAAAACGGTACGAGCCGCCCGCCTCGGGGTAGGCCGCGCCCAGCTCGCTCCAGATGAGGCCATCGACGGCGGCCAGCGCGGCGCCTACCAGCCAGGCTAGTAGAAAGTTAGGCCCCATAAAGCCCATCACCAGCGGCAGCGTGACGAAGGGGCCGATGCCCACCATGTCAATCATGTTGAGGGCCGTGGCCTGGACTAGGCCCAGGCGGCGCTGCAAAGAAGGTTGGGCCATAGGGAGCGAAGGTAGGGGTAGCTTCCCAGCCCTAGCGCAGTCCCACGTCTTTGCTGGCTGGGGCCAGGCCTTCGGCCAATTGGATGAGGCGCAGCAGCTCGGCGCGGTAGCCGGTGGCATCGGGGCCGCGGCCGGCCTGGGCCAGCTGGGCGGCGCTGGCGTAGGTGGCCGTGCCGCGCTGCTCGCTCTGGCGCAGCAGCAAGCCAAACTCGGCCACGGCGGCGGCAAACTGCTGGTCTACTGAGGCTTGGGTAATGGGCAAGGCGGCCCCTGCCAGGGGCTGGGCCAGCAGCTGACTGGTGCTGCCCTGCGGCTCCTGGTAGCGCAGCTTCACGGTGAGTAATTCGGCCGTGAGGGCGGCCGATTTGGTCAGCACGTCTTGGCCGGGCTGGTATTTTAGCTTGTCTACCAAGGGGTTAGTTGAGCCCACGGGCACGATTTCGTAGAGGGCCGTCACGGTGTGGCCCGCGCCCAGCTCGCCGGCGTCTTTGCGGTCGTTGTTGAAATCCTCGTTGGCCAGCAGGCGGTTTTCGTAGCCCAGCAGGCGGTAGCTGGCCACGCGGGCGGGGTTGAACTCGACTTGCAGCTTCACATCCTTGGCCACCGTGAAGAGCGTGCCGCCAAACTGCGCCACCAGCGTGCGGCGGGCTTCGTCGAGGTTGTCGAGGTAGGCGTAGTTGCCGTTGCCTTTGTCGGCCAGCAGCTCCATGCGGCTGTCGCGCAGGTTGCCGCGGCCCACGCCCAGCACCGTGAGAAATACGCCCGTTTCGCGCTGATTCACAATTAGTTGTTCCATCGCCGCATCGGAGCTTTCGCCCACGTTGAAATCGCCGTCGGTAGCCAGAATTACGCGGTTATTGCCCTCCTTGCGAAAGTTTTGCTGGGCCACTGAGTAGGCCAGGCGCAGGCCCGCGCCGCCGGCCGTGGAGCCGCCCGCCTCCAGCCGGTCGATGGCGTCGAGAAGGGCGTTTTGCTGCGAGCCGGGGGTGGGCGGCAGCACCAGGCCGGCCGCGCCGGCGTAGGCCACCAGGGCCACGTGGTCTTGGGGCCGCAGCTGGCGCACCAGCAGTCGCAGGCCGGCGCGCACCAGCGGCAGGCGGTCGGCGCCCATCATCGAGCCCGACACATCAACCAGAAATACCAGGTTGGCGGGCGGCAGGCTGGCCGTTTCCATTTTCCGGGCTTGAATGCCGATGCGGGCCAGCTGGTGGCCGGCGGCCCAGGGGCAGCTGCTGAGCTCGGCGCTGATGCGCACCGGGGCGGGCGCGGCGGCGGCCGGCGCGGGCAGTTGGTACTGAAAATAGTTGAGCATTTCTTCCACCCGCACGGCATCGCGCGGGGGCAGCTGGCCCTCGTTGAGGAAGCGTCGCACGTTGGTGTAGCTGGCATTGTCTACGTCGAGCGAGAACGTGCTCAGCGGCTCGCGGGCCACGGGGTGAAAGGCGTTTTCCTGAATGTTGGCGTAGGTGTCGCCGGCCCCGGCTTCGGGGCGGGGCGGCACGGCATACGTATAAACCTTGTTTTCAATTACTTCCTCAACCACTTGGTTGCTTTCGCCGCTTAGGCTGGATAGGCCGGGCGCTTCTAGGTTGCCCTTCAACGTCACTGACTTATCATACTGCCGCGTTTTACGGGCCGGCCGGCTCACGGCCACGCCAGGTACCCGGCCATTCGGGCGCGTGACTACTACCTCGTTCAACGCCTTGTGGTCTGCGCGCAGCACCACGTTGAACGCCCCAGAGCCGGCGGGCACGGCCAGTTCCTGGGTGACGTAGCCCACGTAGCTGAACACGAGGCGCGCACCCTGCGCCGGCACGCCAGCCAGCACGTAGTGGCCGCTGGCGTTGGTGCTGGTGCCGAGGGCAGTGCCTTTGAGCAAAATCGTGACGCCGGGCAGGCCCTGGCCTTGCGCGTTGGTGATGCGGCCGGTGAGCGTGCGGGTGGTTGCGCTGACGGGCGCAGCCGGCTTATTGGATTGAGCAGCAGCGGGCTGGCCAGCGGCCAGCAGCCCCAGCGGCAGTAACAGCGCGGGAAAGAGCTTTTTCATGGCAACAAGGTTAAGTGGAGGACTTAGCCTGCTGATGCCGACGGGCTTGCAATTGCACAAGGCTCTGTTTGGGAAGTTACCGCTGAGGTGCGCTGAGCGCGACGGAGCGACCCGCTACTCAACCCACACGGGTAGCGGCTGCAACGGCAGCCGCGCCCACAGCGGAATAGGTAGTTGCCCCAGGTACACAGTGGCCGGCACCACGGCCAGCCGCCGACCACCGGCAAACCGCAGCTAAAGCATTGATTTTAAGCAGTTTTTAGCGAAAAAGCATTAATATTTTACTGCGCCATACCATATTGCATATGATTTTCTTACTCTACCCTTAACCGCCCTAAGCTATGCATAATCTACTCATTGCTAACCTCTTATCTAGAGGCCGTCGGTTGGGGCTGGCTATGCTGCTGGCCTTGGGCTGCGCGCGGGTGCAGGCCCAGGATATCCAGGTGGTGAACATCCAAACGCTGGGCAAGCTTGCCAGCCCGTTTTCGCTGCCACTCGGGGTGGTAGCGGCCGTGCGCAACAACGGTCCGGCCACCGTCGCCAACCAGCCCGTGACGCTGACCGTGGCCGGGGCCAACACCTTTACCCGCACCACGAGCACCGGCAGCCTGGCGCCGGGGGCCACGCAGCTCGTCGCGTTCGACCCCTACCCCAGCGCGCTCAACCAAGGCACGAATACCCTGACCGTGAGCGTGCCACCCGATACCAACAACGGCAACAATACCGCAAGCTTCGCCCAGCAGGTCACCGATAGCCGCATTGCGCAGGTAGATGAAAGCCAGGGCTTTAGCGGCGGCTTGAGTGGGGGCCGCTCTTTTTCCAGTGAGCTGGCTACCAAGTTCACCCTAACCCAGCCGTTGGCCGTCCTCAACGAGGTAAAGCTCACGTTTATCAACCAGGGGGCGGCCGGCTCGCGCTACGTGGTGGTGGTGTACGACGCCGCGGGCGCGGGCGGCACACCGGGCAATGTGCTCTATAGCTCGGGTACCCTGGCCCGGCCCACCATCATGGGCAGCACCGGCCAAACGGCCGCCGTGGCGGTGCCGGTGCTGGGCCTTGCCGTGCCTAGCCAGTTCTACGTTGCCGTCGGTGAGGCCCCCACTTCTACCGCCGATTACTCTACCGTGAGTTTGGCCACCCAGGTCGAAGACCCCCTGCGGCCCGCTACCAACTACTACCGGCTTTCAAGCCAGGACCCCTGGGTCGACCTGAAAACTGCTGCCCAGCAGGTGCGGCTGGCCATTGAGGTGGGCGTGGGGGCTGGCCCGGCCGCTTGCAGCACGCCGCCCGTGGTGGTCACGAGCTTTCCGTATGTGGAAAACTTTGACGATGCCCCGGCGCCCACCCTGCCTTGCGGCGTGCGCGTGCTCGATGCCAACCAGGACGGGCGCACCTGGGCCGTAGCTGCCGCCGGCGCGCGCGCCTCCACCCCCAACGCTTTGGTGTACAGCGGGTACCCGGCATCGGGGGCGGAGGACTGGTTTTTTTCGCCGCCCCTGCAGCTGCGGGCGGGCTACCGCTACCAGCTGGAGTTTCGCTACCGCGGTGCCTCGGTGACCGTGCCGGAAGCCCTGGAAGTAAAGTACGGCCCGGCCCCCACGCCTGCCAGCCAAACTACCCAGCTCTACGTGAGCACCAACATCCTGACCAGCGTGTACCTCACTACTCGCCCCGTGGAAGTAAATGCCATCGAGCCCGCCACCACCGGCACCTACTACCTTGGTTTTCGGTGCTTTAGCGCAGCGGGGGCGGGTGGCTTGTACCTGGATGAGGTGCGCCTCCTGGAAACCCCCATCCAGGTGGTGCCGCCCTGCGAGGTGCCGCAGGAGGTGGCGGCCGGCAACGTGACCCCAACGGGCGCCACCATCACGTTTTCGGGGCCCACCACTGGCACGGGCTACACCTACTGGCTGCTGCCCAAGGGCGCGCCCGCCCCTGCCACCGGGGGCACCGCCGCCACCGGCGCGCCCCTGGTGCTCACGGGCCTGACGCCCAGCACCAGCTACGACGTGTACCTGCAAGCCAATTGCGGCGCCACTGACCAAAGCGCCCTGGTGGGGCCGGTGACGTTTACGACGCTCTGCAACACGCCCCCCGTCACGGTCACGAGCTTTCCGTACCTGGAAAACTTTGATAATATCCCGGCCGGCTCCCTGCCCTGCGGCGTGCGCGTGCTCGATGCCAACCAGGACGGGCGCACCTGGCTGGCCGTCGGCGACAACGACGGCTCGCCCCCCAATGCGCTACACTACCGCTCTTACACGGGAAGGAACGCCGACGACTGGTTTTTTACGCCGCCGCTGCGGCTGCGGGCGGGCTATAGCTACCAGCTGCAATTTCGCTACCGCGGCGTTTTGCAGTATGCGCGCGAAGTCCTGGAGGTGAAGTACGGCCCGGCCCCCACGCCCGTCGGCCAAACTACCCAACTCTACGTGAGCACGAGTATTCTGACCAGCGTGTACCTGACTTCCTCCCCCGAAGAGGTCAAGGCCATCACGCCGGCTACCACGGGCACCTACTACCTGGGCTTTCGGTGCTTCACCGCCCCCGCAGTTTACGCGCAAGGGGTGTATGGGATTGGGGTAGATGTGGATGAGGTGCGCCTGACGGAAACCCCCATCACCGGCTTGGCAGCGCTGAGCCAGCAAATCGGCCTCTACCCCAACCCTGGCAGCGGTATTTTCTCGCTCGATGCGCGCCAGGTTACCGACCAGGCCAGCGCCCTGCAAGTAACTGTCACCAATGCGATGGGGCAAACCATGTACGCGGCCCACGTAAAAAATGGCACCATTCACCCGCTCGACTTGTCGGGGCTGGCCACCGGCCTCTACCTGGTGAAGGTGCAGAAAGGCGCCGAGCTCGCGGTGCGCAAGCTGGTTATCGAATAAGCCAGGCTACCGCCTGGGCCGCGGCGCGCCCTGGCCCAGGGCGGTAGCCTACCGGCTGCGCCACACGGCCCACATCAGCAGTGGCTGCAGGGGCAGCCGCGCCCACAGCGCCCACTGCGGAATGTGCAGCTGCTCATGCAGTTGCAGCATGTACGCATTGGCCGGAAACACCGCTAGAAGCAGCGCCAGCAGGCCCCAGGCGGCGAGCCAGCGCGTGGCGGGCAGCAGCAAGCCCAGGCCGCCGGCCACCTCGGCCGCACCGCTCAGCAGCACCAGCAGCCGGGGCGCGGGCAGCGCGGGCGGCATAATGCGCAGGTAGGTTTCGGGGTGAATAAAGTGCAGAATACCAGCCCCTATAAACCCCAGCGCCAGCAGCCAGCGCAGCCAGGGCCGGCGGGCGGGCGCAGCAGTAGCTACCACTAGCGGCGGCCGGCGCGCAGGGCCGCCGAGCCACTATCGAGGAAGCGCACGAAATTATCGGGGTCGTAGTTGGCGCCTTGCGGGGTGGCCAGCACGCGCTCGGTGGCGGGGTCGAGCTGCACGTAGAAGGGCTGCGAGTTGGCGTTGTAGCGGGTAGCCTGAAAATCGCTCCACTTGTTGCCGATGGTACGCAGCGTTTTGCCGCTGAACCTGGACACCACCTGCTCGGCCGGGGCCAGGTCGGTCTTGTCATCCACGTAGAGCTGCACCAGCACGAAGTCGTTGCGCAGGCGCTGCAGCACGCGCGCATCGGGCCACACGGTGGCTTCCATCTTGCGGCAGTTTACGCAGGCATTGCCCGTGAAGTCGATAAGAATCGGCTTGTTAACCTGCTTAGCATAGGCGCGGGCCTCGTCGTAGTCGAAGTACGCATCGAGGCCCAGCGGCGCGTGGAAAATGCTGCCGTACTTGTGCGGCGCGCGGGGCGCGGCGGCCGGGCCCGCGGCGCTGCCGCCGCCCAGCGTGGGCGTGTAGAGGTCAAAATCCTGGGTGTGCTGCGGCGGCAGAAAGCCCGCCACGGCCTGCAGCGGCGCGCCCCACAGGCCCGGCACCAGATACGTAGTGAAAGCCAGCACAATGATGGCTAGAAACAGCCGCGGCAGCGACACGTAGGGCAGGTCGCTGTCGTGCGAAAACCGGATTTTGCCCAGCAGGTAAAAGCCCAGCAGCGCGAAAATGATAATCCAGAGCGCCAGAAACACCTCCCGGTCAAACCATTGCCAGTGGTAAGCCAGGTCTACGTTCGACAAGAACTTCAGCGCCAGCGCCAGCTCCAGAAAGCCCAGCACCACTTTCACCGAGTTCAGCCAGCCGCCCGACTTAGGCAGCGCCTTCAGCCCCGACGGGAACAGGGCAAACAGCGTAAACGGCAGCGCCAGCGCCACCGAGAAGCCGAACATGCCCACCGCCGGCCCCAGCAGCTGGCCCGTGGCCGCCGCCTGCACCAGCAGGGTGCCAATGATGGGCCCGGTGCACGAAAACGACACCAGCGCCAGCGTGGCCGCCATAAAGAAGATGCCCACCAGGCCGCCCTTATCGGCCTGCGTATCGGTTTTGTTAATCCAGGAGCTGGGCAAGGTTAGCTCAAACGCGCCCAGAAACGACGCCGCAAACACGAGCAGCAGCGCAAAAAAAACCAGGTTGAACGCGCCGCTCGTGGCCAGGTTGTTCAGGGCATCGGCCCCGAAAATGACGGTTACCAGCAGCCCCAGCGCCACGTAAATAAAGATGATGCTCAGGCCGTAGAAGCTGGCCCGGCCCACCGCCACCCCGCGCGAGTGGTCGCCCTTGGTAAAGTAGCTGACCGTGAACGGCAGCAGCGGGAAAATGCACGGCATAATGAGCGCCGCCAGCCCCCCCAGGAAGCCGGCCAGAAAGATGGCCCACATCGACTGGCTGTTGGCGGGGGCCGCGGCGGCTTGGGCCACGGTGGGCGGCGTCGTCGTGGCGGCCGGCGTAGCGTCGGCCGGCCCGGCGGCTTGCGCGGCAACAGTGGCAGCCACGGGCGCGGCCGTATCGACCACGGTGGGCGGCGCAACCGGTATCGCGGCGGGCGCTGCGCTGGCCACCGGCGTGGCAGCCGGTACTACGGCCGGCGCCAAAGTTGCTTTCGGCGGTGCGGCCACTGGCTTGGCCGCAGTAGCCGGCACGGCACCGGCCGCCCCCTTAGCCTCAAGGCTGAAGTCCAGGTCGTCGGGCGGCAGGCACTTCTCGTCGTTGCAAACCATGAAGGTGAGCGTGCCCTTCACAGTAGCCTGCGGCGCTTTAAGGCGGATTTTTTGGCTGAACACCGCCCGCTTGGGGAAGTAGGCAATGTTCATGTTGAAGGCTTTTTCGAAGGCCTTTACCGGCTCGGGGCTCTCCGTAACCTGGCCCACCAGCTCGTAGTCGGCGGAGGGCGTAAACTTGAAGCTCGTGGGCTCGGGGCCGCCTTCGGCAATAAACTGCGAGTAGATGTGCCAGTTGCCGGCAATGGCCGCCGTGAAGGTGAGCGTGGCCTCGCCCGCTTTATCGGCTGGCGTAGCCGCAAACTTCCAGGTGACGGGGCGCTCAATCTGGGCTTGAGCTAATTGGCTGATAACCAATAGTATACTTAATAGCCAGCTCATCCGCAAAGCAGCGAAGCGGCGCACACCAATTTCTAGCATAAAGAGCAGCAGCCCCAGGCCGCCAGGAAAATACGAGCCGCAAAGGTCGGGCACAATAGCCTCAGTAACAGCGGCGGCGAGCGGGCGGTTTGGGTAGGAGCGCAACCAGAACTTGATGAGCCCAAAAAAGAACGTCAGGCAGACCGCAGGGAAGCAGCTCGCTCGCATTGTTCAACGATGCGAGCG
>CAXTFI010000223.1:0-7909 GCA_964243255.1 uncultured Hymenobacter sp.
AAATAGCCAGCTCCACAAACGGGCTTTGGCTGTACGACTCATCGGAGCGGGCCGTAATAAACTGCCAAGAGTGGCCGTAGCAGGCGTATTGCTGCACGCCCGAGTAGCAGGCTATGACGCCCTTGTTGGCATCGTCAGCCGTGAGCCAGAACTGGGCCGTGGAGAGCGTATTGGGGTTGGTTTTATCCAGCAGGTCTTTCTGGCAGCTGGTAGCCGTGGCGAGCAGGCTGCCAGCCAGCAACAGGGTAGCTATTTTGTGGGATTTCATAAGGAGAGAAGTTTTTAAGGGGTAATGGTTAGTGAGTAATGGTTAAGTATGCTTGCTGACAGTGGCTTGCCCCCAATCATTACTCATTAACCATTCATCCTTAATCATTTAAAAGGTGGCCTGCACGCCGGCCGTGAGGGTGCGCACGTTGGGGTAGGCACTGTTATCGATGCCGCGGCCGTAGTACTCGGTGCCCGTGATTTCGGGGTCGAAACCCGAGTACTTGGTGAAAGTCACCAGGTTACGGCCCGTCACATATACCCGCAGGCTGCCGATGGCCGGGGCCCAGCCCAGCAGGTTCTTACCGAAGGTGTAGCCCAGCTGCACATTTTTCAGGCGCAGGTAGCCCCCGTCTTCCAGCCAGCGGGTGGTGTAGTAGAGCGAGTTTTGGGCGGCCGACTGCGCCAGGTTGACGTCGGTGCTGCCGCCTTGCAGCAGGCGCGGCACGCTGGTCGAGGGGTTGTCGGGCGTCCAGGGTTGCACATTAGCTTCGTAGTTGTTGGGGCCGTCGTAGCGCTCCAGGGCAAACTTGGCGTTGTTGAAAATCTGGTTGCCGGTTACGCCCTGCCAGAATACCGACACGTCGAAGCCCTTGTAGGCAGCCGTCAGGTTCAGGCCATATTGCAGCTTAGGGTAGGGCGAGCCCACAAATACCCGGTCTTTGGAATCAATCATGCCGTCGCCGTTCGTGTCGGTGTACTTCACGTCGCCGCCCGAGGCGTAGGGCTGAATGATTTTACCATCCACGTTTTTATAGGCGTTCACCTCGTCTTTCGACTGGAAGATGCCCGCCATGGGCACCAGGTAAAATTCACCGAGCGGCTGGCCCACCGTCGTGAGCGTGAGGCCCGCGCCATCGGGTATTTGCTGGCCGACGTTGGGCAGGTCCGTTACCCGGTTACGAAGCGTAGTCAGTGTGAGGTCAGCCCCATACGTAAAGGCTTTGCGGGTTTCGTGGTAGCCCAAGGCTAGCTCAAAACCCTGGTTTTTGATGCTAGCAGCATTCCGAAATAAAGCTCCCCCAAAGTTACCCAGGTACACTGGCAACTGCGTTGGGGCCAATGCGTTACGCGTATCAGCAATGTAATAATCGGCCGAAAAGCTCAGGCGGCTATCAAGCAAGGCCATATCCAGGCCAATATCTTTGGTACGCCGCTCCTCCCACTTGATATCGGGGCTGCTAAGCGTGATTTGGGTAGCCCCGTTGACAAATGTTTGGCCCGTGCCCAGTACGTAGTTTACGCTCTGCGCCACAGTGGCGTACGGCAAGTAAGCCCCGTAGTAGAGCACGCCCGGCCCGCCCAGCGCCTCGTTGCCAATGAGGCCATAGCTAGCCCGCAGCTTCAGGTTATTAATCTGGGGTAATGCATTCTTAAAGAAATCTTCCTCACTGATGCGGTAGCCCAGCGAGCCCCCGCCAAAGTTGCCCCAGCGGTTTTGTGGCGCAAAACGCGAAGAACCGTCGCGCCGGAAGCTACCCGATGCCAGGTAGCGGTTTTTGTAGTCATAGGTAGCCTGCCCGAAGTAAGACTGCCGGGTAATTTCGCCATCGGTACCGCCAACTGAGGCGCCGCCTGAGGTAGTGCCAGCGTCGAGCACAAAGTAGTACTGCGGCAGCGGCGTGAAGCCCTGCGCCTGGGCCGTAGTATTGTGGTACTTGGTATCCTGCTCCGAGTAGCCCACCAGCGCGTTCACGTGGTGCTCGCCAAAGGTCTTGTTAAAGTTCAACGTATTTTCGGCCATTAAAAACACGTCGTAGCCCTGGTACTCGCTTAGTGAGGTCGTATTAATGGGCGTGTTCTGGCGGATAATGCCGGCCCGCTGGGCATCGGCGTTGTTGTAGGTGTGCCCGTCGATGGCCAGGTTTAGCCGGTAGGTCAGGAAGTCGAAGATGGAGTAGTCGGCAGTGAAGTTACCAGCCAGCCGGTTGTCCGACTGCGTGCGTGTGAGTAGCGTCTGTGCCCCTACTGGGTTAGTAGCAAACGTGTTCTGCACATTATCGCCCTTGCCAAAGCCGCCGGAGTTAGCGGGGTCGTACACCGGGATGCTAGGCAAGAATAGTAGCACATCGATAAATGGCGCGCCGTTGAGCAGCGTGCTGCCCAGGTGCGTCAGCTGCGCGTTTTCCTGAAAGCGGAAGCGCCCCTTGGTCAGGCCCGAGTTCAGGCGCAGGCCATAGCGCTTGAAGTCGGGGCCGCGCACAATGCCCTGCTGGTGAAAATACTCGCCCGAGATGAGGTAATTGCTCTGGTTTTTGCCATCAGCCGTGCCGCCCGAAAAGCTTACGTTGTAGTCTTCGGTGCGGCCGGTGCGGAAAAATTCCTTTTGCCAGTCGGTATCCACGTTGGGATTGAACTTACCACCCGCTCCCTTCACGGCCCCGGCCAGGCTGTTTTGGCTAGGGGCGAGCGGGTCAATTTTAGCATTAGCATAGGCCTGCACGGCACGGTCGGCCCACTGGCTGGCGTTAGTCAGGTCGTAGCGCTTGTAGATTTGGTCGATGCCCGTGTAGGCGTTAATGCCAATGGTGGGCACCCCCGCCTTGCCGTGCTTGGTCGTTATCTGGATAACGCCGTTGGCCCCGCGCGAGCCGTAAACGGCCGTCGAGGAGGCATCTTTCAGCACGTTGAGCGTGGCGATGTCACCGGGGTTCAGGTCGCGGATGTTGTCCGTCCAGAGCCCGTCAATCACGTAGAGCGGGCCGCTATTACTGGCGCCCGCACTGGCGGGCCCGCGCACCGTAATTACCGGCGCTTCGCCCGGCGTACCCGAGCTCTGAATCTGCACGCCCGCCACGCGGCCCTGAATCGCCTGCACGGCGTTGGCCACCGGCGCTTTCTGCGCCTCCTTTACATCGAGCGGCGCCACGGCGCTGGTAATATTCTGGCGGTCTTCGGTGAGGTAGCCCACCACCACCACATCGGCCAGCGAGCGGCTGTCGGGGGCCAGCGCCACGTCGACCGTGGTGCGGCCGCCTACTACCACTTCCTGGCTAGCGTAGCCCACGTAGGAAAACACCAGCGTAGCGCCCTCGGGGGCCTCAATGGTATAGCGGCCGTCGGCGTTGGTGGCGGTGCCCACGCTGGTGCCTTTCACCAGCACGTTAACGCCGGGCAGGCCCGCGCCTTTCTCGTCCACAATACGCCCCGTCACGGGCCCGGCGGCTAGCGTGGCGCAGTGGGTTTCGGCAGTCGCCAGGGTACTGGCTAGCAGCGGTTGCAGCGGCAGGCAGCTGAGCGCGACGGGCAGCATAAGCCGGCGCATCTTAGGTACGGACTTTCTCATAGGAGCGAGAAGGGTTGGGTGGGGAAAGTGAATGCGGGAAAGGAATTAGTTTACACAATCGATTGTGTAACTCAATTCAAAAAAACGCCACCAACTTGCTCGACCAGCCTGGGATATGCTTGGTCAACGTGATGCCGCTATTGAATCTACGCAACAATAGTAAGGGCTTTTCCCAGAATTAACAAAAAGAAAATTATCAGTGAACGCTAGTTTTCTACCAGTTACTGGCAAAACCTGCCAAAAACGAGTTATTAGCGCATTTGCCCAACTCAAAAAAAACTCGGGCCCCACCAAGGATTTTAGCTCCACATTAACGATTGTGTAAACTGACTTCCTCAAGCGATAGCCGCTACTGCTGTGCTAATCTGCCCTCTCCGCTGGGGCGCGGGCAGCAAAATGCCCCCACTGCGCGCCTGGCGGACCGCAGTGGGGGCAAAATGGGTAGCGCCTGTTTGGAGCCCGGCAGCGGCGCGCTTACTTGGCTACTGGCACCAGCGGCGGCACGTTGCTTTCGGCGTGCTCGCCGCGCACCAGGCGCGAGTAGAGCGACAGTTCCTGGTCGAAGAGGAAGCGCAGCAGCACCTTGGTGTAGCTGGTGTGGTGCAGCAGCGGCTCGTAGAACTCGGGCGCCATCTCGCGCAGCTTGGGCAGGTGGTTCCAGGGCACGCCGGGCAGGTCGTGGTGCTCGTTGTGGTAGCCGATGTTGAGGTGCACCCCGTTGAGGCGGCCGTAGTAGGAGGTCGTTTCCTGGTCGGGGCTCAGCACGAGGTAGTGCTCCTGAATCCAGCGGGCGCCCACCGGATGCAAGCTCACCGAAAACCAGAAGCTGAAAAACAGGTACACAAACGCCGACGGCCCCAGCCACAGGTAAATACCCACGTTGAACACGATTTGGGCTAACCAGTTGACGGCGATGTATTTATCAAACGGCACTACGCTGCGGCACCGGAACGTGCGCACCAGCTGAAATATCGGGAAGAAGAACAGCCACACCATCTTGCCGATGGCGTAGTGCTGAATTAGCTTGGCCTCGTAATGGTCGGGCAGGTCGGCATCGTGCTCGAAGTGGCCGAGCGCCGAGTGGTGCTTGAGGTGAAACTTGCGAAAGCTCATGGCCGTGGGCAGTACCATGGGCAGGTTGGCGGCAATGCCCACGGCCGCGTTGGCCCACTGGCCCTTAAACACCAGGTTGTGGGTGGCCTCGTGCACAATCACAAACAGCGTGTGGCACACAAACGCCCCCAACAGGTAGGAGGCCGCCAGCGACCAGTACCAGGCCTGGCCCCGCAGCAGGTATACCATGGCCACTTGCAGGGCCACGCAGCCCGCCGTGATAAGCGCCGTGGTGGCATTGCGGGTCATCAAACGCTTCACCTCGGGGTGCGCTTTGAGCAGCTGGCGGGCGCGCACGTGGTGCGAAACCGGCTCGGCTGTTGGGATGTAGGCGGTGGGTGCAACAGCCATAATACGTAACTGGGGACTATTGGCTCTGGTCAAGCGGTAGCGATAACCACGAGTGTACGAGCCATACTATTTAAAATGGGGACTAGCGAAGACAACGCGAGGCTACGAAGGTAGCCCTTATCTAGTCAACGGGCCCTTAACGGTGTCTTCCCTTCCCTCATTCCTACTCCGGCTCCGGGGCCTTGATGCGCGGGTCGAAGGCAAAATCCTCCCGGCCCAGAATGCGCACCTGCCCAAAATCGGAGTGGCGGGTGTTGAGCACGTAGTTGTGCTCGTGGGCGATGATGGACGAGGGCACCCGCAGCACGGCCGCCGCCTGGCGGCGGTACCAGGCCGCGCCCAGCGGCTGGCAGCGGGCGTAGGCGCTGGTGAGCTGCCAGTCGGGCGGCAGCTCGCTCAGGGGCAGCTCTTCCACGGCCAGCGCGTCGGGCACCTCAATGCGCAGCACATTGAACCGGCTGGCCAGGCCCTCGCCGCTGCGGTGCACCACGTTTTCGAGGCAGGCCAGCGCCCGGCTGCCCGCCGCGTAGATAACGAACTGCCCACGCAAATTCCAGCGGCCCGGATTGCCGGAAGCCACCAGCTCGCCCGCGTACTTGGCCAGGCAGATGCGGTAGATTTCCAAGGAGAAATTCAGAATTTAGAATGAAGAATTTGGAATTTAGAATTTAGAATGAAGAATTTGGAATGAAGAATTAGCAAAGGGCACAGGAATACCGCCTGCCTAATTCCTCATTCTAAATTCCTCATTCTTAATTTAAGATTAGGCGAAATCGCCGTAGGCGATGCGGGTAACTTCCTCGGCCACCAGGTCGATGCCGCCGCTGGTTTGGAGCAGGGCCAGCGGGGGCTGGTTGTCGAGGCCGTAGGCGGGCTTGCCCAGCCAGCGCCGGAAGGCCGCCGGCTCGCCAAACACTTCGCCGCCCTGCTGGGCCAGGGCCAGCAGCTTGAGCACCTGCTCACTGGCGGCCGGGGACAGGCGCTTGTTGGCCTCGCGGTAGGTGCGCAGGGTTTTGGTGGTGGTGTGCAGCAGGTCGGCCAGCTCTTCGGGACTGATTTGCAGCAGGTTGGCCACGGCAAAGGCGGTGCGGGCGGGCACGCCGGTGCGGGCCTGCATCACCAGGGCAAAGGCATCGGTGAGCACCGTTTCGAGGTTGGCCAGGGCAGCCGGCAGCGGGCTGTGGGCTTGGATGGGCGCGGCGAGCATAAGCAAACAAAATGAGTTTTGCGGCAGGTAACCAGCAAAGATGCCGCAAAGATGGGAAAATTTACTTTATCAAACGGAAAATTTACTTTTCCGTTCCGACTACGATGGTTTACCGTGTGGCCTAGCAGGCAACGCGTGGGTAGGTTAGCTCGTTTGCAGACCCGCAACTCCATTCCTTTTCCTCTTTATTGCCATGCCCGCTTCTCCCCTGCCCCAGCGCATTGTCGCGCTCGAAGAGCATATTACCTTTCCCGATATGGTGGCGCGCATTCCGCACGCGGCCCGGCAAGAGGCCGGCTGGCCCTCGGATGCCACCCACCACTCGCCGGTTATCGAGCATGAAGACAAGCTGGCCGACATCGGGGCCGAGCGCCTGCGCCTCATGGACGGGGCCGGCATTACGGTGCAGGTGCTGTCGGTGTCGGGGCCGGGGGCCGAGCTGCTGCCGCCCGCCGAGGGCCCGGCCTTTGCCCAGGAGTACAACGACCGGCTGGCCGCGGCCATTGCCCGGCACCCCGACCGCTTCGCCGGCTTTGCCCACCTGCCCATGACCAACCCCCAGGCGGCGGCCGACGAGCTGGCGCGCACCGTGCGCGAGCACCGGTTTTGCGGAGCCCTGATTAACGGCGTCACCCAGGACTTATTCCTTGATGATGAGCAGTTTGCGCCGTTGCTGGCGCGGGCCGAGGAGCTGGGCGTGCCGCTCTACCTGCATCCTGGTATCCCGCCCGCGCCGGTACGCACGGCTTATTACAGCAACTTGCCCACTGGCCTGGGCGAGCGCCTGAGCATGGCCGGCTTCGGCTGGCACGCCGAAACGGCCATCCACGTGCTGCGCCTCATTCTCAGCGGCACGCTGGAAAAATACCCGCGCCTCAAGCTGATAATCGGCCACATGGGCGAAACGCTGCCCGTGATGATGGAGCGCGCCGATATGACCATGCCCGCCGAGCAAACCAAGCTGCCGCGCAGCATCTGCCAGACCCTGCGCGACCAGGTGCACATCACCACCAGCGGCATCTTCACGCGCCCGCCCCTGGAGGCCGCGCTGGCCACGTTTGGGCTCGATAACGTCTTATTCTCAGTCGATTACCCCTACGCGCCCAACGCGCCGGGCCACGCGTTTCTGGCCGGCCTGCAAATGCCTCCGGCCGACGTAGCCAAGCTGGCCTACGGCAACGCCGACCGGCTGCTGGGGCTAGGATAGGGAGCTAATAAGTGATAATAGAACGTCATGCAGACCGCAGGGAAGCAGCTCGCTTGCAGCAGTAACTAAAACCGCTGAATGAAGCGAGCGAGATGCTTCCCTGCGGTCTGCATGACGTTCTTGTATAGCTTAACTCCCTATTCCTCGGCTGACCTTTGCCACTATGTCCCAGCCTACCCTGCTCCTCATCGACGACGAAAACCGCCTGCGCCAAGTGCTGGCGCGGGTGCTGGAGCTGGAAGGCTACACCGTGCTGCAAGCTCCCGACGCCCGGCGCGGCCTGCAAACCCTGGCCGAGCACGCCGCTGAGGTCGTCGTCATTCTCTCCGACGTGAAGCTGCCCGATGGCCACGGCGTGGCGCTGCTGCCGCGCTACCAGGCCGCCGCGCCGCTGGCTGAAATCATCCTGCTCACGGCCTACGGCACCGTGCCCGACGGCGTGCAGGCCATGAAGCAGGGCGCGTTTGACTACCTCACC
>CAXTFI010000224.1:0-7902 GCA_964243255.1 uncultured Hymenobacter sp.
CTGGGACCACGCCTACGACCGGCACTACCGGTACGATGACCACCCCGTCTACGGGCACCAACAGCGGTACCATGAATAATGGCACCATGAACAGCGGTACTGGCACGATGGGCACTGGCACCACCGGTACCATGAACGACGGTACCATGAGCGATAAAAGCAATATGAGCGACAAAGGCAGCATGCGCAGCAACCGCCGCATGAACAAAGGCTCGAAAATGAAGTCGAAATCGACCGACGGCACTACCAAAACCACGATGTAGTAGCCTCACGGCTGCGTTTATCGTGACCCCTAAAACTGGCTGTCCCGCAGGGGCAGCCAGTTTTTTTCTTTCCCGCTCCCAACTATAAATTCAGCCATGAAGCCTCTATTTTTACTCATAGTCTGTGGGCTGTCGGCCACCGCGCTGCACGCCCAAACGGTGCCTTTTGATGCCACCGCTCCCATGCGGGGCGGCAGCCAAAACCAAACCATGGTGCCCCCCACCAATCCGGCCCTCAACCAAAGCACCATTCAGGGGCCTTCGCAGGTGCAGCGCACTACCACCAGCTACGACGCCCAGCCCAGCCGCCTGCCCGATGGCCGGGTGCCCAATGCGAGCACGCCCGAGCAGTCGCCCACGGCAGTGCCCGACGTGCGCGAGCAGGGCGCCGTGCCGCAGCAGCAGCGGCGGCAGTCGAGCGATGTAGTGCCTACCCGCGGCTCAAGCTCCAGCAATGCCAATCAGCGCCGCCCGCAGCCGCAGAGTTCAACCCATTAATACCTCAGAACGTCATGCTGAGCTTGCCGAAGCATGACGTTCTGAGGTATTAATAACTATCGTTAACTACTTCATTGACTGATAGATATAAAAAGGGCCAGCCTTCGCTAGAAGGCCGGCCCTTTTTAGTTGGTGCCGCAGGCAGCGCACGCTTATTTAGCGGCGTGGGCCAGCAGGTCGTGGCCGTGGCGGCGCAGGGTATCGGCTAGCTTGAGTAGGTCGGCTTTGAGGTCGGCGGGGGCGTGCTGGCTGGCCTGGCTGGTTTGGTCGCCTAGCATGTTGAGCGAGTTGCCGATGGCCGTGGCGCTCAGGCTACCGCTGGTGAGCAGCGATTGCAGGTTGCCCATTTCGCGGGCAATGTCTTGAAATTCAGGCTGGCCGCTTTGCAAAAACTGCTGCTGCCAGGTTTCGGTATTGTCCATTGCCGAGCCGAGCGGTAAGCTGGTCAGGCCATTTTGCAGCCCGGAAAGGGTCGCGTGCAGCAGGTCATTCATTGGGAAAAAGAAAAAAAAGAAAAATAAAAATTAGGGAGCCGGTTCGGCTTTGGGTTTAGCCACTCGCTTTTTGGGCGGTGCGGAGCCAACTGGCCGGGGCTCAAACGTCGGCACCTCGTAGCCAACTGGCGCGGGCGGCACCAAGCCCTGGCCGCGCAGCAGCTGCACGGCGCGCACGGCGCTGGCTTCTTTGTCCTTGATTTCGAGCATCATATCTACATCGAGCCCATCGAGGTCGGTCAGGAAGCCTTCAAATAGCTCGGGCACCAGGGTATCGGTGTGCTTGCCCTTGCGCTCGCCGGGCGCCTGCGAGCTGTAGTCCATCATCAGCACGCCGTCGCGGGTGGGGTGCCAGGTAGCGGCGGCCAGGCGCAGGGCCTCGCGCATGGGCTCGCCGTGGTTGAGGCACTCGTGGTGAAAGTTGTCGAACAGGATGGGCACGCCCGTCATGTCGTGCAGGCTCAGGCACTCGCGCAGGCTGTACAGCCGGTCGTCGTTTTCCACCACCAGGCGCACTTTCACCGCTTCGGGCACCAGCGTATCGAAGGTGTCGACCCAGCGGGCCAGGGCCGCGCCCTTGTCGCCGTAGGCCCCGCCGGCGTGAATCTGCAGCTTAGCCGTCGAGTCGAGCCCCATCAAATCCAGCATTGAACCCTGGTACACCAGCTCGTCCACGCTGCGGCGCACAATGTCCGGGTCGGGCGAGTTGAGCACCACAAACTGGTCGGGGTGAAACGAGATGCGCAGCCCGTGCTGCCGCACGTAGTCCCCAATGGCCTGAAAATCAGCAGCAAAGTGCTCCTGCCACGGAAACGTATTGACCTCGTGTGAGCCAAACGGCACAATGCCCGAGCCCATGCGAAAAAAGAGCAGCCCGTGGGCCACATTCCATTCCAGTATTTGCCGCAGGCAGGCCAGGTTGGCGGCCACGGTAGCTTCTACGCGCTCGGCAGTGTACGAGGCCAGCCGAAAAGTAGTAGCCGCGCTGCAGGGCAGCGTTTCATTCACGCAGGGATATCCAATTTTCATCCCGTAGGCTTACGCCGGAATGAGGCACTGCGTTTTAATTTAGAATGAAGAATGAGGAATGAAGAATTATCCGGGCGATAATTCTTCATTCCTCATTCTTCATTCTAAATTAAAACGCAGTGCCTACTCATAGCCGCGGTTGTCGCGGAAGGCTTTGTTGTATTCGGCGCGTTTTTGCTGGGCTTTTTCGGCGGCATCGCGGGCTTTGAGCTCTTCCACTTTGCGGCGCTCCTTGCCCTGGCGCGAAAACTGGTCGTAGAGCCAGTCCACGTTGGAGCCGCTGATAGTGGGCGCCTCAGCCTTGGGCGCGGTCGAGTCAACGGCGAAAAGCGGCTTGGGCTTGGGGCCTTTTTTCGGGATTTTAGTTACCGGCGGGGTGGGGCGCTTCATATTGCGCAGCGCCCGGTTGATGGCCGCGCGGTCGGGGCGGTCGGCCGTTACCCGCACCTCGCCCAGTTGCACCGAGTCGCGCTCCAGCTTCACCTGCACCACCAATTGCGAGAGCGTGGTGCCACCCAGCACCAATTGGTGCGGCTTGTAGCCCACCGCCCGAAACAGCAGCGTATCGGTAGGCAGGGCGATGATAAAAAAATCGCCCTCGGTGCCCGCCGCCAGCCCCCGGTGCGTGCGCTGCACCTGCACCGTGGCCCCCGGAATGGGCCGCTTGCTGGCCGCCGCCGAAACCGTGCCGCTCACCCGCACCGTGGGCGAGGGGCTGCCAGCCTGCGCGCGCGCCCGCGTAGCCGCCAGGGCGAATATCAAAATACTGACAGCCAGTAAGTTGTGCTTAAAAAATGTACCGGCTACCGACAAAAACACAACTCGTTTAACGCAACTTTCCTGCAAAGCTGCCACCAAATGAGGCAAAAAAAACCCGCGTCGTTGCAGACGCGGGTTTTTTGCAGACCAACGGGTGGCTTTCACCGCCCAGGGGCTTACATCTTGGCTTTGTTGCCGGCGGCGTCTTTCACCTTCACGGTGCCATCGGTTTTCACTTTTACCTTGGTGCCATCACTCAGTTTCGTCTTGCCTTTTTCTACCATCGCCCCGCTGCCAGCGGTGTTATCCGAAGTCGAAGTAGTGGTGCTGGTTGTGGTCGTGCTGCTCATAGTCGTGCTATCGGCCGAAGCAGCGGGCGTGGCGCTGCTAGAGGCAGCTGTCTGGTCGGTGTTGTCCAGGTTGCTGGCCTCATCGTAGGTCGAGCGCGACGACTGGTAGGCGCTGTACTGCGCCGGCACTACCAGGATGGTTTGAAACTCGGCATCGGTGGCAGTGGTATAGTCGCGGCGGGCGGCAGCGTAGCCGGCGGTATCGGCCTTGTACTTGGCCACCAGCTCGTCGTAGCGCTTCGAGCGGTTATAGTAAGCCGTGCGCAGCTTCTCTTTGGTGGCCTCGTCGCTGATTTTCATGTCGGCGGCAAACTTGTCGGCCATGCGCGAGCCGCGCGACTTGTACGTAGCGTCGCTCACCGTGGTGGTAGTGGCCGTGGCGGCACCATCGGCGGGCACAGTGGTGGTAGTGGTGGTGTCAGCGGTTTTTTCCTGCGAGCAGGAGGCCAGCGAGAAAGCGGTGGCGCTGGCCAGCAGCAACAAGGCGTTTTTCATGAGAAAAGCTGTTTTTGAAGAAAGGGGTATTTGGGTGGGCGCTTTAACGGCGTAGGTTATTGGCAGGTTGCCATTCAGCTTATTAGCCGCGGGCCCCGCTACGCCCGGCGCAGCTCCAGCAGGGTTATCTCGGGCAAAAAACCCACCCGGCCCGGAAAGCCCAGGTAGCCCAGGCCCACGTTCACGTACAGCTTTTGGTGGCCTTGCTCATACAGGCCCGCCCACTGCGGGTAGGAGTACTGCACGGGGCTCCACTTGAGGCCCGGCAGGTTCACGCCAAACTGCATGCCGTGGGTGTGGCCGCTGAGCGTGAGGTCAACGTCTTTGTAATCAAGTACTTGTGCCTGCCAGTGCGATGGGTCGTGCGAGAGCAGCAGCTTAAACGGGGCCTGGCCGCTGGCCGCGTGGGCCTGGGCCAGGTTGCCGTGCTTGGGAAAGTTGGGGTGGCTGCTCCAGTTTTGCACGCCCAGCACGGCCAGCTCGTCCGGCCCGCGCCGGATGGTGTGGCTTTCGTCGAGCAGCAGCCGCCAGCCTATTTTGGCGTGGTTGCGGGCTAGTTGCTGCAGGTTGGCGCGCTTGGCCTCCAAGCTGTCCCAGTGCACGTAGTCGCCGTAGTCGTGGTTGCCGAGGATGGAGAAAATCGGCAGGTCCGACTTAATGCCCGCCAGCGCCTCAATGTGCGGCTCCACCTCTGGGGCGCGGTCGTTCACCAGGTCGCCGGTCATCACGATGAGGTCGGCCTTTTGGGCGTTGATGAGGGCCACGGCCCGGCGCATGGGCTCGGTGTTGCCATTAAACGAGCCCGTGTGCAGGTCGGAGATTTGCAGAATTTTAAAGCCATCGAACGAGGCCGGCAAATTGGGGTAGCGCAGCACCACGCGGCGCACCTGGTAGTCGGTTTTGCCGCGCACCATGCCCCAGAGCAGCGCCAGCAGCGGCACCGCGCCCAGCCCCAGCGCCAGCCGGCTGATAAACTGGCTGCGCGTGAGCGGCGCGGCCGCGGGCCCAGGCCCGGCCGTGCCGGCCGCCGCGTCGCTGGTTAGGCCCCGCGCGGCCCAGCGCGCCAGGCGGGTCAGGTCTTCGAGCAGCAGCGGGAAAATGATAATCAGCTTGGCGGCCAGCAGCAGCAGCGGCGCGGCCAGCAGGTAGCTTTTGAGCGCCACCGGGCCGTCGTGGCGGGTGGCTGCCGCCCAAAAGCACAGCACCCACAGTCCTAACGTAAAAGCCCAGTAGCTGAGCGCAAAGCCGCGCCGGGCAGCGGTGCTGGTAAGCGTGAGGGCGGTGCGCACGGCCACGAAGCCGTAGGCTTCGGCCGCAATTATGAGCAAGAATATTGCCCAAAAAACAAGTCGGTTCTGCATACGAAAAGCCAAACGGCCGGCCGCCGGTTTAGGTTTGGCAACGCGCGGTGGCGGGCCGGGCTGACGTGCGGCCGGGGATTTTATTTTACCTTGCCGCTATACTTGAGCTTGCAAATGCCTTCCGCTGCCCCGCCTCTCCACGACGCCGCCGCCGACCTGCCGGCCGCCGCACCCTACGCCCCGCCCGCCAGCTTCGGCATCAAGAGCTGGGCTGAGGAAGACCGCCCCCGCGAAAAAATGGTGCAGAAGGGCCGCGCCGCCCTCTCCGACGCCGAGCTGATTGCCATCTTATTGGGCTCGGGCACCACCAAGCTCACGGCCGTGGATGTGGGTATGCTCATGCTGCAAGGCGTTGATAATGACCTCAATGAGCTGGCGCGCCTTAGCATCAAGCAGCTGTGCCGCCACCCCGGCGTGGGGCCGGCCAAGGCCATTACGGTAGTAGCCGCCCTGGAGCTGGGCCGCCGCCGCAAAGAGCAGGGTGCGGGCCGCCGCACCACCATCACCAGCTCGCGCGACATCTACCAGCTGGTGCGGCCGGCCCTGCAAGACCTGCCCCACGAAGAGTTTTGGGTGATACTGCTCAACCGCGCCAACGTGGTGATGCGGCAGGAAAAAATCAGCAGCGGCGGCGTGGCCGGCACCGTGGCCGACCCCAAGCTCATTTTCAAGCAGGCCCTCGAAAACCTGGCCAGCAGCATCATTCTGGTGCACAACCACCCCAGTGGCAACCGCCAGCCCAGCGGCGCCGACATCAGCCTCACCAAAAAGCTCAAGGAAGCCGGTAATTTTCTCGACCTGCCCATCCTCGACCACCTCATCTACACCGACAACGGCTACTACAGCTTCGCCGACGAAGGCATGCTGTAACGGTTGTAACGTAAGCTTTAGCTTGCGAGCGAGCGCCAGCGAGCAGGCATGACCGCGCCACCTGGCCTAGGCGCAAGCTGCTCGCTGGCGCTCGCTCGCAAGCTAAAGCTTACGTTACATTCTCATCATGCGTAAAATACTAATAGCCATTGTGTTGCTAGCCGTAGTCGGCCTCTTCTATTACAGCTGGCAAGGCTCGGCCGGCGCGCCCGCCGCCAGCGCCCCCGACCCCGCTTACCTAGCTAAGGTGCGCCAGGCGCGCCTGCAAAAAGACGCCGCCTTCCGCACGGCCGACACCTCGCCTATTCCGGCCGGGCAGCGGGCGGCGTTTGGCGGGCTGCGCTACTACGGGCCCGACGCGGCCTACCGCGTGGTGGCGCGCCTGACGCGGGCGGCCGCCCTGGCCCCGCTGCCGCTGGCCCTCACCCGCGGCTCGGCCGATGCCTACGTGCGCTGGGGCACCGCCGAGTTTGAGCTGGGCGGCCAGCCCCAGAAGCTGGGGCTGCTGCAAAAGCAAGGGGCTACCAATGAGCTGTTTGTGCCCTTCACCGACCCCACCAACGGCCAGCAGACCTACGCCGGCGGCCGCTACCTCGACCTGGCCCTGCCTGCCCCCACGGCCACCGAAATCACCCTGGATTTTAACGCGGCGTACAGTCCCTTTTGCGCCTACAACCACGAGTATAGCTGCCCCAGGCCGCCCGCCGACAACCGCCTCACGGTGGCCGTGCGAGCCGGCGAGCAGCTGGCGCAGCCCTAGCCACGCCAGAAGTAGTAGCGCGCAATACCAGCGGCTGCGCCAGCAGGGCGGAGCTTTTAGCAGTAAGAAGGGGAGCGGCTGAGCATCCGCAGCAGCGGGAGCAACAAAATGGTTGACTAAACTGCCTACTTGTAAACAGCCAGTACCTTTGCCGCCCGTGCCCGGCCCCTCCAGCGCCGGCCCTTTGTAGCATGACTATCTCCTTCGACTGGCTCAAAACCTTGTTTCCCACCGCGTTGCCCGCCAATGAGGTGGCCGCCCTGCTCACCGGCTCTGGCCTCGAAGTGGAGGGCCTGGCAGACCTCGACCGCATACCCGGCGGCTTGCGCGGCGTGGTGCTGGGCACCGTGCTCACCTGCGAGCGCCACCCCGACGCCGATAAGCTGAGCCTCACCACCGTGGCCGTGGGCGACGCCACCCCCCGCCAAATCGTGTGCGGCGCTCCCAACGTGGCCGCCGGCCAGCGCGTGGTAGTGGCCCTGGAAGGCGCCACGCTGTACCCCAGCGCGGGCGAGCCGTTCAAAATCAAAAAGTCGAAAATCCGCGGGGTGGCCTCCGAAGGCATGATTTGCGCCGAGGACGAAATCGGCCTGGGCCAGTCGCACGCCGGCATACTGGTGCTCGACACCGACCTGCCCGACGGCACGCCCGCCGCCGACTACTTCGGCCTGGGTACCGACACGGTGCTCGAAATCGGCCTCACGCCCAACCGCGCCGATGCCGCCTCGCACTACGGCGTGGCCCGCGAGCTGCGCGCCCTGCTGGGCCAGCCCGCGTATTTGCCCGATGTGAGCGCCTTTGCCGCGCCCGCCAGCGGCGACAACATCGCCGTGATGATTGAAGACGACCAGGCCTGCCCGCGCTACGCCGGCCTGCTGCTGGATAATATCACCGTGGGCCCCTCGCCCGAGTGGCTCCAGCGCCGGCTGCGCAGCATCGGCCTCTCGCCGATTAACAACGTGGTGGATGTGACCAACTTCGTGCTGCACGAGCTGGGCCAGCCCCTGCACGCCTTCGATGCTG
>CAXTFI010000225.1:0-7864 GCA_964243255.1 uncultured Hymenobacter sp.
ATGCCTGGATTCAGGAGCGCACCGGCATTCAGGAGCGGCGCTGGTTTGAGGAAGGTAAGGACACTACCGCCGGCATGGGCGCCGAAGCCGCCCGCCGCGCCCTGGCCAACGCCGGCCTCACCGTGGACGATGTGCAGCTTATCGTATTTGCCACCTTATCACCCGATTACTTCTTTCCGGGCTCGGGCGTGCTCATGCAGCGCGAGCTGGGCATGACCGGCAACGTGCCCGCCCTCGACGTGCGCAACCAGTGCTCGGGCTTCATCTACGGGCTGTCGGTGGCCGACCAGTTTGTGCGCACCGGCATGTACGACACGGTGCTGGTAGTGGGCTCCGAGATTCACTCCTCCGGCCTCGATAAAAGCACGCGCGGCCGGGCCGTATCGGTCATTTTTGGCGATGGCGCGGGGGCCGTGGTGCTGCGCCCGGCGCGCACCGAGGGCCACGGTATCTTGAGCACCCACCTGCACGCGCAGGGCGAGTTTGCCGAAGAGCTGATTGTGAAGGAGCCGGGCTCCAACCGCGAGGGCCGCGTGAGCTATGCCATTGCCAATGAGCAGGATATGTACCCGTACATGAACGGCCAGAACGTGTTTAAACACGCCGTAGTGCGCTTCCCGCAGGTGATTAAGGAGGCGCTGGACCAGAACAACTACCAGCCCGCCGACATCGACCTGCTCATCCCGCACCAGGCCAACCTGCGCATCACGCAGTACGTGCAGCAGAAAATGGGCCTGCCCGACGAGAAGGTGTTCAGCAACATCCAGCGCTACGGCAATACCACGGCCGCCAGCATTCCCATTGCTTTAAGCGAAGCCGTGGCGGAAGGCCGCATCAAGCGCGGCGACCTGGTGTGCCTGGCCGCGTTTGGCTCGGGCTTCACCTGGGCTTCGGCGCTCATTAAGTGGTGAGTTTGTGCGGTAAGCTTTAGCTTGCCACTCAGCTCGTTATCCATGTACTCCAACGGCAAGCTAAAGCTTACCGCACTACTGAATGCCCAGCCACACCGAGGAAAACTATCTCAAAACCATTTATAAGCTGGCCGAGGCCGAGCCGGGGCAGGATGTGAGCACCAACCGCATTGCGGCGGCCCTCAGCACCCGCGCCGCCTCCGTTACGGACATGCTGCGCCGCCTGGCCGAGAAGGAGCTGCTGGAGTACGAGAAGTACCGCGGCGTGCGCCTCACGGCGGAAGGCCGCCGCCTGGCGCTGCTCACCGTGCGCAAGCACCGGCTGTGGGAGGTGTTTTTGGTGCAGCAGCTGGGCTTTAGCTGGGATGAGGTGCACGACGTGGCCGAGGAGCTGGAGCACGTGCAGTCGCCGCTGCTCATGCGCCGCCTCGATGCGTTCCTGAACTTCCCGACCCTCGACCCGCACGGCGACCCCATCCCGGCGGAGGACGGGGCCGTGCGCCGCCCCGCCCACCGCCTGCTGGCCGAGCTGGCCGTGGGTGAGTGCGGCACGCTGGCGGCCGTGAAGGACACCTCGCCCCCCTTCCTGCAATACCTCGATAAGGTGGGCTTGCTGTTGGGGGCCCAGGTGCAGGTGCTGGACCGAGTGGCCTTCGATAACTCCTTGGAACTGTGCATCAATGAGGAGCGCACCGTGCTGATTTCGGCCGAAGTGGGCCGCAACTTGTTTACTGCCTGATGCCTGCCGCCAGCTACTCCGATACGATTGTTGCGCTCTCAACCCCACCCGGCGTGGGCGCGCTGGCGGTGGTCCGGTTGTCGGGCCCGGAGGCGGTCAGCATCACCCAGGCGCTTTTCTCGAAGAAAAACCTGGCGGCCCAGCCCGGCCACACCCTGCACTACGGCACGCTGCGCGAGCCGGGCACCACCCAGGTGCTGGACGAAGTAGTAGTGGCGCTTTACCGCGGGCCCCGCTCCTACACCCGCGAAGACGTGGTGGAAATTTCGGGCCACGGCTCCGACTTTATTGTGCGCCAGGTGCTGGCGGCGCTGCTGCGCCAAGGCGCCCGCCTGGCCGAAGCGGGCGAGTTTACCAAGCGCGCCTTCCTCAACGGGGCGCTCGACCTGGCCCAGGCCGAGGCCGTGGCCGACCTCATCGCCGCCGACTCGGCCCTGAGCCACCAGGTGGCGCTGAATCAGCTGCGGGGTGGTTTTTCCGACGAGCTGCGGGGCTTGCGGGCGCAGCTCGTGAAGTTTGCCTCTTTGTTGGAGCTGGAACTGGACTTTGGCGAGGAGGACGTGGAATTTGCCGACCGCACCGGGCTGGCGCGGCTGCTGGCCGAGGTCACGGGCGTGGTGCGGGGCCTGCTGCGCTCGTTTGAGTTGGGCAACGTAATTAAAAACGGCATCACCACCGTGATTGCCGGGCGGCCCAATGCCGGCAAGTCGACGCTGCTCAACGCGCTGCTGCGCGAGGAGCGAGCAATCGTGTCGGCCATTCCGGGCACCACGCGCGATTTTATTGAGGATGAGGTGAGTATCGACGGCCTGCGCTTTCGCTTCGTGGACACGGCTGGCCTGCGCGACAACCCCGCCGACGAGGTAGAGGCCATTGGCGTGCGCCGCACCCGCGAGCGCATCGGCCAGGCGGCGCTGCTACTTTACCTGTTTGACCTTACCGAGCTGACTCCTAGCGAGGTGCAGGCTGATATTGCCGAGCTGACCGCAACGTTGCCTAAATTGCCCGTGCTAGCCGTGGGCAATAAGCGCGACCTGGCTTCTCAGTTATCGGTTAGCAATTATCAGTTATCAATTCCTAATGGCGGTCAGCAGACGCTAGCGCCGCCGGTGGTCTTTATTGCGGCCAGCCAGCGAGAGGAGCTCGATGAGCTGCAGGCGGCCCTGCTGGCGCAGGTGCGGGGTGCGGGGCTGGCTACTACCGGCACGGCTACCATCGTCACCAACGTGCGCCACGCCCGCGCCTTGGAGCGGGCCGCCGAGCACCTGGCGGCCGTGCGCCAGGGCCTCGACGAAGGGCGGGGCACCGAGTTGCTGGCCGCCGACCTGCGCCACGCCCTGAGCGCCCTGGGTGAGATAACGGGCGAGATTTCCTCCGACGACCTGCTGACGAGTATTTTCACGCAGTTTTGCATCGGCAAATAGCGCCGGCCGCTTTGCGGGCAATAAATCGGCGCAAACGTTGCCGGGTCGCTTTGCGGGCCCAAACTGTGCTACTTACGGAAACCTCCGCCCGGCTTGCGTTGTAGTATAGCCGCCAGCGGCCGGGCAAAAGTTTCCCGGCTCACCGCCTGGGCCGTAGCTTCGCGCTCGAAATAGGCGGCTAACTCACTTCCCCATCCTACCCAACCAATGGCAGAAACTGCTGAACTTAACCTTCCGGGCGGCCAGTCCATTACCCTGCCCATCTTTGAGGGCGCCGAGCACGAAAAAGCCTTTGATATTGGCAAGCTGCGCGACCAGACTGGCTACGTAACCCTCGATTCGGGCTACAAAAACACCGGCGCCACCAAGAGCGCCATTACTTTTCTCGACGGCGAGGAAGGCATTTTGCGCTACCGCGGCTACCCCATTGAGCAGCTGGCCGAAAAGTCGAGCTTTCTGGAAGTCGCCTACCTGCTCATTTACGGCCACCTGCCTACGGAAGCGGAACTGCAGGACTTTAGCGGCCAAATCACCAAGCACACGCTGGTGCACGAGGACATTCGCAAGATTTTCGACGGCTTCCCGAGTGCCACCCACCCGATGGCCATTCTGAGTAGCCTCACCTGCGTGCTCACCGGCTTTTACCCCGACAGCCTCAACCCCAACCAAAGCGCGGCCGACGTCGACCTGACTATCGTGCGCCTCATGGCCAAGATGAGCACCATCGCGGCCTGGACCTACAAGAATTCGGTGGGCCACCCGCTCAACTACCCGCGCAACGACCTCGACTACTGCGCCAACTTCCTGTACATGATGTTCAGCTTCCCCACCGAGAAGTATGAAGTCAACCCGGTAGTGGTGGCCGCCATCAACAAGCTGCTCATCCTGCACGCCGACCACGAGCAGAACTGCTCGACCAGCACCGTGCGCCTCGTGGGCTCAGCCAATGCCAGTCTCTACGGCTCGGTATCGGCGGGCATCAACGCGCTGTGGGGCCCCTTGCACGGCGGCGCCAACCAGGAGGTAATTGAGATGCTTGAAGCCATTGAGCGCGACGGTGGCGACACCAGCAAGTTCATCGCCAAGGCCAAGGACAAGAACGACCCGTTCCGCCTCATGGGCTTCGGCCACCGGGTGTACAAGAACTTCGACCCGCGCGCCAAAATCATTAAAGTGGCTGCTGATGAGGTACTTAAGGCTTTGGGCCTGGAAAACAGCCCCTTACTGAAAATAGCGCAGGAGCTGGAGCAAGCTGCTCTCACCGACCAGTACTTCATCGAGCGTAAGCTCTACCCGAACGTGGACTTCTACTCGGGTATCATCTACAAAGCACTCGGCATTCCCACCGAGATGTTTACCGTGATGTTTGCCCTGGGCCGCCTTCCCGGCTGGATTGCCCAGTGGAAGGAGATGCGCGAAAACAAGGAGCCCATCGGCCGCCCCCGCCAGATTTACGTGGGCGAAACCGAGCGCGACTACGTGCCCATGACGGCTCGCTAGTCTAGCGTCGTTACGCATCGAATTAGCCAGTCTGCCTGCGGGTAGGCTGGCTTTTTTGGCTCCTACCCTAGCTCGCGCTTAAGGGTGGTAAGCAGGCTCGTCGTTTGGCCACCAGATGTTAGGCTAACCGTTGATATTACCTCCCAACCCTGGCTGCCCAGCCGATTAAGCTGGTCGTAAAGCTCTTTGTAATCGATGCCCTTAAACAGGCTGCTATTGGAATCGAGTAGTTGATACTCAAATTTTTTCATGGTTGCGAGCATATTCCCGCAGCACCACTGGCCGGCAGTGGGCCAGCGGTGCCGGGAAATTAGGATGAAGTTACCTAGAGGCGGTGGGCCGTGAAGTTGGCGCGCAGCTGCTGGTAGGCCACGCGCTGGTCGGGGCGCAACAGGTCGTTGAGCGACTGCTCGTAGTGGAGCTGCGCGGCGGCTAGCTGGGCGTCGCGGTCGGCGGCGGGGGTGCCGGCCAGCGACTGCTCCAATTCGCGGCGCTCATTAAGGTACTGCAGGTGCAGGTGCTTGATGCGCACGTACTGGCCTTCGTTGAGGTGAATGCGGTGGGCCAGCGCCTGGGTGAGCGTAGTAGCCCGCACCTGAACCGATTTGGGGTAGTCATCGCCGGGCTGCTTCTTATGAGCCGGAACGGTAGCGAGGCTAGCCGTGAGGCAAGCGGCAGCAAACAGGTTGTGCATGGTAAAAAAGGTTGGAAGTGAAAAAATGGTGGTCGGCTGAAGACCGAGCAGCAAGCCAGCACTGTGGTAGCACTCGGAACTGTTCCAAACCTACGCTAATTTTTCACTTAGGACGAAACCTCGTCGATGTAGTACTTTTTGAATCAACCCATTTTTTGAGTACTTTACAACCAGCTGATTTATAACAGATTATTGCTTTTAAAAAAAGTACGTATTCAGTTAAAAAAAATGCCCGCACTTTGGCGGGCACTAGTGCTTATTGGATAAATCCTACTAAATTTTCATTGTCTTCAAGCCTTGCTTTAAGCGATAAAGCCGGACTCGGGCTTCAAAATCTGTGGCTTAAAGCATCACTTGAAGTACGTTTTTCACAGGATTTGCAGCTCAATGCGGCGGTTTTGGGCCCGGTGAGCTTCCGAATCGTTGGCGGTCAGGGGCTTGGCGGCCCCGTAGCCGTGGGCGCGGAGGCGGCTGGCGGGCACGCCGTGGCCGGTGAGGTAGGTGAGCACGGCCTGGGCGCGGCGCTGGCTCAGGGCCAGGTTATCGGCGGGCTTGCCCACGTTGTCAGTATGGCCGGCTATTTCCACGCGCAGGCTGGGGTCCTGGTGCAGGAAATCGACCAAGCGGTCCAGTTCGGTGCGCGAGCGGGGCTTGAGCACGGCTTGGTTGGAGTCGAAAAACAGGTTGTTGAGCACGGCACTACGGCCGCTTTTGGCCGGGTCGAGGTAGATGTCCAGCGTAAGCGGGTCAAACTTCTGGGGCACTGAGTAGTCAAAACTCAGGCTTTTAAGCAGATAGCCCGGCGCGCTGGCGTACATGGCGTAGGCGCGACCTTCGTTGAGTACGGCCGTGTACTGGCCAGTTTCGGCGTCGGAGTACACTTGCTGGGTGAGGGCGTTGGTGCCGAGGTCGAAGAGCTGCACCATGGCGTTGAGCGGCTTCTTGGTGAGGGCATCGAACACCCGGCCCTGGGTGTAGGTGCTGGTTTCGCGGGCCCGCACGCTGGCGGGCACCTCGCTGCCGTAGAGCACGATGGGCGGCGTGATGCCGGCCGGCTCGCCGGGCCGGCCGGGCTCGGCGCGGGTGCAGTAGAGGCGCTTATTGTCGGAGGAAATGAATAGCGACGCCTCGTTGGCGAAGGTGTTGAGCGGGTAGCCCAGGTTGCGCGGGGCACTCCACTGGCCTTGGGCATCGAGCTCGGCGCGGAAGATGTCGCTGCTGCCCAGGCCCACCCGGCCGTTGGTGGCGTAGTAGAGCGTGGTGCCGCTGGCGTGGATGAAGGGCGCCAGGTCGTCGCCGGCCGTGTTGATGGGTGCGCCCAGGTTGCGGGCCTGGCCCCAGCTGCCATCGGCGCCCACGCTGCTCACGTAGAGGTCGTAGCCGCCCAGGCCGCCGCCGCGCTGCGACGAGAAGTAGAGCGTGCGCCCATCGGCCGAGAGCGAGGGCTGCGAGTCCCAGGCCTTGGAATTGACCAGCAGGCCCAGGTTGCGCGGGGCCGTCCACTGGTTGCCGCGCCGGCGCGAGATGTAGAGGTCGCAGTTGCCCACGCCGCCCGGCCGCCCGCAGCTGGTGAATACCAGCGTGTTGCCATCGCCCGAGATGGTGGCCGTGCCCTCGTTCTCGCGCGAGTTGATAACCGGCGAAATCGACTGCGGCACCCCAAACGTGCCATCGGCCGCCACGGCGCTGATAAAGACGTCCTCGTTTTCCTGGCCCAGCTTCTCGGGCGTGCGCTGGGTGGTGAAAATCAGCGACTTATTATCGGCCGTGAGCACCGGAAAGTACTGGCTGCGAAACTGGTTGAGCGGAGCCGGCAGGCGCTCGGGGGTGGGGCCGGTGGGGTGAGCCATGGCGGTGGCGGCAAAGTCGCAGTTTTGCAGCTGCAGCTTGGCCAGCGCCACCTGGTTTTTATTGGCGGGGCTGGTGCTGAGGTAGTTGGTATAGGCCGAGCGCATGGTGGCGTAGTCGCCCACCTCGGCGGCCAGCTTGCCCAGCACGAGGTAGTCGCCAGCGCGGGCCGGCTCTACGGGCAGCTTACCGAGGCCGGTTTTGTAGGCTTGCAGCGCGCCGGGGTGGTCGCCGATGATGGTCAGCAGCGAGGCCTTGCGCAGGAACGGGTCGCCGTAGTCGGGGTATTTGTCGGTGAGCTGCTGCCACACCAGCAGCGCCTGCTGGGGCTGGCGGTCGCGGTAGTAGAGGGTTTGCGCCTTTTCGTAGAGGCTGCGCGCCTTGCTGTCGGTGATGGTAGGCGGGGCTTGCTGAGCCAGCGCGGGCGCGGTGGCCAGGCAGCTAAGCAGGCCGCAGCCCAGCAGGAATTTTTGCAGCATGGAAAGATAAAGTTGTGGTAATCAGCTAAAACCAGAACGTCATGCTGAGCTTGCCGAAGCATCTCGCGTGGGGTAGTAAACTCAACCATTAACCGATTGAAGTTACTGCTGCACGCGAGATGCTTCGGCAAGCTCAGCATGACGTTCTCACTTAATTGGGTACCGGAATAAAGCTACGGAATGTCGAGGTATTTGTGGGTTTGGAGCGACACCTGCCAGCGCGGATGGGCCTTCACGTAGTCGATGAGGGCGGGCGTCATGCGGGCGGC
>CAXTFI010000226.1:0-7766 GCA_964243255.1 uncultured Hymenobacter sp.
GAGGCGAACGTTAGAACGACTACTTGTTTGTTTTTGACGCAGTACGTAATAGCCTGCTTTCCGCTAGCAAAAAGCCCCGCACAAGTATTGTGCGGGGCTTTTTCATGGCCTGGGAGCGTAGGGGGTGTTTGAGGGTCGGAACGTCATGCAGACCGCAGGGAAGCATCTCGCTCGCGCCGTTGGGATTACAATCCAGCGAGTCGAGCGAGATGCTTCCCTGCGGTCTGCATGACGTTCTTTTTGAGCTAGTTAGCGCTGTGCATACAGCGTCGTCACCCCCTAGCTCCAGCGGCTCAAGAACTGCGTGAATGCCTCCTTGTATTGCTCGCCCACGGGGATGGTTTCGGGGCCGATTTGCACGGTGAGGCGGCGCACGGCCTCAATCTTGTCGAGGGCCACGATGAAGGAGCGGTGGATGCGCAGGAAGCGCCGGGCGGGCAGCTTTTCTTCCATCGCCCGCAGGCTCATCAGCGAGAGCAGCGCGCGCGGCGTGCTCTTGAGGTGCACCTTCACGTAGTCTTTGAGGCCCTCCACGTACAAGATATCGCTGAGCGACACGCGCACGAGCTGGTACTCCACTTTCAGAAAAATGTGCTCCTCCTCGGCGGCGGTGGGCGGGAGCGGTGGAGCGGTTTCGGTGCTGGCGTGGGTGAGCTCGGCGTAGGCGCGGGCCTTGCTGGCGGCCCGCAGAAACTCCTCGTAGTTAAAGGGCTTCACCAGGTAGTCGAGGGCATCGACCTTGTAGCCCTCCAGGGCATACTGCGGAAACGCGGTGGTGAACACGATGCGCGGCGGCGCGGCCTGCTGGCCCAGCACCCGCGCCAGCTCCAGGCCGGTGAGCTCCTGCATCTGAATGTCGAGAAAGGCCACTTCTACCTTATCGGTGAGCTCGTGCAGGCCTTGCAGGGCCTCCACGCCGCTGCCGTAGCGGCCCACCAGCCGCAAAAAAGGCGTTTGCTCAATAAAGGTGCAGAGGAGGGCCAGGGCCAGGGGCTCGTCGTCGACGGCGATGCAGGTGATGGGGGTCATGCTCTTTTAAGTGTGAGTGGTGAATGGTGAGTTAAACGAACGTCCTGCTCATCTGGCGTCCGCTTGCCGAAGCATCTCGCGTAGTGTACTAACTCAATCGTTAGCTATGCTGGCCTACGGGTCAACGAAGCGAGCGAGATGCTTCGGCAAGCGGACGCCAGATGAGCAGGACGTGCTTTTACTGTACACCTACGCACCAACAACTTACGCTACCCACTGGCAATCAGCCAGCCACCTCGATACTTAGCTTTACCTCAAATTCATTGGCCGGCGTGTGCTCGGTCACTTGCAGGGTATAGCGGCCGGGATAGAGCAGGTCGAGGCGGCGGCGGGTGTTGGTGAGGCCGATGCCGTTGGAGCCGGCCAGGTCGGTGCTGGGCTTGGCAAAAAGCGTGTTGCGCACGTCGATTTCGAGCTGGCCGGGTGTGGGCTGACGCAGGCCAATGTAGATGTGGCTGGGCGCGGTGGCCGCCACGCCGTGCTTAAAGGCATTCTCCACGAATGGCAGCAGCATCATGGGCGCAATGAGCACCTCGCGCACCGGCTCGGGATGCTCAAAAGTCACCTGCACGCGGTCGGTGAGGCGCAGCTGCATCAGGGTGATATAGTCCTGAATAAAAGCCACTTCCTGGCTAAGCTGGGCGTGGCCCGAGGCCGTGTCGTAGAGCACGTAGCGCATCATGCGCGAGAGGCGGTGCAGCGCCGCCCGCGCCCGCTCGCCATCAATGAGCGTGAGCGAGTAGATGTTGTTGAGGGTGTTGAAGAAGAAGTGCGGGTTGATTTGGGCCTTGAGCAAGCTCAGCTCGGCCTCCACGCGCTGCTGGTCGAGGCGCTCGCGCAGGCGGGCCTCCTGCTGCCAGTGCTGCACCACCGTAATGGCCGTGCCAATGCCCAGCACCAGCAGCGTAATGAGCAGGCTCACCAAATCGAAGCGGCTGCCGCGCGGCGGCCGCGGCTGCGCGCCCGGCGCCGGGCCGCGCCGCCCGGCCTCCTCCGCCGCGTGAAAGGCCTGCCGCATCAGCTCGGTGAGGTGCAGGGTGCTTTCCAAAAACCGCCCCAGCAGCGTGATGGCCACCGCCGTGGCCGCCAGGGCCAGCACAAACCAACCCGTGCGCCCGCGCAGCAGCAGGCGCGGCACGCTCAGCCGGGTAGTGACGTAGAACGCCGCCAGCCACAGCACCAGCAGCGCCCCCTGCCGCACCCAGTACTGCGGGGGCAGCACCACCCGGCCCTGCATGGGCTGAAACAGCAACAGCGTGAGGGCCAGCAGCCCCCACGCCAGCACGTGGATGAGCGGCGTAAGAAAACGCTGGAAGGGAAAAGCAGACATGAGAACCCGGTAGAAATAAGCACGCCAAAAGTAGCCGGCCCGCCGCCCCCCACCGCCCGCGCCCGACCACCGGGCCGATTGTGCCGACTGCGGCCCGGCTTTCGCCGCCCGGCCCGCCGCTTTTTGTGGCTACTTTTACTTACTTGCCTCCTCGCGCGCTTCCCTCCCACCCAAACGCACGCTGTTCTTGCTACTTTTTCACTCGCCGCTTTGCCGGCTGGCCCGCTGGGCCGGCGGCACCAGGCCCGGCTTATGCTGGGCCGGCTTGGCTTGGCTTCTAATCCTATTGCTGGGCCAGCCGGCCACCGCCACCCCCCCACCCCAAGCCACGCTGGTGGCCGCCCCGGCCCAGCCGGCGCAGTACCTGCAAGACCGCTTTTACAGCGTATTTGAGGACCCCAGCGGCCGCTTGCCGCTGCGCACCGTGAGCAGCCCCGCCTGGTCGGGGCACTTTGTGACGCAGGCTGGTACCGGCCAGCCACCCAATATTCAGCACCCGCGCAGCACGTACTGGCTGCGCTTTACCGTGCGGGCCGACGGTGGGCCGGCCAACGACTGGTACCTCGAGCTTTACGACTCGCATATTGGCTCGGCCACGCTGTTTCGGCCGGTGCCCGCGGCCGGGGTGGGCCAGGCCCTGGCCTACGACAGCGTAGTAACCGGGGCCAACTACCCGTTTGCCACCCGGCCCCTGCCCTACAAGAACTTCCTGTTTGACCTGGCCCTGCGCCACGGCCAACCCGTGACGTACTACCTGCGCCTGCACTCCGATACGCCGACCAGCTTTCGGGCCATGCTGCACAGCGGGCCCGGCCTGCTCCCCGAAATGAGCCTGCAATACTGGTTGCTCGGCAGCTTCTACGGCGTGCTCTTTATCATGTTGGTTTACAACTTGTTCCTGTATTTCTTTCTTCAGGAAAAGTCGTACCTCTACTACGTGCTCTACGTGCTGAGTGGGGCGCTGCTATTTCTGTCGGAAGACGGGCTGGGCTTTCAGTACCTGTGGTCGGGCAGCGCGCAACTCAACCACTTTATTGGGGCGGCGGCGCCCGTGTTGCTGCTGTTGGCTTTTGGGCAATATGCCCGCTCATTTCTTGACACGGCGGTGCGGCTGCCGGCCCTCGACCGCGCCATTCGCTGGGTAGTATCGCTGAGCGGGGCGCTGCTGGTGCTCGACGTGGCCGCCGTGCATTCGGGGTTCAGCTTCTGGCTGTACCTGCTGCCGTATGGGTTACTATACTACGCCGCCTGGCGGGCTTACCGGGGGGGGCTGCGGCCGGCGCGCTACCTGCTGCTGGCCCAGGCGCTGGTAGCGGGCAGCTTAGCTTTTCTCATCAGCCGCAAGCTAGGCATTGATTTTTATAACAATGCCTACACCGTATACAGCCTCAACGTGGCGTTTGTGGTGGAGGTAGCCGTACTCAGCTACGCCCTGGCCGACAAGATTAAGGGCTTGATGGACACCACCTTGGATACGCAGCGCCGTTTGCTTAAGCAGCTGCGTAAGCGCCACCAGGCCCAGGACCAGCTCGTGGACCAGCTGCGCGAAAACCAAGCCCTTAAGGACCAGCTCAATACTGAGCTGGAGGCTCTGGTGGCCCGCCGCACCGACGAGCTGCGCCAGCAAAACGATACCATTGCCGACCAAAACCGCGAGCTGCTCGAAACCAACAGCCTGCTGGCCTTGCAATCGGCGGCCATCGAGCAGCTCAACCGCAACTTGCACCGCGACCTGCAAGACCAGAAGGAGGCGCGCCTGCAAGCCCGCGATTTCGACTTTGGTGAGTTCAGCCAACTGTATCCCGACAAAGACGCCTGCCTGCGCTACCTCGCCCACCTGAAGTGGCAAGATGGCTACCAGTGCCGTAAGTGCGGCCACGAGAAGAGCTGCGAGGCCCGCGAGCCCTTTGCCCGGCGCTGCACCCGCTGCCGCTACGTCGAGTCGGCTACCACGGGCACCCTGCTCCAAAAATGCAAGTTCCCCATTGTTAAGGCTTTATACGCTGTTTTCCTACTGCACACTCACCGGGGCCGCTACGCCCCAGCCGAGCTGGCGCGGGTGCTGGAGCTACGCCCCGCTACCAGCTGGGCCTTCGCTCAAAAAGTGCTGGCCGCCCTCCAGCGCCGCAGTCAGGCCCCCGATTTTGAGGACCATGAACCCTGGACGCATGTGCTGCTCGATGCCACCACCGAAGTGGAGCAGGAAGAACTGTCCGACGTAAGCGACGAGGCATAAGCCCGCGGCCGGAGCTATCGGCAACGATTGGGAGCCCGCCTAGTAGCTACTAGGTAGCAGAAGCGCCTACCCCCGTCTTTTTACAAAAAAAGATGGGGGTGGGCGCGTTGTTTTTTAGCCAACTAAGCGGCTAATACAATAGTGCTTGTAGTCCTTGCCAGCCGCGTAATGTTCAGTAGGGGCTTGTGTGGTAAGCGTAACAGCCAAATTATCAAACGACCTAAAACCGCCGTTTGCAGCCTGGGAGAGCACTTTTTAAGCTTGCATTTGCTTAACACACCAACTTAGCTTTGGGGTACACTTGCTGCACTAGGTCTTTTTCCCACCCGTTTTTCATGAATAAAAAGTTATACCCTATGGGTTGGCTGCTCCGCCGCTCGGCGGTAGTAGTGGCCTGCGGGCTGCCACCCAGTCTCACGCTAGCCGCACCGATTACTACTAAAGCTGCCACACCTTTAACGCGCCAGTCAGCCGCTACTATTCCAGTGCACGGCCGAATAGTGGGGGCCGATGGCACTGGCCTGCCCGGCGTAACGGTACTCGTGCGGGGCGCTAGCATCGGCACCACTACCGGGGCCGATGGCAGCTTTACCCTGGAGGCGCCCGAGGGCAGCACCTTGTTATTCAGCTACGTTGGCTTTGTATCGCAGTCGGTGCTCCTCACCAGTGCCAATGCTGGTGGCTTGCGCGTGACGCTGCGCGAAGCGGCCCAGGACCTCAACGAGGTGGTAGTAGTAGGCTACGGCACGCAGGAAAAATCCGATGTGACCGGCGCTATCTCTTCGGTGTCGGGCCGCGAGATAGCGACCCAGCCGGTGGCCGATGCGACGCAGGCGCTGCAAGGCCGGGCGGCCGGCGTCACCGTTACCCAAAACTCGGGGGCGCCGGGCGGGGCGGGGGGCACGTCGGTGCGGATTCGGGGGGTGTCGTCGGCGGGCAATAACTCGCCGCTCTACGTGGTCGATGGCTTCCCGCTGCCTTCGTCCGATGTCAATGGCTACGCCGTTGAAAATCAGCTTAACTCCATCAACCCCAACGACATCGAGAGCATCGACGTGCTCAAGGATGCCTCGGCTACGGCCATCTATGGGGTGCGCGCCGCCAATGGCGTGGTCATTATTACTACCAAGCGCGGCAAGGCGGGCGTAGCCAACATTTCGCTCGACGGCTACCGGGGCTTCCAGCAGGCGTGGCGCCGCCTCGACCTGCTCAACTCGCAGCAGTACGCCACCATCAACAACGAGAGCCTGCTGGCGGCGGGCCAGCCCATCAACGCCAAGTACGCCGACCCCGCCAACCTGCCCGTGAGTACCGATTGGCAGAAAGCAGTGTTTCGGCCCACGGCCGTAATCCAGAGCTATAACCTTTCGGCCAATGGGGGCAGCGACAAGGCGCGCTACGCGCTGAGTGCGGGCTACTTTCAGCAGGATGGCACGCTCAATGGCTCTAATTTTGAGCGCTTTACGATTCGGGCCAACGGCGACTTGCAGCTCAATAAGTACGTGAAGGTGGGCAACAGCCTGGCCGTGACGCACCAGGAGGACCGCCAGCTAAACACCGGCAACGACGAGTTTGGGGTGCTCAACAACGTGATTCAGCTGCCGCCCACCATCCCGGTGTACAACCCCAACGGCACATACTACGAGCCCACCGCCACGGCCGATAACTTTGTGGAGCCCAACCCGGTGCTGCAATCGCTGATAACGAACTCCAAATTCAGCCGCAACCGGATAATCGGCAGCTTCTTTGCCGAAGTAGAGCCGCTCAAGGGCCTGCGCTTCCGCACCAATGTGGGCGCCGACCTCATTTTTGACAACAACAACGGGTTCACGCCGTCGCTGGGCCCCAACTCGCCCCGCAACTCGGTAGCCGGTGCTTATTCGTCGAGCAACTACAACCCGACGTATCTTATCGAGAATACGGCCACTTATGACCGCACCATCGCCGAAAAGCACCACCTTACGGTGCTGGCGGGCCAGTCGGCTCAGCAGTTTCAGTATTCGTACATCTCGGCCAACCGCTCGGGCTACCTCAACAACAATATCCAGACTATCAACGCCGGGCCGTCGGCCAACCCCGCGTACCCGGTAACCAACGGCGGCACGGGCGTGTCGCCCATCATCGACCGGCTGGCCAGCTACTTCGGGCGCGTTAACTACGAGTTTGCGGGCAAGTACCTGCTCACGGCTACCGCCCGCTACGACGGCACCTCGCAGTTTGCCCCCGGCTACCAGTTCGGCTTCTTCCCCGGCGGCTCGCTGGGCTGGCGCCTCTCGGAGGAAAGCTTCATCAAGGACATTCCTACCATCAGCAACCTGAAGCTGCGGGGCGGCTACGGCAAAGTAGGCAACCCCCTGAATGCCGGCCGTTTCGCTTACCTGGCCACCATCAACACGGGCATCACGTATCCCTTCGGGGCCAACGGTACCGTGCTCAACGGGGCCGCTCCTACCCGCGCCGACAACCAGCTGTTGCGCTGGGAAGACAACTACCAGGCTAACCTGGGGGTGGACCTGGGTTTGTTTGACAACCGGGTCGAGCTGTCGGTGGATATCTATAACCGCCGCTCACCCAACCTCATCAGCAACGTACCCCCACCTTATGTATCAGGCACTTATGAATCGGTGCCAACCAACGCTATTTCGGCCAATAACCGGGGCATCGACATTGCGCTGAACACCCGTAACCTGGTGAACGCCACGGGCGTGAGCTGGACCACGGGCCTTACGTTCTCGGCCTACCGCAACAAGATTCAGAACCTGAACGTGGCCACGCCCTTCAACGGCACCACCACCCGCACCGGGGTGGCCATTGTGCGCTACGACCAGGGCGTGCCGCTGGGCTCGTTCTACGGCTACGTGGCCGATGGCTTGTTCCAAAACCAGGGTGAGATTGACAGCCACGCCAAGCAGCAAACCGGCACGGCCCCCGGCGACATCAAGTTTCGGGACATGAACGGCGACGGTATTATCAATGAGCTTGACCGCAGCTTCATCGGCAACCCGAACCCGAACTTCACCTTTGGCGTGAACAACACGGTGACCTGGAAAGGCTTCGACCTCAACGTGTTTGTGCAGGGCTCGCAGGGCAACAAGATATACAACCTGAACCGGGTATACACCGAGGGCGGCCTCTACAGCAACGGCAACAGCAGCACCCGCGTGCTGGGCC
>CAXTFI010000227.1:0-7681 GCA_964243255.1 uncultured Hymenobacter sp.
TGCGCCTTCGTGTTTGAGCTGCCCATGATAGTGTTTTTCCTGGCCAAAGCCGGCCTCGTCACGCCCGAGCTGATGACGCTCTACCGCAAGCACGCCATTGTGGTCATCCTCATTATCGCGGCCATCATCACGCCGCCCGACATCTCGGCTCAAATTATCGTGACCATTCCCATTTTGCTGCTCTACGAGCTTAGCATCCACATTGCCCGCGTGGTGCGCCGCAACAGCGCTGCCAAGCTCAACGCCGGCCTGCTGGTAGCGAAGGGGGAGTAAGTACTTAGTATTCAGTTTATTTCACGACAACGCCCTACTGAGCTAGCTCAGTGGGGCGTTGTCGTTTTGCTCAGCTGAGAGCAGTTGCGCCAGCTAATACGTCAGAGTAAAGCTGCCCTGCGTAATTTTTACTGTTCCCGGTGTGCCCGCTGGGTTGGAGAAAGCCTGCGCTTCGTACTCAAATGTACCGGCAATTGTAAAGGCCTTCGTATCGTAGCGGGTGATAGTTACTTTTCCCGTGGCACCGCCAGCAAAGGGCGTAAAGTATTTCCACATATCGCGGCCAGGCGTGTACGTATAGGAGGCAAACGGGTATTGCTGCCCGCCCACGGGATAGGTGCCGACCCCCTGAAAGATTTTCGTACCTTGAAATTCTCCTGGCAGTACAAAGCTCATTTCGTGCCCCGCGCCGGCCGCAGAAACGTATCCATCAATGGCTACGAGCTCGTCGCTGACCTCACCAAGCAGGTTTACCGCCTGGTAAGTAACACCCCCCTCCTGCCAAGTGAGAATGCCCCTTATAGTACGGTCCCGAGTAAGGAAGGAAAGGTGCGGGACGGTGGTAGCCCCCGCCGCTACGGTTACCTGCACGGGCAGCGGGGTTTTGTAAGCCACTGTTGTAGTGAAGGTTAGCACGTAGGCTCCCGCCGGCAGCGAAGAGAACCGAAATAGCCCAGTGTTTGCATCTGGGGTCGCGGAGTACGTTTGGCCATTAGCAGCAGTGGCCACAACAGCCGTTACCTGCCCAGCGGGCAAGATGGTCGTTTCAATAACCCCAGCAGCAGGAGCAACTGTTCTTTCTTCACATCCGCCCAGCCCACCGGTTAGCAGTACTAATAAGCCCAAGCTTATACTACTTTTTTTAAGTACGACCACTTGCGACGACATAACAACTGAAAAGCGTTTGTAGAAAGTGCAGCTAATATAGAATGATGAGCATTAATTGCCGTACTCCCTAGCACTATTTTTTCATCATGCGTTACTAGCGAAGCGGTTTTGGGAGGGCGGTGCTGAATAAGTGCCTCTCGTTTGAAATCCACCTCACTTTTTCAGTTGGTACGCCGCCGGCACGCCGGGCACCGGCTCGTAGCGGCCAAACACGGCGGGCAGCAAGTAGCGCAGGCGGGGCAGCAACCGGTTTTGGTCGAGGATGTAGGTGGGGGGCTTGGGCCCGAGGCTGCGGCCCACGCGCACCACGGCCGCATACTCGGTGAGGTGGCCAAAGTCGACTTCTGCCAGGGGCCAGTCGAGGTAGGGCCGGGCGGCGGGGTGCGTGAGGTAGGCCCGGCGGTCGGGCCCCAGCACCAGCACCGGCTGGCCCGCCGCCAGTCGCCGGTAGGCCGGGTTGGGTTGCGGGGCAAACGCGCTTTCGGCCGGCAGGTGCAGCAGGCTGGGCAGGCCCGGTACCAGGTTGCGGTAGCGCATCACCACTACCAGCCCCAACACCACTACAAACAACAGCTCGGGAGCCCACCCGGCCCGGCCCGGCAGCCGCTGCCACAAAAACAAGCTGAAGTAGGTGAGCGGCGGCAGCAGCAGCAGCAACGCGCCCGGTGCCAGCCCGCGCCCCACCGCCAGCACGGCCAGCGCCACCACCAGCCACACCAGCATCAGCTGCCGAAACTTGGCTTGAAACACCAGGCCCAGCGCAGTACCGGCCGTGCGCAGCAGCGCCAAGCCCAGCAGCCCGGCCACCCCGGCCAGCAGCGGCCAGGCCACGGCGGGCGGCAGGCCATCGGTGGCCGCCACGGCGGGGCGCAGGCCCCGCTCCAGGTGCATCAGGCTGAAGCCGGGCAGCGCGCCTACGTAGAGAAACACCGTGGCTACCAGCGCATAAGGCGATAAAAACCCGCACACCAGCAGCAAGCCGCTCCGAAAGGAGCTGGCCGCAAAAATGAGCACCGCGAAAAAACCCAACAGCACAAAGAAGGCCAGCGGCAGGTAGCACAGCGCCGCCAGCCCCACCAAGAACCCCGCCCGAAACAGCCGCCGGTTGTCGTAGCCCTCCCGCGAGGTAGGCAGCAACGCGCTGAGGGCGAAGATAATAAACGTGTGGCCCAGCAGCAGCGGCGACAGTGCATCGAGGTCGGTGCTGAGGCTGCCCACCACCAGGTAGGTGAGCGCTGCCAAGTAGCCGCGCTCGGGGTGCACGTCGGCCCGGTTGAGCACGGCGTTGAAGCGCAGGGCCTGCACCAGCAACAGCCCCAGCGCGGCCGTGCGGTACAGCAGCACTGGCCGGCTCCAGGCCAGCTGCAGCACGCCGGCAGCGGCGGCGGCCAGCGGCGCGGTGCCGTCGTAAAGGTCGCGGTAGGGCCAGGCGCCGGCGGCCACACCCTCGCCCAGCAGCAGCAGGCGCAGCTCGGCGGCCGTGAGTGGCAATCCTAGCCACAGCAGCGGCAGCCGCAAAGCCAGCACTAGGGCCAGCAGCACCAGTAATTGCGCCGGCAGAGAGCTTTTGAAAAAGCGAAGCACGAGAAAAAAGTGAGTTTGCCCCGCAAAGGTGCGGGCGAAAGCCGGCTGGCCCGCACGCCGGGCGCGTTGCCGGGCGGCGTACCTTTGTGGTTTACCAAGAAGTTATGGAAAGCAAACGACAGCAAAAAATGGCTAGCCTGCTGCAGCAGGAGCTGGCCCAGGTGCTTCAGCGCGACCTGCCGCACCTGTTTGGCAGCGGGCTGGTGCCCAGCATCAGCAGCGTGAAAGTGACGCCCGACCTCGCCGTGGCCCGCATTCACCTCAGCCTGCTCATCGGCGGCGACGCGCCCGAGCGCCTGGCCGCCATCAAGGAGCACACCAAGGAAATTCGCTTTGCGCTGGGCAAGCGCATTCGGGCCCAGGTGCGCGTGGTGCCCGAGCTTACCTTCTTCCACGACGATAGCGCCGCCTACGCCGCCCACATGGAGCAGGTGCTCAGCCAGCTCGACATTCCGGCCGCCCCGCCCGAGGCCGACGAGCACGACGGCGATGCCCCCGAAGCGCCCCGCCCGCGCTTGTTCAATTAGTGAGCTGGTGAAATGGTGAGCTAGTGAGTTTTTCTAAGTCAAGAAGTCAAGAACTCACCAATTCACCAACTCACCAACTCACCATTTCACCACTTCACCACTTTGTACTACGACCCCATTAAGCGCAGCCTGGGCAATGTGTTCAACCGCTCGCCGTGGCTGCGGCGCTTGTTTTATCGCCTGCTCGATTTACTACTGCTGCGTACCTGGCACGTGCACCGCGAGCTGCGCCAGTGGGCCAAGGGCCGCACCCGCGAGCCGCTCGCCATCCTGGATGCCGGGGCCGGCTACGGCCAGTACAGCTACTGGCTCAGCGGCCTGAGCCACACCTGGCGCATCCTGGCCGTGGACGTAAAGGAGGAGCAGGTGGCCGATTCTAACCGGTTTTTCCAAGCCATTGGCCGGCCGCAGGTGCAGTTTGAGGTGCAGGACCTGGTGCTGTACCAGCAACCCAACACCTTCGACCTGGCTCTGGCCGTTGACGTGATGGAGCACATTCTGGAAGACGTGGAGGTGTTTCGCAATATCCACGCGTCGCTCAAAGACGGGGGCATGCTGCTCATTTCCACGCCCAGCGACCAGGGCGGCTCCGATGTGCACGCCGACTCCGAAACCAGCTTTATTGAGGAGCACGTGCGCGATGGCTACAACCTCCACGAGATTCAGCAGAAGCTGCGCACCGCGGGCTTCGAGCGCATTGAGGCGCGGTATAGCTACGGCGAGCCCGGCCAGGTATCGTGGCGCTTCAGTATGAAATACCCGATTTTGATGCTTGGTAAGTCGCGGCTTTTCTTCTTATTCTTACCTTTCTATTATGCCATTACCTTCCCGTTCTGCCTGCTGCTCAACTGGTTCGATGCCCGCAATACCCACGACTCGGGCACCGGCCTCATCGTAAAAGCCTGGAAATAACCCAACCGCAGACTCAACCCGGACCGCAGATTCAAACGGATTAAACGGATTTCGCAGATACGCCCCTGCGGGGCTGACTAGCCGATTGGCTGGGGGCGTCGCGTGTTTTGGCTGGTGATTTATTGGCTGGTGATTTAGTTTAGCTTGCTTCGTTTTGACTATGATGTACCTGCCCCTTGATGAGTGGACGACCGTTGACAGCATGGTGGCAGAGCCGGACGGCGCTTATGCTTCGCAGTCGGTGGACCTGGCGGCTTACAACCCGCTGACGCACCGCATTATTGGCTGCGCCATGCGCGTGCATTCGCTGCTGGGCAGTGGCTTTCCGGAAGTCATTTATCAGCGGGCGCTTGGTATAGAGCTGGCGCGGGAGGAGGTCGCCGCGCAGCGCGAAATAGAAACGCCCATCTACTTTCGTGGGCAGCAAATTGGCACCCGCCGGGTCGATTTCCTGGTGGATGGGCCCGCCACCGACAAGCCCATCCTTGTTGAGCTAAAAGCCACCGCCGACCTAACCGATACCCATTTCGCCCAAGTAGTCAACTACCTCGAAGCCTACCGCCTGCCGGTTGGCCTGCTCCTCAACTTCGGCACCACCTCCCTGCAATACCGCCGCTTCGTCAAAACCCGTTTTACCACGTAAGCACATCCGGCACGGAATTTCCCAGCCAGCCAACCCAAAAACTACCCGCCCACTCCACCCACATAGTCAGCTTGCGCAGCAAGCGTATCTGCGAAATCTGCTAAATCAGTTTGAATCTGCGGTGAATGTACCCCTTCTCATTGCGCGCCGTTATTTCTTGTCCAAGAAAAAGCGCAACATCATCACTATCATCTCCAACATTTCGATGGTGGGCGTGGCAGTGGGCACGGCGGCGCTCATCATCGTGCTCTCGGTGTTCAATGGCCTCGAAGACCTGGTGCGCTCGCTCTACGGCAAGTCGGACCCCAGCCTGGTGATTGCGGCCCGGCAGGGCAAATCGTTTCCAGTTAACACGCTGTTAATCAACAGCATACAGGATACCCCCGGCGTGGCCCTGCTCACCGAGGTGATTGAGGACAACGCCCTGCTGCAATACCACGACCGCCAGATGGTGGTGAAAATGAGGGGGTTATCCGAAAATTACTTCGGCCAGATTCCCATCGACTCCAACCTGCGGGCCGGCGACCACCGCTTGCGCCGGGGCGACCTCGAATACTCCCTTGTGGGCGAAGGCGTGCAGCACGAGCTCAGCATCACCCTCGACAACCGCCTGGCACCCCTGCGCCTGCTATATCCGCGCCAGGAACCGGGCCGCAAAACGCTCAATATCAATCCCGAAAAGGCCTTTAACGAGGAGACTATCCTGGCGGGCGGCATCTTCCAGATTGAGCAGCACCTCGACGATAGCTATCTGTTTGTGCCCCTGAGCTTTGCGCAGCGCCTGCTCAACTACGGCAACCGGCGCACGGCCTTCTACGTGCGCGTGGGGGCCAGCTTCAAGGCTGATAAGGTAAAGGAAGCCCTGCGCGAGCGCCTCGGCAACGGCTTCACGGTGCTTGACTCCGACGAGCAGCACGTGAGTTTGCTCAAGGCCATCAAGATTGAGAAGCTGTTCGTGTTCATCACGTTTGCTTTCATCCTGCTCATTGCCTCGCTCAACATCTTTTTTTCGCTCTCGATGCTGGTTATCGACAAGCGCAAGGACATTGCCGTGCTGCAAGCCATTGGGGCCACCGAGCAGATAGTGCGGCGGTCCTTTTTGCTGGTGGGGGCCATTGTGGCGCTGGTGGGGGCCGTGGTGGGGCTGGTGCTGGGCGTTACGATTTGCTGGGTGCAGCAAACTTTTCACGTAGTGAGCATGGGCATGGCCACCAGCATCGTGGACTCGTACCCGGTGAAAATGCAGGCCTCCGACATCTTTTTTATCTCGCTGGCTATCATTTCCATAACCTTGGCCGTATCTATCCGCCCCGCCCTGAACGCCGGCCGCATGCAGATTCGCGAGAACCTGTAGCGGCCGCCGCAAACTGCGGTGCTAGGCCAGCCTTTGCGCTCACTGGCCCAGGAAGTGATATAAATCATCTGGCGAATCTCAACAGTCGTGGCTAACTTGCACGTTCTCGTGCTCAGCTATGAATGTTTCTACTGCACTGCCTTTTCAATTAGTGTACTCGTTGTTTGCCCACGAGTACCTGGGGCACCTGTTTACGGCGCACGTGGTGCAGCTCGGCCCTCGCGGTCAGTTAACCCTTCAGCATCAGACGATTTCGGCCAAAAACGCCCCCGAATTTGCCGCTGGCTTGGAGAAGGATGACTACGAGCTGATTGCCCTCTGCGACCAGCTGCAGCAGGATGCCGTCATCAAGGAATTCTGGCCCCGCAAGATTACGGCGGCCGACTTTTTCCTGAAAATATACAATCCAGAGAAGGGCGACAAGCCCATGCAGGAGGCCGTGGCCCGCTACGTGCAATCGCGCCTGGGCCGGCTGCTGGCGGGCCTGCAAGACAAGCACGTTTTTATTATGGGCCGCGATGGCGAGCCTACCTGGCGCGAGTTGAAGCTGGCCCCGGTGTCGGCCTCGGTGCTGTTTCACTTTCGGCGCAACGACGAGGGCACGCACTACTTCCCCACGATTCAGTTTCAGAATCAACGGCTTGACTTTCAGTTTAAAAGCGCCGTGCTGGTGTGCCAGCAGCCCGCCTGGCTCTTGCTCGACGACGTGCTCTACCACTTCCGCCACGACGTGGACGGGCGCAAGCTGCTGCCGTTTTTGAACAAGAAATTCATCGTGGTGCCGCGCGCCGTGGAAAAGAGCTATTTCCAGAAGTTCGTGGCCCCGCTCATGGAGTCGTTTGATGTGCACGCGCGGGGCTTCGACATTCGCACCGAGCGCTACCTGGCGCGGCCGCAGCTCACGTTTTCGGACGTGCCGCCGGGGCCCGCCAATGGCGCGGCGCTGGTGCCCGTGCGCCCGCCCGGCCCGCCCCGGCGCGGCCGCGTGCCACTGCCCAAGCCCGTGGTAGTGCCCGGCGCGGGCACCGACGAGGCGCCGCTGTTTTTCAACCTCACCTTCCGCTACGGGGCCTACGACCTGCCCCTCACGCCGCCGCGCCCCATGAGCGTGCAGCTGGAGGAAGATGCTGACTCCTACATCTTTAGGCGCCTGCTGCGCTCGGCCAAGGAAGAAAACGACCGCGCCGACGAGCTGCGCCAGCGTGGCCTGCCCCTCGATGCCGACGGCCACACCTCCCTGCCCAAGGCCGAGGCTTTCCGCTGGCTGCACGAGCACGCGCCGGCCCTGGGCGAGCTGGGCTTCCAGGTGCAGGGCGGCTCCACGGCCAGCCAGGACTACTTCATTGGCCCGGTGCGGGTGGAAGTGGGCATTGAGGAGCGCGGCGACTGGTTTGACGTGCGCGGCACGGTGTGGTTTGGCGAGTACGCGGTGCCCTTTATCCGGTTGCGGCCCTACATTTTGCAGCGCCGCCGCGAGTACCGCCTGCCCAACGGCCAGGT
>CAXTFI010000228.1:0-7648 GCA_964243255.1 uncultured Hymenobacter sp.
GGCCAGGCGGGCGGTGCCGGCGGGCAGCAGGCGCAGCACGCCCAGCGAGTCGGCCACCAGGGCGGGGGCGGCCAGGGTGCCATCGGCGGCGGGGGCGGCGGGCAGCAGCAGCGGCCGGCCCACCAGCGCCGTGCGAAAGCGCGTGCCCATACCGCTGCCGGTAGCGGCCGAGTCGGCGGCCAGCCCCTGGCCGGGCCGGCGCAGCAGCAGCTGCGCAAAGTACTGGCTGCCAAGCTGTTTTTCTTCGGCGGCTTGCTCGGGCGGCAGCAGCTGCCACGCTACTTGCGAGAAGTGCCGGAACAGGCTTTCGTTGCGCAACAGGCCGGCCCGGCGGTCTTCGGCCAGGCTGCCGAGCAGGGCGTTCCAGCCCTGGCGCACGTCGGCCAGCAGCGTGAGGCGGGCCAGCGGCAGCGTGTGCTGCAGCAGCGCCACCTGCGCGGCCGAGCGGCTCCACACCTGCCCGGCGGCCACGTCGGCCAGGTAGCCGCGCAGGATATCCTGCTCGCTTAGTATCAGGTAGTTGCCTACCAAAGCCGTGCTCAGCACGCCGCCCGCGGCCGGCTTATCGGTCAACGGCCCCAGCAGCGGCCCGGCGGCAAAGCCGGCTTCGTAGAGTTCATAGCTACCCACCCGCGCAAAGGCCGGCGACGCCCCGCCTAGCCGCCGCAGCCGGGCCAGCCAGCGGGCCGTGCGGGCCGGGGCCACGCTACGCAGCAGCGTGAGGCGGGCCGGGCCCACGCCGGGCGCGGCCGTGCCCAGGTAAGCCAGCACCGCGCCGGGGGTTAGCGAGGCGCGCAGGCTGTCGAGGGCTTGGCGGGCAGCGCGGGCCGTGTCGGCGGCCGGGGCGGGCGCGGTGGGCGGGGCCAGCTGGCCGGCCACGGCCAGCACCAGGGCCGTGCGCAGGGGCAGCACGTCGGCCAGGGGGCGCAGCGACTGGGCCGGCTGACCGCGCAGCCGCGGCTGCCACGAGTTGGCGGCGGTTTCGGGGTTGGCGAAGCCGGTGAGCGCCACCTGGCCGGGGCCGAAGCGCAGGCCCCGCAGGCCCTCGTGGGCCAGGCCCAGCGCCTGGTCGAGCAGGGCGTGGGTGCCGGGCTGAAACAGCACGTCGAGCAGCCCCGGCAGCCGCCGGAAATTGACGAGCAGCGTGGCATCCACGTCGGGCAGGCGCAGCAGGTCGGTGCCCCCGAAGCCCGCCCGCACGGTGGGCGCGCCGGGGTGGTCGAGGCGGTGCACCACGGCTTCCAGCAGCGGCGCGTGCGTACTCAGCAGCAAGTGGTTGCGGTAGTTGAGCACCGTGAGTGTGCCCCCGGTGCGGGCCGTGAGCTCCTGCAACTCGTAGCCCTCATACGGGCGGGTGCCGAAGGTGTAGCGCGGGTCGCGGCCCAGGGTTTCGAGCAGGCCCCGCGCCTGGCGGTACTCGCGCACGCTGGTGAGCGGCAGCTGGTAGAGCACATCGACCTGCCCCGGCCCCGTAATATGCAATGACGTGATTACCAATTTTTTACCTAGAAATGCCAACAGCCCCCGCTCCCGGCCCGTGACGGGGTTCACCGGCCGGCCGCCGTTGTCGAGGCTGTCGGCCAGGGCCAGCTGCCCGGCCACCTGCTGGTAGTAGCGCACCCCGGTGAGGTTGTCCCACACGCCGGCTTCCTGCAGGTGCCGCACCAGGGCGGCGTGGTCGTGGGTGGCCAGCACCAGCACGGCATCGTCGGGCACCAGGGCGTAGGGGTCGATGGGCCGGGCGGCCAGCGTGCGGCGGTAATAAACGTAGGTGGCCAGCGAAAGCAGCAGAAAAGCGGCCACCAGCAGGGCCAGGGGCTTGCGGGACATAGCGGCAAAAGTAGGCCGGCCGGCCCCAGCTTGCCCCGCCGCTCGGCTAGCGTACGAAAGTGAGGGTGGCCCGCAGCGTATCGGGCGGTAGGGCCGTAGGGTTTAGGAGCACCAGCGTCGCGGCCGTGTCCTTCCCCTGCGTACCCACGGCGTTCACGTTGTAGTACCGAAAGTTGATTCCGGTGGCCGGCAGGTAAAAATTACGCAGATAGGCCAAGGTATCCAGGTTATTACCGTGCAGCGTGTGGTTATCAAACTCCAGCCGCTGGTAGCCGGTATTGCGGTTGCGAATGCGCACGGCCACGGTGCGTAGCTCATTGGGCTTGAAATCTACCGTGTTAGTGCGACCCAGCGTAAGGTCTTGCCTATCAAACCCGAGGTAGGCATAGCCGTTAATGCCCGCCGCGAAAAAGTAGCGCGGCTCATAGTTCACCCCATCTATAAAAGGCTCCAGGCCAATGGCATAGTACAAGCCTTTTTTATTGTAGAACTGCAGCCGGTACTTGCCCTGCGCGTCGGTGCGAACCGAGTCGCCCGCAAACCGGAACAGCGGCCCGCTGGTCAGCCCTTTAGCGTACGGCTGCACGGCCATCAGCACGCCCGGCAGGGGCCGACCGCTGTCGGCGCTGGTTACGGTGCCCTGCACCACGGTGAGCTGGTCGGCGGGCGCGTTGTTTTGGCAGGCCACCAGGCAGGTCAGGCAAAAGCAGCAGAGGGCTGCCAGGAGCAGATACTTGGGAAGGTTCATAAAAATGGGTCAGCGCGCCCTATAAAGCCGCCCTCACCAGAGCCGCCGCGCCCGCCCGGTGGTTGCATTGGGCCGCCGGCCGTTTCTTTGGCAAAAAACTGCCCTTACTCCCGTTTTTATGGCCGACTCCCTACCTACCACTACCTCCCCCCCTACCGCCGAAATGCCCGGCCACTTCAAGCGCGCCCTCACGCTGTTCGACTCCGTGATGCTCGTCACGGGCTCCATGATTGGCTCGGGCATTTTTCTGGTGTCGGCCGATATTGCCCGGCAGGTGGGCTCGGCGGGCTGGCTGCTGGTGGTGTGGCTGCTCACGGGCCTCATCACGATGGCCGGCGCCATCAGCTACGGCGAGCTGGCGGCCATGTTCCCCAAGGTGGGCGGGCAGTACGTGTACCTGCGCGAGGCCTTTGGGCGGCTCACCGCGTTTTTGTACGGCTGGACGCTGTTTCTGGTCATCCAGACCGGCGTAATCGCGGCCGTGGCCGTGGCCTTTGCCAAGTTCACGGGCGTGCTCCAGCCCTGGTTTTCGGTGAAAAACGTGCTGTTTAATATCGGTCCGTTTCCCTTCAGCTCGGTGCAGCTGCTGGCCATTGCGCTCATCGTGGGCATCACGGCCATTAACGCGCGCGGCGTGCAGGCCGGCAAGCTGATTCAGAACGTGCTCAGCTCCACCAAGTTAGTAGCGCTGGCGCTGCTCATCATCTTCGGCCTGCTGCTGGGCCTGAACGCCGACGCGGTGCAGGCCAACTTCCACGACCTGTGGACGGCCACGCGCTCGCCCGCGCCGGGCGTGGCGGGCAGCATCGTGCCGCTGGGCCTCGGCAACTTGGTTATCGGCATCGGCATGGCTATGACGGGCTCGCTGTTCAGCTCCGATTCGTGGAACAACATCGGCTTCGCGGGCGAGGAAATTCAGAACCCCGAGCGCACGCTAGTGCGCAGCATGGCCCTGGGCACGGCCATCGTCACGGTGCTGTATATTCTGATTAACATCGTGTACCTGCTGGTGCTGCCGCTGCACGGCGCACCCGAAGCGGCCACGCTGGCCGGCCGCGGCATCCAGTACGCCACCGACGACCGCGTGGCCACGGCCGTGGCCGAGTCGGTAATGGGCCGGGCCGGGGCCTACGTGCTGGCTATCCTCATCATGCTCAGCACGTTCGGGGCTAATAACGGCATTATCCTGAGCGGCGCGCGGGCCTACTTCGCCATGGCCAAGGACGGGCTGTTTTTCCCGTCGCTGGCCACCCTCAACCGGGCCGGCGTGCCGGGCCGGGCGCTGTGGGCCCAGTGCCTGTGGGCCTGCCTGCTGTGCCTGAGCGGCAGCTACGGCCAGCTGCTCAACTACGTAATGTTTTCGGTTATCCTGTTTTACCTCATCACCATCATCGGCATTTTCGTGCTGCGCCGCACCCGGCCCGATGCCCACCGCCCCTACCGCGCCTGGGGCTACCCGGTGCTGCCGGGCCTCTACGTGGCGCTGGCCTCGGCCTTCTGCATCATCCTGCTCATCGCGCCCGACACGGCCGAATACTCGCGCTACGGCCTGGGCCTGGTGGCGCTGGGCCTGCCGGTGTTCTGGCTGTTTCGCCGCCGCCTGGCGTAGAGTGGTGAGTGGTGCGCAAAAGAACGTCATGCTTCCCTGCGGTCGGCATGACGTTCTTTTGCGCACTAAATGACGGATTCCTCCGGGCCCTACTACCGGCGCGGGCGGCGGCTTGTGGCCTTGCCGCCGGGAGTGGGCAGCAGCGTTACGTTCAGAGGCTGGCCGTCGCTGCTGCTGGCCGTTTCGTCCTGGTAGCCGCCGTAGCCCACCACGAAGGTGTTGGGGCCGGTGGGCACTTCGAGCGAGTAGCTGCCGCTGGCGTCGGTGCTGGTGCCTTTGGTGCTGCCGCGCAGCATCACGGTGGCCCCAATGAGGGGGCGGCCGTTTTCGTCGAGAATGCGGCCGGCCTGGGTGCGGGTAGTGGGCGCGGCCGGGGCCGGGGCAGGCTCGGGGGCCGGCACCGCCGCCGCTTCATCGGTGGTGGCTGCGGGGGCCGGCGCGGCGGGGGCCGGCGCAGCACGCCGGGGCCTAACTAACTTAGCCTTAGCCACTTCTTTGCTAAGCGGAGCCACCGGCGCGGGAGCCGGGGTAGCCGGGGCCGCAGCGGGCACCGGAGCCAGCGCGGGCACGGGCGCGGGCGCGGCGGCACTGGTTGCCTCGGGAGGAGCATGGCCGCAGCTGGCCAGCCCGGCCGCCAGGGCCAACGCCACCAGGCCCCAGGCCGCCGGCCGGCGGTGCGGCCCGGCAATGGTGCGGGGGGTGGCCTCGGCCAGGAGAGTACGAACGGTAAACGGGGAATTCATAGAAGGCTTAAAAAGGGGCGGCAAGATAAGCGGCTCTTTTACAAGGACAAGCATCTGGCTCCCATTTCCCCTAAAAGCAGGTTTCCCGGCTGCCAGCTTAAGCGCCAGCAACCGGGAAATTAAGGCGCTAAAACTACGGCGCCGCTTACTGGTCTTGGGTGCGCTTTATGGAGGCGCCGGGCGCGGCCTCGCCCAGCTTCTGCTCGTGCATCCGAATGCCTTCGCCCTGCTCGTCAAGCTCGTAGCTGCCTTCCTCGGTAAAGCCGGGGCCCTGGGCCTGCTCGCCCATCGTGTCGTGGTCGTTGCCGCCCTGGGGCTCGGTCTCGGAGCCGCCGATGTGCAGGTTTTGCAGCTGGTCCTTCTGGTCGTTGCGCTGGGTGTAGCCGTTGGCGCCTACGTTGCGGTGGGCGCTGGCGTCGTCGCTATCCTTGTTGTTGCTTTGGTCACGCTGGTAGTTGCGCTGCTTTTCCAGCTCCTCGTTTTTGCCCGCCTCGATGGTATTGGTGGGGTTTTGGTTGGGCACGTCATTTTTGCGGCCTTCCTGGGGAGCCTGGGTGCCGTCTTCTTCGAATAGCTCGTCGCTGAGTATCATATCGGGAGGGGGTGATTTTACGTAAGGTGACTAGGGCCGGCGGCTGCCGCAACGGCTGGCCCGCGCCAGCCCCCAGGTGTACGCGCTGGCCGGCCCGAAGTTGGGCCGCGCCCGGTGCCCGCCCGTTTTCTTTGTGTTTTCGTTCGTGACTTCCGCATTTCCATGGATTTAGCCAAGCTCTACCGCCCCAGCCAGTTCAATTCCTGGCAGTTTATTGCCTTCACCGGCCTGCTTATGAGCGGCGGGGCCGAGCTGCTACTGCGCTACCTGGTGCGCCGGCCGCTGCCCGCCGGCTACGGCTGGCTTTACGTGTGCTGGGCGGCGCTTTTCGTGGGCGGCGCGCTGGTCAACCTGTTTGGCAAGCCCGCCGAGCCGGGCCACCACCATCATCACTAGGGAATTATGAAGGAGAAAAGAGGGGTTGTTAATGTTTACAATGTATTTATTACCAATCTATTAGCTAATAATTGGGGTTGACTGCGAAGCAAGCATGCTGAACAGGGTGGCTCATCACCTAATTCCTTCTTCTTCATCCCTCATTCATAATCCTCCCCAAGTGGCGGTCGGCCTTATGAGGGTTTCTGCCGGGGTGGTTGGGGGCTTCGTCTCTTTTTAGCGCGCCGGCCTGGCCCTATGGCCCGGCTTTTACGTTTCAGGCCCATGACTATTCGTTTACCGGGCCTCGCGGCCGGGCTGCTGGCCCTGCTGAGCGTGGCAGCCTGCGGCTCCAAGAAAGATGCTACTGCCGATGGCAAGCAAGGCCCAGGCGGCAAAGATGCTGGGCCCCAGCCCATCAAGGACTACCCCGTGCTGGTGGTGCGGCCCGATACGGTGACGCTCTACCAGGACTACCCCGCCACCATTCAGGGCCAGCAAAACGTCGAGATTCGACCCAAGGTCGATGGCTTTGTGGAAGCTATTTACGTCGATGAGGGCGCTAGCGTGAAAAAGGGCCAGCGGCTCTTCCACATCTCGGCGCCGCAGTACGAGCAGGAGGTGCGCACGGCTAGCGCGGGCATCAAAACCGCCCAGGCCGACGTGGACGCCGCCCGCATGGGCGTGCGCAAAGTGCAGCCGCTGGTGGCGCGCGCCATCATCAGCAAGTATGAGCTGGAGGCGGCGCAATACACGCTGGAAAGCAAGCTGGCCGCCCTGGCCCAGGCCCGCGCCACGCTGGCCAACGCCCAAACCAACCTGGGCTACACCACCATCACGAGCCCGGTAAACGGCGTGATGGGCACCATTCCGAACAAAATCGGCTCGCTGGTGAGTAGCACCTCTGCCGACCCGCTCACCACTATTTCGAGCATCGGCAGCGTGTACGCTTACTTCTCGCTCAGTGAGAAGGCGCTGCTCAGTTTTGCCCGCCGCCGCGCCGGCAACACCCTGCAAGACAAGCTCTCGCACGTGCCCGACGTGCGCCTGGTGCTGGCCGACGGCAGCGTGTACAGCTACACGGGCCGGGTCGAAACGGCCATTGGCCAGATAAATACCGAAACCGGCACCAGCAGCTTCCGGGCCACTTTTCCCAATCCGCAGGGCCTGCTGCGCAGCGGCAGCAGCGGCTCGGTGCGCACGTTTCAGCCCATGAAAGACGCGCTCATCATCCCGCAAAGCGCTACGTATGAGCTTCAGGGTAAGCGCTTTGCCTACGTGCTGGGCCGCGACACGGCCGCCCACGCCGCCGCCATCACGGTAACGCCCACGCCCGACGGCGACGCCTTTGTGGTGCAAAAAGGCCTCAAGGCCGGCCAGCAGGTGGTGCTCGAAGGCATCAGCGGGCTCAAAGACGGCATGAAAATCAGGCCCAAGGTGGTGAAAAAGGCGGCTACGGCGCTGGCGGGCTGATTTTCATTTAACATTTATCAATTAGCATTTAACAGTCAGTATCTACCTTATTACGTTTTCATAATCATTTTAAAGACCCTTTAGCGGGTGTTAAATGATAAATGTTAATTGTTAAATGAGAATTCTATGCTAAAAATATTCATTGAGCGCCCCGTGCTCTCCACCGTTATTTCGGTTATTCTGGTGCTGCTGGGCATTTTGGGGCTGCTGTCGCTGCCCATTGCGCAGTACCCCGATATTTCGCCGCCCACGGTGCAGGTGTCGGCCAGCTACGCGGG
>CAXTFI010000229.1:0-7579 GCA_964243255.1 uncultured Hymenobacter sp.
AGAAATTCCAGTTCAAGAGCATCATGCAGGTACCGCGCATCACCAAAATCTGCATTAACCGGGGCATCGGTGCCGCGGTTGCTGACAAGAAATTGGTTGACAACGGGGTAGAGGAGCTGACGACCATCACTGGTCAGAAAGCTGTTCCAACTATCGCCAAGCGCTCGGTTTCAAACTTCAAACTCCGGGAAGGTATGCCCATCGGTGCGCGCGTGACGCTGCGCGGCGAGCGGATGTACGAATTCTTGGACCGTCTCTTGACGGTAGCCTTGCCCCGTGTGCGGGACTTCAAAGGTATCAACGATAAGGGCTTCGATGGCCGGGGTAACTATACCCTCGGCGTGAAGGAGCAGATTATCTTCCCCGAGATTTCGATTGATAAAATCAAAGGCATCTCCGGTATGGATATCACCTTCGTAACGACGGCCGAAAACGACGAGCAGAGCTACGAGCTGCTCCGCGCTTTCGGTATGCCCTTCGCTAACGCTAAAAAGGACGCTGAATAATGGCTAAAGAATCCATCAAAGCCCGGGCCCGCAAGCGCATTGCCCTGGTAGCCCGCTACGCTGAGAAGCGCAAGGCCCTGAAAGCTGCCGGTGACTACGCTGGCCTCGATAAGCTGCCCCGCAATGCCTCGCCCGTGCGCCTGCACAACCGCGACATGATTGACGGCCGCCCCCGTGGCTACATGCGCAAGTTTGGCATCAGCCGCGTTCGCTTCCGCGAAATGGCGCTGGCTGGTAAGATTCCTGGCGTAACGAAGTCGAGCTGGTAGTATTACCGCTTCGTAAGTTTGATTCCTAAGTTGAAGTCTGTAAGGGCTTTGGCTTAGGAATTTTGCTTTTAGTTCGTTCTGAAGCATGTCAAAAAAATTATTCGAACAACTTGAAGCCGTTGCGCCTCTTGGTATGCATGTACCTCAGCCTATAAAGCAGCTCTACGAATGGATAGAGAACAAGAATCTGTTCGTAGATAATCAAGGTGGCCGTGTTGGTTTTTTGTACCCCGAGAAATTGCTAAAAGCAAGTTGGACGGATGATGGGCGCGATGGTGGAACTGAAATTGAGTTCGCAGCCGAAGGCAGTATAAACCTGCACTATTGGTTTGGAGCTGAACATGACGAGGTCAATCAGCGACTTTGCGTTTTTGCTCAAACTGGAGGAGAAGGTTCAATGGGTGCTTTTTGGTTGAGCGATAGTGGTGAGGTAAAAATTGTTCATTTAGGTTCAGGCTCTGGCTCTACGCTGAATTGTGTACTAGCAGACAATGCCATTGATTTTCTGCGTTTGTTAGCTATCGGCTACAATGAAATATGCTGGAGCGACGAGTTTGCCTCCCCGCCTCTGGCTAACGATGAATTTGTAGTGCAACCCAATGTGGAATTTCAAGATTGGGTGCGCAATACATTTAGCGTAACCATTCCCGAAACTGCTCTTGAGATTGTGAAGCATCCTGCATTAATGGATGATGATGAATCGGAAGATGAGTTCTGGAATTGGTGCCAGAAGTTTATTGCGTAGTACCAAGCAGCTTGTCGTTCGAAGCCTTAGCAGCCCTAGTCCGTACTAGCTGTTGCGAGAAGGGGTAGGGCCGTTGGAGATAAACCCCATCAGCCCCAAGCCGCGCCGACCGCTGAGGGCGGCGGATGGGATAGCTCGAACCTACCTCGCTCATCCATTGTATGGAAACACCAAGCGCACCACCCAATGGAACAGACCCAAGCCTTCGACCAGTTGAAAGCCCAATTCCCAGATGAGTGGCTATTGCTGGCTAACCCGGAATTTGAGAATGTTAAGCCCGTGAAGGGGCAACTGCTGGCGCATGGCCGAGATTATCTGGAGCTATGCTACCAAAGCCAGGCGCTGGCAGCGGGCTTTTAGGATAGTATCATTGTGTACACGGGCGAACCTAAAACCCACAATAGGCAATGGCTGAAAGCTATTCGTTTAACTGACCAACCGAAGACAACCTAATCGAATTCACGGCGCGACTGGATGGCAAGAGCCTGACGCTGGTGCTGGATACGGGGGCCACGCGCACGGTGCTCGATTTTGGCGCGCTGATAAAAGAGGGCTACCGGTTGAGCGATACGGGAGGGCTGGTTTTTATTGAAACCGCCAATGGGTTGATAACCGCCAATCAATTTTTGCTGGAAGAGCTGAGTTGCCTGGGCATTACTCGCCAGGATTTTGAGGTGTCGGCTTACCTGTTTGAAGACCCGCAAGAAAATGTGAAAGGGGTGTTGGGCTTGGATTTATTGCAAGGATTGGAGTTGTGCATTGATTTTAGGGCGAATAAGGTCAGACTTCAATAGCTCGTTTACCTGACGGGTCGAGTAACTGCACCGCGAACAAAGAAACCTTAAGTAGCCTTAAGCCGTGTCGGCCGCTGCGGGAGGGGGTAGGGATGTTTGAGAGAACAGCCCTTCGCACTACGACGTATGTTCGCCCCAACGCAAATCATTGCCTAACATGCTCGAAGGATACGTAACAATGCCGTAGCTTTGCACTATGCTTCAACCAAAAAACCTGTTGATGAAGCGTGGAACCCTACTCGGCTGGGAACCACGAGTGGGCCGGAAGGCTTCGCTTCCATTAGTTTTTCCAATTTTGCCTTTGGTATTTCTGTTTTTTCCTGAATAGTACCCCGCCACCGTTTCGGATTCCGAAACGGTTTTTTTATGCCCGTTGCGTTCGTTGAGGCTGCCTGGCAATCCTTTCGTTCAGCAAATCTCACAATCCCTTTGAACGCCACTGTCTTCTCTCAAGCGTAGTGGCTGCCGCCAGCGCCTCGACCCACACCGGCCGCTAGTAGCTCCGGCAGGGGTAGGGGCAGATGAGCCTTCACATTGCTCGTTTAGCCAGATAACTTAATTATTCCTCTATTTCGGTATGGCACGTAAAGACCTGCTCGACATTGCATCCCTTCACCGTGAGGAAATCGAGTTTTTGCTCGACCAATCCACGTCCTTTAAAAAGCTGTTCTCCCACTCGGTGAAAAAAATCCCCGCTTTGGAGGGCAAGTCCGTGCTCATGCTGTTCTATGAGGCCAGCACCCGGACGCACTCTTCCTTTGAGGTCGCGGCCAAGCGCCTCTCGGCGGAGGTAACGAATTTCGACGTTGCCCACTCCTCCATTACCAAGGGCGAGTCGGTGCGCGAGACGATTGAGACGCTCCAGGCCATGCGGACCGACTACATCATCGTCCGCCATAGTCACCCCGGCCTGCCCGGCATGATTGCCCGCCAAACCACGGCGTCGGTCATCAATGCCGGCGACGGGGCGCACGAGCACCCCACCCAGGCCCTGCTGGACGCCTTCACCATCAAGGAGAAATTCCCCGACCCCAGGGGCAAAAAAGTCCTCATCATCGGGGACATTCTTCACTCCCGCGTCGCGCGCTCCACCAGCACGCTGCTGCAAAAGCTGGGCGTTGAGGTCGCTTACCTAGGGCCAGGGTCACTGGTGCCCAAGTATGTTCCGGCAACTATCCCCCGCTTCACCGACTACGAGGCGGCGATGGCCTGGGCGCCCGATGTGGTGTACCTGCTCCGCGTGCAGTTGGAGCGCCAGGACGTGCAGTTTTTCCCCAGCGTGCGCGAATACCACCGGGTCTACGGCATCACCAACACCCGGCTGGCGGAAATCCGCGACCGCGGCCTCTACATCATGCACCCCGGCCCCGTAAACCGGGGGGTCGAGCTGTGCGACGCCGTCATGGACTACGAGCGCAGCCTCATCACCAATCAGGTCGAAAACGGTATCTCCATCCGCATGGCCGTGCTCGACTGGCTCACGCCGGGCGGGGAATTCCCGAAGCAGGAGTCGTATGCCGCACAGCAGCGAGCCAGTTCACCGGTGGTCAGGCCCTAAACGCTAAACGCGGCGGCTGGTTCTGCCGGTGTATTTTCATTTTCAACAGCTAGAATCTCCCTACCCCTTTGCCGGTTTACAGCACTTCTCCACCCATGCTCCTCCTTCAAAACGCCCGCATTGCCTCTGAAAACTCACCCCTGCTTGTCGAGAGCGATGTCCTGATTGTCGAGGGAATAATTCAAGCCATCGGCACTAAATTGGCTATTCCCGAGGGGGGGCGGGTCATCGACGCGCGCGGCCGGGTGCTGATGCCCGGCATGTTTGATGCCCACGTCCATTTCCGCGCCCCCGGCTTTGAGAATAAGGAAACTATTACCACGGGTAGTGAAGCGGCCATCAATGGCGGCATTACCGGCGTAGTCATGATGCCAAACACCCGCCCGGCCCTCGACTCGGCAACTACCGTGGCCACCGTGCTGGAAAACGCTAAGGACCGGTCCCGCATTCCAGTGTATACCTCCGGCTGCGTCACCAAAAACCGCGAAGGCAAGGAACTGGCGGAAATCGAAGGCATGCGCGGACTCGGCGTGACAATGCTCACCGATGACGGGGACACCACCAACGACCCGGCGGTGCTGCTGCGGGCGATGCAGTACGCTACCGAGTTTGGGATGTTTTTCGCTAGCCACTGCGAGGTGCCGGAGCTGGCCGGGCCGCGCGCGCTGAACGAAGGGGTAATGAGCTATCGGCTCGGCATCAAGGGCTCGCCGGCTTGTGCAGAGGAAATCATTATTGACCGCGACATCCGCCTGGCCCACGCAGCGGGCGCGCACGTACACATCCAACACGTGTCGAGCAGGCTCGGCATGGAAACCATTCGCTGGTGGAAATCGCGCGGCGATGTGAAGGTGACGGCGGAAGTAACCCCGCACCACCTGATGTTCACCGACGAGCACATCGGCGACTATGACACGAACTATAAGATGAACCCACCGTTGCGCACGCAGGCCGATTGCGATGCGCTACTCGAGGGGCTCATTGAAGGCGTCTTCGACCTCATTGCCACCGACCACGCGCCGCACACGCCGTTCGAAAAAGCCCAAGATTTCATCAGCGCGCCTAATGGCATCACCGGTTTGGACACGGCCCTAGTGTCGCTCTATCACCACTTCGTCGAGCCCGGCAAATTTGGGTGGGACTTGGTGGTGAAGCGTTATTCGGCGGAGCCCCGCCGCCTAATGGGCCTGCCGGTACCCACCATCGAAGTGGGCCAGCAAGCCGAATGCCTCTTGTTCGATACCAAAGCGGAAACGACCTTCACGCGGGAGTTCATGAAGTCCAAATCCCAAAACACGCCATTCATCGACCAGACCTTGAAAGGCCAGGTAGACCTAGTGATTTTAGGCACGGAAATTCTGCTTGAGCGCTGATAGGTAGTTGAACTTGGACCTGTTATTTTTCAAAATTCGCCTCGAATTTTGAATGCAGCTTTTATAGCAGACCCATCTGCAAAGCCCAATGTGAGTATTCGGATGGTTTACTAAAATATGGACAGCTTGTGGGTGTAAACTAGTATCACAAGGTGTGCTCTTCAGCTGCCCGGAAAACACGCGCTAACTGTCCGTTTTTACTCGGCTGCCTCACTTACAAAGAACCGAGTTCGGAATAATCGGGCTAGTCCTTGCATAAGTGCCACACTTACTGCTACCTTTGCACCCCGAAAAAGCTTAAGGTACACTGTGGGTTAGCCCACTCATTTGGCAGGTTGCCGAAAGAAACCATGGGCCGGCCCCGAAAGCCGAGCCCAGTAGTCTTAACCGAAATTTCGTTGTACGGCAGTAGCTAGTGCGTCGAAATTTTCTTATCTTTGCGGTCCCAAAACAAGGGCCTATTTTAACTAAATGAATACTGACCCGATTGCCGATTACCTCACCCGGTTGCGCAACGCCCTCAAGGCGAACCACCGGGTAGTGGAAATCCCGGCCAGCAACATCAAAAAGGAAATCACGAAAGTGCTCTATCACAAGGGCTACATTCAGAGCTACCGTTTTGATGATACTTCGGCCCAAGGCGTGATTAAAATCGCCCTGAAGTACAACCCCACTACGAAGGCGCCGGCTATCACCAGCCTGCAGCGTATCAGCACGCCCGGTCTACGTCAGTACCGCGCGGCCGACAATCTGCCCCGCGTATTGAGCGGTTTGGGTGTAGCCATCCTGTCGACTTCGAAAGGAGTAATGACGGAGAAGGAAGCCAAAAACGAGAACGTGGGCGGCGAGGTGCTGTGCTACGTGTACTAACCACTGCTAAGCCCTAGTATCTATATGTCCCGCATTGGTAAACTGCCGATTGCCCTGCCCGCCGGCGTGCAGGTATCGGTCGACAACGAGAACACCGTAACGGTGAAAGGCCCGAAAGGCACTTTGACTCAGGCCGTAGACCGCGACATCGCGGTAACTATGGAAGATGGTAACGTAGTGGTGACCCGCCCTACGGAGCAGAAGCGCCACAAAGCCATGCACGGTCTGTACCGCTCGCTCATCAACAACATGATTACCGGCGTTAATACCGGCTACGAGCACAAGCTTGAGTTAGTAGGTGTAGGTTACAAAGCTACTATCGCTGGCAAATCGTTGGAATTGTCGCTTGGCTATTCGCACAACGTATACCTGGCCATGCCTCCCGAAGTATCGGCTACTGCCGTTACTGAAAAAGGTAAAAACCCCATCGTTACCCTGACCAGCATTGATAAGCAGCTTATCGGTCAGGTAGCCGCCAAAATCCGCTCGCTGCGGAAAGTAGAGCCTTACAAAGGCAAAGGTGTGCGCTTTGTGGGTGAGATTGTTCGTCGTAAAGCCGGCAAGACTGCCGCTAAAAAGTAATCTAGTATCATGGCTTTCGATAAAGCATCTCGCCGGAAGCGCATTCAGCGCATTATCCGCACGAAAGTGTCCGGCACGTCGGAGCGCCCGCGCCTGTCGGTGTTCCGCTCCAACACGGGCATCTACGCCCAGATTATCGACGACTCAGCTGGCCGCACGCTGGCTGCCGCTTCGTCGAAAAAGGTAACGGCTGAAGGTGGCAATGGCGTGGCATTAGCCGCTGCCGTTGGCCGCGAAATCGCCGCTAAAGCACAAGAGGCTGGTATCACGAAAGTGGTATTTGACCGTTCGGGCTACCTCTATCACGGCCGTATTAAATCACTAGCTGAAGGAGCCCGCGAAGGCGGCCTCAATTTCTAAGCATCATGGCAGAGTATAACAACAACAACCGTGGTGGCGCTCCTGGTGGAAACGACCGCGGTGGCAACAACCGGGGTGGCAACGACCGTCGCGGCAACGACCGCGGCGGCCGCGGTAACGATAGCTCGGTTCAGGGCGATTCGGATTTCAAAGAGAAAGTAGTAGCTATCAACCGCGTAGCCAAAGTGGTGAAAGGTGGTCGTCGCTTCAGCTTTTCGGCTATCGTAGTGGTAGGCGATGGCAAAGGCAACGTCGGCTACGGCTTGGGCAAAGCTAACGAAGTAACTGATGCCATTGCTAAGGGCATTGACGATGCTCGCAAAAATGTGGTAAAAGTGCCGCTGTACAAGCACACCGTCCCCCATATTATGGAAGGCCGCTACGGTGGAGGTTTCGTGCTCGTGCAGCCCGCTGCGGCTGGTACGGGTGTAATCGCCGGCGGTGCCATGCGCGCCGTGTTCGAATCAGCTGGTATCAAAGACGTACTGGCTAAGTCGAAAGGCTCATCCAACCCCCACAACG
>CAXTFI010000230.1:0-7535 GCA_964243255.1 uncultured Hymenobacter sp.
GCACCCGCACCCGGTGGCGCGGCCCGACTGGGGCGTGGCGCTGCTGGCGAGCACGTCGCTGGTCAATTTCGGCCTGGGCATGTGGCTGATACGCGCCGGGCGGCGGGTGCAGTCGGTGGCGCTGGTGGGCGATGGGCAGCACCTCTATATCGACGCGCTCACGAGTATTGTGTCGTCGGTGGCGCTGGTGTTGGTGCATTTCACGGGCATCGTCCGCTTCGATGCGGGCGCGGCGCTGGCGCTGGGCGGCTTCATCCTCTACAACGGCTACAAGATGCTACGCAGCGCCGTGGGCGGCCTCATGGACGAGAGCGATAGCAACACCGTGGCCGAGGTAATTGCCGAATTGCAGCGCCTGCGCCGCCCCGCCTGGATAGACGTGCACAACCTGCGCGTGCAGCGCTACGGCGCTAACCTGCACATTGACTGCCACATGCAGATGCCGTACTACTTCTCGCTGGAGAAAGTGCACACCGAGCTGCACGAGATTGAGGAGCTGATTCGGGCCCGCTTCGCGGCCGTCGAAATCGAGATGTTTGTGCACGCCGACCCCTGCTCGTTTGCCGCCTGTTCGCTGTGCCACATGCCCGAGTGCGCCGTGCGCCGCCACCCCTTCGAGCAGGAAATCGAATGGAACATCCACAACGCCGTGAAAGACGAGCGCCACCATTTAATAATGAAGAATTAGGAATGGGGAATGAAGAATTATCGTCCGTGTAATTCTTCATTCCCCATTCCTAATTCTTCATTTCACTTCGCCGGGCTGGTCCACTTGCTGTCTTTTATTCGGAAGCGCCAGGGCAGGGCCACGGCTTCTGCGCCCGCGTACTCCAGGCCCACGCGGGAGCTGGCAATAACCTGCTCATCAGCAAGCACTTCGCCCGCGTCTGCGAGCCAGATGCGGGGGCCAGTGAGCAGCTCGCCGTTGAGGGCGGGCGTGAGGCCCAGCGCCTGGCTGAGCACGCCGGGGCCAGCGGTGAGGTTGCGAGCCGACTGGGCCAGGCCGCGGCGGCGCAACATCACCTCCATGCCTTGCAGCGGCTCAATGGCCCGGATGAGCACCGCGTCGGGGTGCGCCGCATCGTTGACGGTGATATTAAACAGCGTGTGCACCCGGTACACGGTGTAGAGGTAGGCGTGGCCGCCGGGCTGGTACAGGGCCTGCGCCTGCCGGGCCTTGCGCTGCAAGTGCAGCGTGATAGACGGGTCGCCCTCGTGCCGATACGCTTCCGTTTCAACAATGCGGCCGGTAGTCAGCTCCCCCTCCAGCTCGGTGCAAACGACTTTGCCCAGCAGCTCGCGGGCGATGGTGAGCACGTCGGGGCGCTGATAGAAAGACAGGGGCAAAATAGACATACAGGTTAGCTAACTAATGGCGACCCATCTGTACGCATGTACGCCTAGCCCAGCCATAGAAGTAATCAATTCGGTACCACGCCTACCCCAGCCAGCCCGCTTGCGGGCGTATCTGCGAAATCCGTTTAATCCGTTTGAATCTGCGGTCTATCTTTGCATTGCCACGGTGACCAGACTCCTACCCACGGAGCGAGGTTGAAAAGGGAATCCGGTTCAAGGCCGGAGCTGTCCCCGCAACTGTACGCGCTACATCGGGGTGGGCACCCCACGCCACTGCCAGCGGCGGTTATCTACTTGATAACCAATGCGGTGGGAAGGCCGCCCACCCGGCAGCGCAAGCCAGGAGACCTGCCAGGGCAATCACCAGGTTCAGCGCTCGCGGAGGACGAGCGGAGAATGAAAACGCCTGCCCGGCCCGGTTCGTCCGAACTGCCGCGGGGTGGCTGCTTTCGGCCTCAGCCCGCGCGCGTTTTTTGGTTTCGGCCTAAAAATAACGGTTGGGTTTTGGACTGAATTTTCGCTTGAAAATTTAGTTCGTGTTGAATTTCTGCTTTTCCAACGCCCCGTTTTCCGGCCCCCGCGGCTGGCGGCTACCTGGTGCCCTGCTGGTGGCGCTGCTGGCGGCCGGCCCCGCCGCGCGCGCCCAAACCGCCCCGCCGCCGGCCCACCCCGACACCCTCACCACCCGCGCCCACCGCCTGCCCGAGGCCCGCGTGCGGGCCGTGCGCCCCAGCCGCTTTGCGGTGGGTAGCGCGCAATGGGTGGTCGACTCGCTGGCCCTCAGCCAGTACCGCACCGGCACCGTGGCCGATGTGCTGGCGGCCCGCACCCCCGCCTACCTCAAAAACTACGGGCCGGGGCAGCTGGCCTCCATCAGCCTGCGGGGCACGGCGGCGCGCCACACCGCTGTGCTTTGGAATGGTTTCAACATCAACCTGCCCACGCTGGGCGAGGCCGATTTTAACTTATTGCCCCTCAACGGCTTGCGCGACGTGGTGGTGCAGCCCGGCCCGGCCGCCGCGCTCTACGGCAACGGGGCCATCGGCGGCACGGTGCTGCTCGATACGAGCCCCGACTTCCGGCCCAGCCCCGTGCGCGCCACCGTGCAGGCCGATGCCGGCGCCTGGGGCCTGCGCGGCAGCAGCGCCACCCTCCAAGCGGCCGGCGGCCGGGTGGCCGTGCGCGCCGCCGCCAGCTACCGCCAGGCCGGCAACAACTATCCCTACCTCAACCCCGAGTTTGGCGGCCTGGTGCGCCGCTACGCCGAAAACGCGGCCCTGCTGCACCAGTGGAGCCTGAGCCAGGACGTGGCCCTGCGCCTGGGCGCGGCCGGCGAGCTCACGGCCGGCGCCTGGCTCACCGACGCCGACCGCCAGATTCAGGTAGCGGCCGGCGCGGCCAACGACCACGCCCGCGAGCGCGACCAGAGCCGCCGCCTGCTGCTGGGCTACCGCCAGGTGCTGGCCAGCGGCGGCCAGTGGGCCGTGCGCGGCGCGTGGTTTGACGACGTGCTCAACTACCAGTCTGACAATGTATTGCGTAGCAACTCGGCCGTGCAAACCACTCAGGCGCAGACCGAGTACACGCGCCCGCTGGGCCAGCGGGGCACCCTGCGGCTGGGCACCGAGGCCCAGCACTTTGCGGCCGTGGTCGACGGCTACGGCGGGGCCATCAGCGAGAACCGGGGGGCGGCTTTTGCCCTGCTGCGCTTCGACCCCCGCCCCGGCCTGCGCCTGACGGGCAACCTGCGCCAGGCGCTGCTGCCGGCCGGCCTGGCCCCGCTCACGCCCACCGTGGGAGCCGAATGGGATGTTTTTACCAGGCAAAAAGTTGCGCCCGACTCCATTCCAAACTCACCACTTCACCACTTCACCACTTCACCAACTCACCAACTCACCTTCAAGGCTAACCTGGCCCGCACTTACCGCGCGCCCACGCTCAACGAGCGCTATTGGCAGCCCGGCGGCAACCCCAACCTGCGGCCCGAAAACGGCGTGGGCGGCGAGCTGGGCCTGAGCTACCAGCGGCCGCTAAGTAGCCGTGCCACCTTCACGGGTGAACTCACGGGCTACTCCCAAACCGTGAACGAGTGGGTGCAGTGGCTGCCCAACGAGCGCGGCGTGTACAGCCCCCGCAACCTGCGCCAGGTGCGCAGCCAGGGCCTCGAAGCGGCGCTGGGTTTGCGCTACGGCCGGGGCCGCTACCGCCTGCACGGCCGCGCCAGCTACGCCCTCACCTCAACCCAGAAAACCCAGGGCACCCCCGACGACGCCGACCCCACCGGCCGGCAGCTGGCTTTTGTGCCGCTGCACCAGCTGGCCCTCAGCCTCGGCCACACGCTGGGCCCCTGGCAGCTGGGCACCACCCTGGGCCGCACCGGGCTGGTGTATGCCGACAACTCGGGCCTGGGCTACCTGCCCGCCTACTGGCCGCTGGCCGCCACGGCGGGCTACACCCTGCGCCGGGGGGCCGGGCCGCTGGCCTTCACGGTGCTGGTGCAGGGCAGCAACTTGCTCAACCTCAGCTACTACACTTACTCGGCGCGGCCGGCCCCACCGCGGGCGCTGCTGGCCAGCCTGCGCGTAGGCTGGCGCTAGGCAGCCGGTACTTTTTTCGTTTTTTCTCTATTTTTTCACTTTTGCGCCCTTCGCGCATTTTTTCCATGAAGAATACTTTTTCCGCCTGCTTTCGGCCTGCTTTAGCGCTGGCTTTCAGCGGCTTGCTGCTGGCGAGCTGTGAATCGAAGAACGATGTGACGCCTACCCCCTCCGCCGGCCCAGGTACCAACGTGTATGTGACGAACGAAGGCGCTTATGGCAAGTCAACGGCCTCGGTTTCGTTTTTTGACAAAACCACCAAGGCCGTGACGGCCGACATTTTTCAGGCCACCAACGCCCGCGCCCTCGGCGACGTGGCCCAGTCGATGAGCGTGTACAACGGCACGGGCTACATCGTGGTCAACAATAGTAATAAGGTAGAAGTGGTGTCGCTGCCCGATTTCAAATCGACGGCCACCATCAGCAGCCTCGTGCAGCCGCGCTACCTGGTGAGCACCGCCGCCGGCAAGGGCTACGTAACCGAGTGGCTGAGCGCCACGGCCGGTCGCGTATCGGTTATCAATCTGGCTACCAACACGATAACTGCTACCATTGCTACCGGCCGCAACCCCGAGAAGCCGCTCAATACCAACGGCATTATCTACGTGCCCAACTCGGACGAGAACACCATTACCGTCATCGATGGTAGCCAGGATAAGGTGAGCAGCACCATTACGGTGAGCGACGGCCCCGGCAGCATGGCCGTGGATAAGAGCGGTTATATTTGGGTGTTGTGCAGCGGCATCACGCGCTACGGCGGGGCTCCTACTTACCCGGTGCTATCATCTACGCCGGGCGCGCTCATTCGCCTCGGCGCCGGCGCCTCCCTGCCGCAGCTCACGCTGCCCTTCGCGGCCGGTAGCTCGCCCAGCAAGCTGCGCGTGAGCCCAGCCGGCGACCAGCTCTACTACAGCCTTGGCGCGGCCGAGTATCGTATGGATGTGACGGCCAGCACCTTGCCTGCTACGCCGCTCATCCGCCGCCGCTTCTACGGCTTCGACATTGACCCCAAAGACAACACGCTGTACGGCTGCAGCGCTTCGTTTACGGGGGCCAGCAAACTGCTGCGCTACCGCGCCGACGGCACGGTTATCGACTCGGTTGCCACCGGCACCGGCTCCAATGGCGTGACCTTCTATTAATCGCAGATTGGCGCAGATTGAGCGGATTTCGCTGATTCGCCTGGCGCGTTCGTGAGCTGATGTTTATGAGAAAGCCTCCCTTTCGTCGCGAAAGAGAGGCTTTCTTATGGTCGCTGCTTAAACGCAGAATCATTACACTCAACGACTTGCGCAAGTGCCGTTCGAATCAGCGAAATCCGCCCAATCAGCGCAAATCTGCGATTTAGTCGGCGATTCCGTCGTGGTTGCGGTCTACGGCGCGGTCAGTGGCGTTGAAGATTTGCTTGCCGGTGGGGCGGTGCACCGTATCGCGCGGGATGCCGGCGGCCAGCGAATCGCCATTGACATTGGCGGGCGCGGTGTTGGGCGTCATTTGTTTGGTTGAGCCCAGCTCCACGTTGGTATCGCCGGCTTTGGTGCCGGAGTTGCAGGCGACGAGGGGCAGCGCGAGGGTGGCAAGCAGCCCGAGCAGGCGGTAGGTACGGGTCATGTATAGGTGGATATAGGTGGTTGGGAGCCGCCGGGCGGCGGCCAGTTGAGGGAAGGCGGGCAAGGTAATTCGCAATCGCGAATTTGGGTGCTAGTACCGCAAAAGCCGGGTTCGGGTTGCTGCCGCGGGCCACGGCGCGGGCAGTTGCGGCGGGGGCGGTAAATTTGCTCCCCAATGGCCCGTTCTGCTCCCGCTGCCCTTCCCCAACGCCTGCGCGCCCGCCTGGCTGCCTACCGCTGGCGGCGGGTGGGGATATTAGCTGCCGTAAGCTTCGTGCTGAGTGTCAGCTTAATACTGTACTTGTTTGGTGCAGGTGACCGGTTTTTTGGCCGGTTTAGTGCAGCCTTTTTCGTGGGATTTTGCCTGTTATCCGTTACTTTTCAGGTAGTAATTCCGTTTATTGGCTGGGCAACCGCCCACTGGTTCGGCAAAAGCTGGGCAGGAGCTGCCACGCCCGCCCCGGCGCGGCGGCCTGCCCCAGCGGCCAGCCGCCCGCCCGCCGCCCGTCGTTCGTCCACTTCAACTTAATTCTATCCGTGAAAACCCATCTGCTGCACATCAAAAATATGGTTTGCCCACGCTGTGTCGAGGCGGTTCAGAACTTGCTGGTGAAGGCCGGCTACGAGCCTACCAACGTGACGCTGGGCCGCGCCCAGCTAGCGCCCAACACGCCCGTCGACCCCCGCGTGGTGGCCCCCCTGCTGCGTGAGGCGGGCTTCGATGTGCTGCTCGACCGCGCCGAGCAGCTAACCGAGCAAATCAAGGCTGTGCTGCAAGATTACCTGGAGCACCTGCGCACCGCGCCGGCCCCGCTCACCACGTCGGCGTTTCTGGCCGACCGCTTTGCCACTACCTACTCGCACCTGAGCAAGGTGTTTTCGCGCACGGCCAACCTCACCATCGAGAAGTACCTCATTCGCATGAAGATAGAGCACGTGAAAGAGCTGCTCAGCTACGGCGAAATGACGCTGGTGCAGATTGCCGACCAGCTGCGCTACAGCTCAGGCCAACACCTGAGCAACCAGTTTCGACAGGTCACGGGCCGCTCGGTAAGCGAATTTCGCCGGCTACTCCAGCCCGACCGCCTCTCGCTCGACGCGCTGGGCTAAGCGGTAAATGAGTAAGTGAGTAAATGAGTAAGGGTAGCTGACGTCGTGGTTTAAACCGGCGTTAGCTACCCTTACTCACTTACTCACTTACTCACTTACTCATTTACCGCTACCCCAGGTGCGCACGTATTTGCCGTGCGGGTCGTAGCGCTTGGCTTGCTGGGCCACGTCGAAGGCGGTGTCGCGCACGTCGGTGCCGGTGCCGGCGATGTATTTCCAGTTGCCCCAGTTCAGGGCCGGGTCGTGGTCAACGAGCTGATGCTCAAACCAGGCCGCGCCCCAGCGCCAGTCCTGGTGCAGGTCGTGGATGAGGTAGCTCGCCACGTTTTGGCGGCCCCGGTTGCTCATAAAGCCCGTGGCGGCCAGCTCGCGCATGTTGGCATCCACAAAGGCGTTGCCGGTGCGGCCGGCGGCCCAGGCGTCGAACACGGCCCGGTCGCGCACTACCGCCTTGGGCACCTGCCCGCGCAGGCCGGCCCAGCCAAAGAGCGCCGGCCCGGCCCGCTGCGCCAGCAGCAGAAAGTAGTCGCGCCACAGCAGCTCGAGGCGCAGCTGCTGGGCGCCCTTGCTGCGCGCGCCGTGGGCAGCATCGTGGCCATCAATGGCCGCCCACACCTGCCGGGCCGAGAGGCACCCATTGGCCAGCCACGCCGACAGCTTGGTGCTGAAGGCCTCGCCCAGCAGCTGGTTGCGCGTATCGTCGTAGCGGCCAATGAGTTGGCGCGCCACGGCGTAGTCGTGCAGGCGGGCCAGGGCCGCCGTTTCGCCGCCGCCCTGGGTGGGGCGGGCCGTGCGGCGGTCGGGCGCGGGCACCGCCAGGGCGGGCTGGCGCAGGGCCGCCGCCAGCTGCGCGGGGCTGGGC
>CAXTFI010000231.1:0-7510 GCA_964243255.1 uncultured Hymenobacter sp.
GTATGGCTACCGGGGCGTGCTGTACTTGCTCGGCGCTTTTGACGTGCGCTACAACCAGTGGGACCCCGCCGCCGACCCCACCGAGCCGCGCGCCGACATTATGGACGCTGCCCAGAAGCAAGCCTTCGTGGCGGCGGGTTGGGAAATCGGGGCGCACACCCAAACCCACGCCCACCTGCCTGCGCTGCCCCCCGCCGAAGCCGCTGCCGAAATCGCCGCCAGCAAAGCTGCCCTAGAGCAGCGCCTGGGCACGGAAATCATCTCTTTTGCCTACCCCTACGGCGACCTCAACGCCGAAACTAAGGCCCTGGTGGCGCAGGCCGGCTTCACCTTCGCCGTGGCTACCGACTCGGGCGGCACGCACCTGGAAGACGACCGGATGCAGATTTTTCGCATCAATATGTTCCCGCACGAAACGGCCAGCAGCCTGTTTAAGAAAACGTCGTCGTGGTACCGGCGCTATTACCGCTGGAAGCGGGGCAAGTAAGTAGCTGATTTAGTGTGCGCTTTGGCCGGGCGGGCACCCCACCCCCTAGCCCCCTCCCCGATGGGGAGGGGGGACTAGCCTTAGTCTCTAGTGCTAGTTACTATATTTTTAGAAGTAGAGACTAGTTCCCCCTCCCCATCGGGGAGGGGGCTAGGGGGTGGGGTGCCCGCCCGGCTGATAACCAAACTTACTACCTATCAACCAGCCTCCGGCACCCGCTTATTCATCACCCGAAACCACAGCGGAGGAATAGTAGCCAGCAGCATCATACCAGGGTAGCCGGTGGGCATTTGGGGGCTGGCGGGCTGAAAGCGCAGCTTTTGGTAAGGCCGGGCGGCCTGGTAGTGGTGGTCGGAGTGGCGCGTGAGCTCATAGAGCACAATGCGGCCCAGCAGGTGCTCCGAGTTCCAGGAGTGGTGGGGCTGCACGCGCTCGTAAGGGCCTTCGGCCGTGCGGTGGCGCAGCAAGCCGTAGTGCTCCACGTAGTTGACCAGCTGCAGCAGCACCATGCCTATCGCCGCCGCGGCCAGCCAGGCCAGCAGCGCGGCCAGGCCCAGCAAGCCCAGCACCGCCCCCAGCGCTGCCGCCTGCGCCAGCTGAAAAGCCAGCAGCTGGTTGTGGCCCGACCACACCCGCCGCCCGGCGCGGCGCAGGCGGGTGGCCTCCAGCTGCCCGGCCGAGCGGTATTCGCCGGCCAACGCGCGGGGTAGAAAAGCCCAGAATGGCTCGTGCAGGCGCGAGGTGGCGGGGTCGAGGGGGGTGGCCACGTGGCGGTGGTGGCCCCGGTTGTGGGCAATGAAAAAATGCAGGTACAAGCAGCTCAGCAGCAGCACCAGAGCCAAGCGCTGCTCGGCGGGGCGGCGGCGGTGGCCCAGCTCGTGCGCCACATTAATGCCCAGCGCCCCCAGGCAAATGCCCATCGTGAGCGTGGCCCCGGCCAGGGCAACCGGCCCGAAGGCTCCGCCGCGCACGCGCAGCAAAAAATACCCCAGCAGCGCCAGCAGCAGCGGCACGTTGCCGTACAGCAGGCCGTCGAAAAACGGGCGGTGGCGCACCTCGGTGGGCGCGGGTGCCTGGGCACGTGGCGGCGCGGGGCGCACCAGGCATTCGAGCAGCGGCATCAGCCCAAACGCGCAGGCTGGCGCGGTCCAGGTCCAGGCCCCGCCCAGGTACAGGCCCAGGTAAGCGGTGGCGGGCAGCACGTAAGCCACCAGGTAGCGGAGGTCGCGGGCGGGCAGGAGCATGGGGTGGGAAGGGAAGTCACTGAAAGATAAGGCGCGGCAAACCTATTTAACTTTCCCAAAGTGGCTGGCAGCTACAGCGGTTCGTACGTCAGTGCACCCGCGGTAGAGTCGTTGTTTAGTTGTTCAGAACCAATATGTTCAACGCCAAGACGCAAAGATGCGTCTCTACCGCGGGCGCACTGACCTGAAATCCGCGCTAACTCAGCGCAAAGAGCCAGGTGTAGGCCACTGTGCCGTACAGGAATAGCATAAACAGCTGATTATAAAGCTGTCCGTCACTATCGAGCCCCAGCATAGCCAGGGCCACGCTGGTGGCCCCCACGGCCGCCAGCGCCCAGCCGGCCCAGCGCGAATAGCTGTGCCGCTTGGGTTGCCCGGCCAGCCGCTCGGTGCCCACCAGCGGAAACAACAAGCCCAGCGCCACGAAGGCCAGCGTAACCAGCCCCGGCACTTGCGGCAGCAGCAAAGCGCCCAAACCGGCCGCCGCCGCCAAACCCAGCAAAGCCAGAAAGTGGGTCGAGTGCAGCGTCTGGGCCGGGCTCAGGGCGTAGCGCCCGTAGCGATTCACGCGCAGCAGCGAGTTGAAAAGCGCGTCCTTAAACCAGCTCATGTAGGCAAACACCAGGTACACGGGCAGCAGCACCGGCACGAAGCGGGCCACCACGTAGGCCCCGATAAAGAGCCCGCGCCGCAGCCCCGCGCTCAGCGAGCTCACCCAGTACATAAACCGCATAAACGTGCGGTACACCCAGTAGCGCGCCTTGAGCGCCTCCACCAGCCCCTGCCGGGCAAACTCGGAGGTGGGGTCGAGGCGCAGGGCTTCGCGGAAGTTTTCGAGGGCTTCGGTGGGGCGGTTGGTTTCGAGGGCCACCCAGCCGGCCTGGGCCTGCACGCTGCTGCTCTCGGCGCCGTGGCCCAGGGCGGCGCGGGCGGCGGCGCTGGCTTCGGCACCCCGGCCCTGGCGGGCCAGCGTGCGGGCCTCCAGGCTGAGCAGGCCCGCGTGCTCGCTGTCGAAGCTGAGGCCGGTGCGGGCGGCTTGCAGGGCAGCCGGCAGCTGGCCGCTTTCCAGGCGCAGCGAGCCCAGCAGGTGGTGGTAGTTGGCGTCGGTAGGGTCGAGGGCCAGGGCCTGGTTGATGGCCGCCATGGCCTCCTTGAGCCGGTGCTGCCGGTGCTGCACCAGCGCCAGCGCATAAAAGGCAAAGTCATACTCCGGGGCCAGGTGAATGGCTAATTCGGCTTCCTGCTGGGCCGTAGGGAGCTGGGCTTCCTCATCGAGCAGGCACACGGCCAGCAGCGCGTGGGCTACCGGCTCGTGCGGGTCGCGGGTGAGGTGGCGGCGCAGCTCGCTGGCCGCCTGGTCGGGGCGGTTTTGCTGCATCAGCAGCTGGGCACGGGCCAGCCAGTCGGTAGTATAGTCCATGGAAGCGGGCGGCCAGAGGCCACCGAGATTTTTTAGGAAAGAGTGTGCTTATTAATCTGTTTTCTAAGCAAGTAGATACCCAAATGAAACAGTAGGCCGCCGGCTAGCAAGCCCAGCATTTGCGTAATGCTGAGCGGCTTGCTCGTATCAAACAGCCCAGCGTAGTCGCCCAGCCATACCAGCGTGGGCACCACCACTACCAGCGCCACCCACAGCTTCAGGCGCAATTGCCACACTTGGGCGCGCGAAAGCTGAAATAACGGGTCGTGCCGCGTGCGCCACCAGCCGCGCCCCCAAAAAAAGGGTAGCAGCAGCGTAGCCCAATCCCGATAGCTGAGTACGCGTTGCCCCTGCCGCAGCTGGTGCCGCTTGCGCACCAGCCAGGTGGGCCAGTGCTGCTCGCGCCGGGCTTGGCGCAGCAGCGGCACCAGCTCGGCGCTGCGCGTGGGCGCCAGCCGCAGCGCTTCGGCCAGGTGCGTAGCGGCGGCCTGCAATTCGCAGCGCCGCAGTAGCTGCTTGCCACGCTGCATATGAGCCTGCGAACTGTTGGGAGCCAGGCGCAGTAACAGATGAAAATCGTGGTCGGCCGCCGCGGGCTGGGTTAGCTGCTCTTGCGCCAGGGCGCGCCACAGCAGGCAGTCGGTATGCCGGGCATCCACGAAGAGCCCGCTTTCGGCACTGGTAACCGTTTCGTCGGGCCGGTGCAACAAATACTGTAGCTCCGCCAGTAGCGCGTAGCTGTTGGCATTCATTGGGTTGAGCCTCAGCGATTCTTGAATGGCATCTACGGCAGGCCACAGCCGGCCCTGCTGGCCCTGTACCCGCGCTAACGCCGCAAAAAGGCTGGCCGCTTGCGGCACCTGCGCCACGGCCTGCCGGGCGGCGGTGAGGGCTTCGGGCAGGCGGCCGAGCTGCCGCAGCGCCTCGGTACGGCCCCACAGCGCTTGCACTGAGGCCGGGCTTTGGGCTAGCAATTGCTCGGCCTGCTCCAAGGCCAGGGCTGGCCGGTTTAAATTTAATAAGTGCCAGATACGCCGCGCCGCAAGCAGCTCAGGGGCAGAGGGTGCTTGCATGATGCCTAGCTGCCCGGCTTTTTCACCCCCAGGTACACCAAAATATCATCATACAGCCCGCCCTCGTTGGAGTACAGCGCGTAGTTGCGGGCCGTGGCAAACCACTCCTTGGTGCTGGCTTTCACCAGCTTAGCGGCGTCGAATAAGTCGCTTTGCTCAACGGGCAGCGGGCGGCCGGCGCGCATGGAGGCCCGCAGGCGCGTGTCCACCGCGCCATCGACCACGGCCTTGAGGTCGGCCCCGCTGAGGCCGGCGGTGCGGGCGGCCACGGCCGCCGGGTTTACGCTGCTATCCAATGGCTTGCCTTTCAACAAGATATCGAGAATGCTGGCGCGGGCCGCCTCGTCGGGCGGGGTCACGAGCACAATCTTATCGAAGCGGCCGGGGCGCCGAAAAGCGGGGTCGAGGTGCCAGGGCGCGTTGGTGGCGGCCATCACGAGCACACCTTCGTTGGAAGCCGACACGCCATCGAGCTCCTCCAAAAACTGGTTGATGACCGTGCGCCCTGCGCTCTGGCGCAGGTCGTGGCGGTTGGCGGCCAGGGCATCTACCTCGTCAAAAAACAGCACGCACGGCGCCTGCGCCCGCGCCAGCTCAAACAGCTGATGCAGGTTTTTCTCGCTGTTGCCCAGCCACATATCCAGGATTTCGGCAATGCCCACGCTCAGAAAATTGGCCTGCACCTCGCCGGCCGTAGCGCGGGCCAGGTAGGTTTTGCCGCAGCCGGGCGGGCCATACAGCAGCAGCCCGCCACCGCTGGCTTTGCCAAAGGCCTTGTACAAATCGGGAAAATGCAGCGGGTGAATGATTTTCAACCGGATTTCCTCCTTCACCGCCTCCATGCCGCCCACATCGGCAAAGTTGATTTTGGGCTTCTCCAAGCCCAGGCCCAACGCGCTCGGCGGCAGGGCGGGGAAGGCCTCGCCGGGTTCAGCGTCGGGGCCGCTGGCCGCCACCCGGCGCGGGGCGCTGGCTTGCAGCTCCTGGCCCAGGGTGGCGTCGGCCAACCCAGGGTCGAGATGCAGGGCCTGGGCGTAGGCCTCACGGGCGGCGGCGGGCTGCTGGGTAGCGGCTAGCAAGCGGGCGTGCAGCAGGTGGGCTGGCCCCAGGCTATCATGCTGGCTTAGCAGCTCTTCCACTACCACAAAGGCCGCCGAAATTTTGCCCAGCGCCAGGTAAGCATCGGCCAAACCCAGCTGCAAGGCGGGGTCGGTAGGGTGGTAGCGCAGGCCCTCGCGGTAGAGCTCCTCTGCCTGCTGGTGCTGGCCGGCTTGGCGCAGCAGCCCGCCCAGGTGCTGGCGCAGCGGCAGGTTATCGGGCGAAAATTGCAGGGCGGCGAGCAGCGGTTGCAGGGTAGCGTCGGGCATGGGGCAGCAAGGGCAAAGGCGGGGCTGCGAAAGTACGGCGGCGGGCCGCCCGGCGCGGTAGTTAATCAGAGCCGGGCAGCGCGAGAACGTCATGCAGACCGCAGGGAAGCATCTCGCGTGGGGTAGTAATTAATGCCATAAACGATGGGGTTAGTGCTGCCCGCGAGATGCCTCCCTGCGGTCTGCATGACGTTCTTTCATCGCTCACTGCTCACTTTCGCCTGCCCCACGGGGCACACGTCCAGCAGTACGCAGCGGGCACAGGCGGGCTGGTGGTAGTAACAGCACTTTTGCCCGTGAAACATGAGCGCCTCGTGGTGGTCGTACACCTGCTGGGCCGTCCAGCCGGGGGGCAGCAGGGCGGCCAGCAGCGCGTGGGCCGGCCCTTCGCCCACCTTGGGGCCGATGAGGCCCAGGCGCTGCGCCACCCGGTGGTGATGGCTATCGACGGGCATGGCCGGCCGGCGCAAGGTGCTGAACAGCAGCGTGGCGGCGCTGGTTTTCGGCCCCACGCCCGTAATGCTTTCGAGCCAGGCGCGGGCCTCGGGAATGGGCCGGTTGGCCAGAAAGCCGAGCGAGCAGGGCGGCAGATTTTCATCGCCGCAGCGCCGGCTTATTTCGCGCAGCACGGCCTGAATACGGGGCGCTTTTTGCTCGGGCCAGGTGCAGGCGCTCAGGGCGCGCTGCACGTCGATGGTGGGGGCGTCGCGCACTGCCTCCCAGGTGGGAAAGGTGGCGCGCAGCTGCTGGTAGGCGCGGTGCGAGTCGGTATTTTTAGTGCGGTGCGAAAGCAGGGCGCTTATCAGCTCGCTCAGCGGGTCCTTGTCGCTAAAAAACGGAAACGGTGCGCCGTACTCGGCACAAAGCCGCTCGTGAGCCAGCAGCGCCAACGCTTGGCGCGCCTCAAAAACAGCAGAATCGACGGGCGCGGCTGGGCGGGGAGAAGGCATAAAAATGCGTACTGCAAACGCCGGGTTGAGGTTCGCAGGGCGCTCATTTTGATAGTAGTTAAAAGTTAAAAGTGAAGAAGTTAAAAGTTAAGGCGGGGTAACGCTTTTTAACTTTTAACTCTTCACTTTTAACTAACCTAACTCCTATTCTAACTGCTGATGCACCTTATTATCGCGCCCCGCTGTTGTAGAGCGCAATGGCCTGGCGCTGGGCCGCGGCCTGCTTGCCTTGCAGCACCAGCGGCACAATGAGCACCGGAATAGCCGCGTACAGGGCCGGCGAAATGCCCGTGCTGTTGGACTGAAACGACTGGAGCGCCCCATACACGAGCAACGCGCCACCCGCCACGTAGGCCGCAATAACGCCCTGCTGCGAGCGCCGGGCCTGGGCCAGTAGCGCCTGCGCGCCGGCATTGTCGGTGGTAGCCAGGGCCAGGTTGCGGTTGTTGAGGCTCTGCACCGGGCCGTTGTCTTTCGAGAAATACTCCGTTTTGGTGGTGCGGTAGCCGTTGTAAGGGTAACCGCCGTAACCGCCCATCCCCATGCCCAGGCCGCCGTAACCGCCCAGGCCCCCGTAGCCCGGCATGCCAAAGCCGCCTGGCGAGTAGCTGGTATTGTAGGTAGCATACAGGCTGATGCGGCCAGTTTTTTCGCGGCGCAGCGTGGCCTCGCGCGACGAGTGCGGCAGCGTGGTGCGCACAAAGTGGCCGCTCTCGTTCTCATAAAAGCCCACCTCGGCCATCTCCACGCGGCGCTGGCCGTCGAGCAGCAAGAAGTTGCGCCCAAACAGCGGCTGCTTCACTTCCACGTCGTATACGTTGTAGATAGCTCCGTTTTTGAGCCCCACCTGGTAGCGCGTCGGCCGCGTAGACCCCCCCATGATGTAGGGCCGGTTGAAGGGGCTTTCGCCGGGCTGCGGCGCGGCGGCCGGCGGCGCGGCCTCGGGCGTGGCGGCCACCGGTGCGGGCC
>CAXTFI010000232.1:0-7435 GCA_964243255.1 uncultured Hymenobacter sp.
CGCGGCGAGTACGAAATCACGGACGTGAACCGCGAGTACCTGCGCCGGGGCAAGCTCAAAGTGGGTATTCTGGGCCGGGGCACCGCCTGGCTCGACACCGGCACCTTCGAAAGCCTGATGCAGGCCGGCGAATTTGTGCGGGTGCTGGAGCAGCGCCAGGGCCTCAAGGTTGGCTCCATTGAGGAAGCGGCTTACCGCCAGGGCTTTATCGATGCCGAGCAGCTCCGCAAAATTGCCGAGCCACTGCGCAAAAGCGGCTACGGCGACTACCTGATGAACCTGCCCGACCAGCTGGTAATGGGCGGGTAGTGTGCGGTAAGCTTTAGCTTGCCGTTATTCATCACGGCAAGCTAAAGCTTACCGCACAGCCCTCACTGATTAAGCACTAGCCGAAACGTGGTGCCTTTGCCCACCTCGCTCCACTTCACGTACAAGCGCCCCTCGTGGTAGTTGTCGATGATGCGGCGGGCCAGCGCCAGGCCCAGGCCCCAGCCGCGCTTCTTGGTGGTGTAGCCGGGCATAAACACGTTTTCGAGCTTATTCTTCGGGATGCCCTTGCCCGTGTCGGTAATGTCGATGGCCACCTGCGGGCGCGGCGCGCGGCGGCGCCACCACTGGCGGCCGGGCTTCACGGCCCGCAGGCGCAGCGTGATGGAGCCGCGCCCATCCATGGCGTCCACGGCGTTTTTGCAGATGTTCTCGACCACCCAGTCGAAGAGCGGCACGTTGAGGCAGGCTGGCGTGTCGAGCGGCAGGTCGGTTTCGATAGTGAATTTCACCTTGCGCGATACCCGGCTTTCGAGATAGGCAATGGCGTTGCGGGTCGTTTGGTACAGGTTTTCGGCCTTGAGCACCGGCACCGAGCCAATGTTGCTGAAGCGCTCCGTAATGATTTCCAGGCGCTTAATATCCTTGCCCAATTCCTCCACAATGGGCTCGTCGTGGAAGCGCTCCGACTGGCGCAGGTACTCCTGCCAGCCCACGAGCGAGCTCAGCGGCGTGCCCAACTGGTGGGCCGTTTCCTTAGCTAGGCCCACCCACACCCTGTTTTGCTCGGCCCGCCGCGAGTAGCTAAACGAGATATAAGCCATCATGGCCAGCGAGGCAATAACGGCCAGCGCCGCCAGCGGATAAGTGCGCAACTGCCGCAGCAAGCGCGAATCCTGGTAAAAAATGTAGTTGCGGGCACCGCCCGCCAGCTCAATCACGATGGGCGGATGGCGCTGCTGCATATCCAGCAGCACGGCGTTCATTCGGCGTACCGAGTCGGCTTTAGACAGGTTTGCTCCCAGCCCTAAGTTCTTAGCATCGTTGATGTTCTCGCCATCCGTCAGGATAACGGGAATGGTGGTGTTCGCCTCAATAATCTGCTCCTGTAAAAAGGGAAGGTTTTTTGTGTCTTCCGTATTGATAATGTAGCGCAGAGTTTTAGCGTATAAGTCAATCTGATGCTGCTCGCGCTCCGAGAGGCGCTGCACTAGTACGTTGGTATATACGACCGTAGCCCCGGCAATAAGAAGAGCCATCAGCAAGACAAATAGCTTGATGCGCGATTTTTGGTCGTAAAAGGGAAGAAGCATAGCCGGGCAAAGGTCGGGCGGGGGGGCCAGAGCGCAAGTTGCCGCATTCAACGAGTAAAAGCCGGGGTCCGGGCATTTATCCGGCCAGCCGAACCCAATAGCTCGTCAGCCTGTTTCTATCGCAGCTGTTTGTACCGTAATTTTGCAGGCCGGCCGTGGGTCGGCCCGTGCTATGTCCCATCCGTTTAAGGCTGTTAGTTTATCCTTCCGTAATGCGCCCCTCGCCATCCGCGAGCTGCTGGCGCTGGACGAAGCCGCCTGTCGCCGCTTTGTGCAGCAGCTGCGCACCGAGCTGCACCTGGCCGATGTGCTGGTGCTGAGCACCTGCAACCGCACCGAAATCTACTACGCCCACGACGACGACTCTTCGGCCGCCATCATTCGGGCGCTGGGCGAGCTCAAAAACCGCCCCGATGCCGTCAGCTTTGCCCCATACTTCGACCTCTACACCGAGGCCGAAGTAGCCACCCGCCACCTGTTTGAGGTAGCACTAGGTCTTGATGCTCAGGTAGTTGGCGATATGCAGATTATCAATCAGGTGAAGCAGGCCTACCAGTGGGCGGCCGACGCCGACGCGGCCGGCCCGTTTCTGCACCGCCTGCTGCACACCATCTTCTTCGCCAACAAGCGCGTGCAGCAGGAAACCAGCTTCCGCGACGGGGCTGCCTCCATGAGCTACGCGGCCCTGGAACTGGTGGAGGAACTGACTGCCGACGTAGCCAGCCCCCGCGTGCTGGTGGTGGGCCTGGGCGAAATTGGCAGCGACGTGTGCCGCCACCTGGCCGGTAGCAAGAGCTTTGCCAGCGTGACGCTCTGCAACCGCACCCGCGCCCGTTCTGAGGAGCTGGCCGCCGAGTTTGCGCCCGGCCGCCTGCGCATCGCCGACTTCGAGAACCTGGCCGAAGCCCTGCGCGAGGCCGATGTGGTTATCTCCTCCATCAGCCGCGATACGCCATTTTTTACCCGCGAGCTGGTAGCCAACCTCGATGTGCTGAGCTACAAGTTTTTCATCGACCTGGCCGTGCCGCGCTCCGTGGCCGCCGAGGTAGAGCAGGTGCCCGGCGTGCTGGTCTACAACGTGGACGCCATCCAGAGCAAGGCTTCGGCCGCGCTGGAGATGCGCCTGGCGGCCGTGCCGCAGGTGCAGGCGCTCATCACCGAAAGCCTGCTGGACTTTGCCGACTGGAGCCGCGAGATGCTCGTCTCGCCCCTTATTCAGCGCATGAAAGCGGGCCTGGAGCAAATGCGGCAGCAGGAGCTCGACCGCTTTCAGAAAAAAGCGACCCCCGCCGAGGTGAAGCTGCTGGATGAAGTTACCCGCGCCTTTATGCAAAAAGTACTAAAGCAGCACGTGCTGCACCTCAAGGCCGCCTGCCGCCGCGACGAAGCCGAGCAGCTACTGCCCCTGCTCACCGACATCTTTGATTTGGAGCGCCAGCCCCAGACGGCCTAGCCTATCTAGCGCCAAGGGAAATGACAAAACCCCATAAAATGCCGATAATCAGCATTTTATGGGGTTTTTTAGTGGTAAATCAATCGCTCAGCCGGCTCATTGCGCTGCTACCTGGGCAAACTGCTGTGGGCGTGGCCCACTGCTACCAGGTAGAATACAAAAACAGACGATTTATTTTCGGCTACTTACGCGGGAGTAAATGGCCCTGCAATAACTCGCCCTGGCTTAAGCGAGCAAGCTAAATACGGCCGGAGTAATCCTCCAGGGTATCAATGATTTTTAGCAACTGCGGCACGGCCAGCGAGTAGTAAATCTTGGTGCCTACTTTACTCGATTTCAGCACGCCACGGTCTTTGAGGGTGATGAGGTGCTGCGAAGCAATAGCCTGCGGAATGTCCAGGGCCTGATAGATTTCGGTCACCGACATCTGGTGGTCCTTGGTTTTGCTCTTGCCGAGCAGGTCAACGATAGCAAGGCGCTTGGGATGCGAAAGAACTTTGAGCATAGCCGCTGCGCGGTCCAGCTGCTCTGCCTCAACGCGAGTGTGCAAAGGTTTCATGGCGTTAATAAACTGAAAAATGGTAGAAGGGAAAATAGAAGGATGAAACCGCTACCCTATTGCTAGGGTGTTGGCGCTGCAAAGTAAAAGCAAGAATACTATTGTACACCATTTTGAGTGCATATAAAATTCGGGCATTGTACTTGGCTAAGTACAATTCATTGGCCTGTACTCTGCATTCGCCCTTTTTCAAACTTATATTATTCAAAGTTTTTTTATAATACGTCTATTTAACTCACGCCGCAAATGAGTTGGCAATGAAAAGCTAAGTGTTGCTTAGCGCTTTACCAGTGCTAGGGCGCGGCTTTTAGCGGCCGGCCCGCCGCCGCCAGTATCAACAGCCAGCCTCTGCCTTGCGTACTTGCGGGGGTGGGCGGCAATTTCCCGTCCCGGTTGCTGCCGATGGAGATTCCTGCTTTCTTGCGCCGCGAGGTGTTAGGTAATGAATTGTTTGAGTATCTGGTTGCGGCAGTTATCATGCTGCTCGGGAGCGTGCTCAACCGGGTGTTGTCGCGGCTGCTGAGTAAGGGCTTGTTCCGGCTCACCAAGCGCTACACGGCCGGCGTAACGGAAGACGAGCTGCACGAGCTGCTGATTCAGCCGCTGGGGGCGCTGCTGTTTCTGGTTTCTTTCTACTTGGCATTTAGCGTGTTGCGTTACCCGCTGCCGCCGTTGGCGGTGCAAGGGGAGGAGCCCTGGCTGAAGGTGCTGCTGCTGGGTTTGTTTCACCTGGGCGTTATCGCCACGGTGGTGTGGGTGATTATGCGGCTGGTCGATTTTGCCCTGCTGGTGGTGCAGCGCCGCGCCGAGCTGACGGCCACTGCCGGCACGCGCCGGCTCGACAGCCAGTTTCTGCCCTTTGCCAAGGACTTGTTGAAGGTGTTTATCGTGGTGATTGGGCTGCTGGTGGCGCTGGGGCAGGTGTTTGGGGTGAATGTGACGGCCCTGATTGGCGGCCTGGGTATTGGTGGGCTGGCGGTGGCTTTCGCGGCCAAGGAAAGCCTGGAAAACCTGCTGGCCTCGTTCACCATCTTCCTGGACCAGCCTTTTGGGGTGGGCGACCTCGTGACGGCCGGCACGGTGAGCGGCACAGTGGAGAAAATCGGCTTTCGGAGCACGCGCCTGCGCACGGCCGAGAAAAGCTACCTCACGGTGCCCAATAAGAGCATGATTGACAAGCCGTTGGACAACCTGAGCCTGCGCACGGCCCGGCGGGTGGGCTTCACGCTCATCTTCGACCAGAAGACGACCAGCGAGCAATTGCAGGCTATTATCCGGGAGTCGGTGGCGGCCATGGAAGCTCACCCGCTCGTGACGGACGTGCAGATGAAGTTCAACACTATTTCACCCTCGGGCAAAGAAGTAACGGTGCAATACTTTGTGGAAACCACCAGCTACGACGAATACCTGGACGTGAAGGAGTCGCTGAACTATTGCCTGTTGGAAGCCACCGAGCACCAGGGCGGTAGCTTTGCCACCGCCACGCCAACGGCGGCGGTGCCTTCTTAGGCCGTCCGCCCTGGGTATTTTTGCTGGCTCCTGCAAACCCATAAGCTGGAAAGGCGCTTATAACCGGCCGGCCCCGGTGGGGGGCTGGCCGCCGTTTTACAACTTGCGGGGGCATTTCTCTAGTTACTTGCTTTCATGTCCGAAACCCTTTTTTTAACGCCGGGCGTGCCCAAGGCGGCCCGCTACGCCGAGCTGCACCCGCAGCTGGTGGCCCTCACCACCGGCGAAACCGACCTTATTGCCAACCTGGCCAACGTGGCCGCCGCCTTGCGGCAGACATTCGGCTTTTTTTGGGTGGGCTTTTACGTGGTGCGGGGCGAAGAGCTGGTGCTGGGGCCGTTTCAGGGGCCCATTGCCTGCACCCGCATCCGGCGGGGGCGCGGCGTGTGCGGCACTAGCTGGGCCGAGGCCCGCACCGTGCTGGTGCCCGATGTGGAGGCCTTCCCTGGCCACATTGCGTGCAGCTCCGATTCGAAGTCGGAAATCGTGGTGCCTATTTTGAAAAACGGCGCGGTAGTAGCTGTGCTCGATGTAGATAGCGACCAACTCAATGACTTTGACCACGACGACGAGGCTGGCTTAGAGCACCTTATGCAGCTGGCAGCCACCTGGTTTTAGGCGGCTCAGTTTTCTTTTCCTGATTTTTCTTGCCGTATGGCTGACTCGACTTTTGCGGCTGCCCCGGAGGCGGCTGAGCCCCTGGTAGTGATGGGGGCGGGCCTGGTGGGCTCGCTACTGGCCCTGTACCTGGCGCGGCGCGGCCACCCGGTGCAGGTGTTTGAGCGCCTGCCCGACCCGCGCACCCAGGGCCTGCTGGGCGGGCGCTCCATCAACCTGGCGCTGAGCGACCGGGGCTGGCGGGCGCTGGCGGGCGTGGGCGTGGCCGACGACATCCGGCAGGTGGGCATTCCGATGTACCGGCGCGTGATACACGACGGGCAGGGCCAGCTCACCTTTCAGCCCTATGGGCAGGACAACCAAGCCATCTACTCCGTAAACCGGGGTAACCTGAACTGTGCGTTGCTCGACCTGGCTGAAAAAGAAGCGCGTGTGCAAATAACTTTCGGCCAGAAGCTTACGCAGCTCGACCTGCCCGGCCGGCGCCTGCACCTGCAGGACGTGGCCAGCGGCCAGGCCCACGACGTGGCCTACGAGCGCCTGTTTGGGGCCGATGGGGCGTTTTCGGCGGTGCGGGCGGCGTTGCAGCGCACCGACCGCACCGACTACTCGCAGCAATATTTAGAATATGGCTACAAAGAGCTGACCATTGCGGCGGGGCCGGCCGGCGCGTGGCAGCTAGAGAAGAACGCGCTCCACATCTGGCCCAGAGGCAACTTTTTGATGATTGCGCTGCCCAACCTGGATGGCTCATTCAATGCCACGCTCTTCTTCCCTTATGAGGGCGATAAGTCGTTTGCAGCGCTCCAGACGCCGGCCGACGTGGCCGCTTTCTTCGCCGCCACCTTCCCCGACGCGGTGCCGCTGATGCCGCAGCTCACGGATGAGTTTTTTGACCACCCGACCGGCTCGCTTGTTACCATTCGCTGCTTTCCGTGGGCCTACCGCGATACGGTGCTGCTGCTCGGCGACGCTGCCCACGCCATAGTACCATTTTACGGCCAGGGCATGAACGCGGGTTTTGAAGACTGCACCGTGCTCAATCAGTTGCTAGCGCAGTATGGCGAAGCCAATTGGGACCGGGTAATGGACGAGTTTGAGCACCAGCGCAAACCCAACACCGATGCCATGGCCGACCTGGCCCTCTACAACTTCGTGGAGATGCGCGACCGCGTGGCCGACCCCCGCTTTCTGCTGCAAAAGCGCATCGAAAGCAAGATTGCCGCCCAATACCCCGGCCAGTGGGTGCCGCTTTATTCGCGGGTCACGTTCTCGCCCGACACGTCGTATGCCGAGGCCTGGGCCGCCGGCCAGCGCCAGGAAGCCATTATGGGTCGGATAATGCCGCTCATTCAGACGGAGGCTGACTATGAGCAGGCAGAGGTACAGGCGCTGATTTCTAAGCTGATAGTTTAAGCTTCGCGCAGTGTTTCGCAGTGTTAAAACGCAGTGTCCCGCAGTGGTTTAATAGCACACTGCGGGACACTGCGTTTTAACACTGCGAAACACTGCGCGAAATAAACCTACGGCGCAACCGTAATCGTGCGGGTTACCGAATTATAAGGGCCGGGGATGAGCGTGCCGCTGCTATCAAGCAGCTCTAGCTTAATAGTGGCCTGGCCGGCGGGCAGGCCTTCCATCATGTAGGGCAGCCACTGGTCGAGCATAAACTCGGTGCCGTTGATGGTGGCGCGCACCTTGTTGCCGTCGGGGGCC
>CAXTFI010000233.1:0-7426 GCA_964243255.1 uncultured Hymenobacter sp.
CAGCCCCGCAGGGGCGTATCTGCGAAATCCGTTTAATCCGTTTGAATCTGCGGTCTGGAGATGCGGTCTACTTCACCACTTCTACCCAGCCTTTGGTGCTGGTACCGTCGGCGAGCTTGAAGAGGTAGTAGTACACGCCGGCCGCAATGCCGGGGTCGCTGCCCCAGGCGTTGCTGGTGTTGTTGTAGTTGGTGGTGGCAAATACCTCGCGGCCCCAGCGGTTGAACACCGTGAGCGAGTTGCCGGGATACAGCTGCACGTTGTCGATGATGAGCAGGTCGTTCTGGCCGTCGTGGTTGGGCGTGATGACGTTGTAGAACGCCGTTTTGTTGGCAAAGTCCACGCACGACGTGTTGGAGTTCGACTCGCGCGACGGGGTGCCGGGCGTCACCTGGCTTTCAAACGCCACCACCCGGAAACACTGGTTGAAGCCCTGGCCGGTGTTGGTAGCGCTGTACTGCAACGTGTTGCCAGCCAAGGTAGTAACGAGGCTATAACCGGCATTATCGTCCTGGCGGAACACGCGGTAGCCCGCCACCACAAAGCCCTGGTAGGCCGACCAGCTCAGGCTGACCGAGCCCTGGTTGCGGCCGCCGGGGCCGGGCACGGCCACCGTTTTCAGCAGCACCGTAGTGGCCGTGGTGCGCGCGGTGAATACGTCGCCGCAGCCGTTGGTGAGGGCCAGGCTGTACTCGTAGGCCGTTTGGGCGGCGCTGGCGGTGGCATCAACGTAGGTGGTGGCCGTGGCCGTCACCGTGCCCACCTGGGCAAAAGCCCCGGTGCTGCCCGCGTCGCGGCGCAGCACGCGCACCGGGTTGGGAGTGTTGCCGGCGTTGGTTACGGCCAGGGTGAGCGTCACCTTGGTATTATCGGTGGGCACCACCGAGGCCAGCGTCAGCTGCGGGGTCTGGGCATTGTCGGGCACCACGGTAATGGCCACGGCCGCCCCGCCGCAGCCAAACTGCGAGGTTTCGGTCACGCTCACCGTCTTGTTGGTAGTGGTGCCGGCCGGGAAGCTCACCGTGATGGTGGCCGTGCCCTGCCCCGCCGTAATAGTGCCGCCCGTCACAGCCCACTGGTAGGTAGAGGTAGCCGTGGCATTGGGCACGGTATAGGGGAGGCTGAGGGCGGCCGGGCACACAAAGCGCGGCCCGTTGATAACGATGGCGCCGGGGCGCGGGTCCACGGTGAACGTCTTGGTAATCAAGGGCCCCACGCAGCCGCCACTGTTGGTTTCGCGGGCGGTGAGGGTGTAGGTGCCTACGGCCGTGCTGGCCGCAATAGTTACCGTGCCGCCCACATTGGCAAGGGCCGCGCCGTTGAGCTGAAACACGTAGCTGGAGCCCGCCGTGCCGGGCAGGGTATAGGTCTGCGGGCCGCTATTCACGCAGAACCGCGCCGGCCCCTGAATGGCAATGGTAGCCGAAGGCGAAGGCTTTACCGTGATATAAAGCGTGTCGCTCACCCCACGGCAGATGCCGCCGGCCGGGTTGCTGGTTTGGGTCACTATTAGCTTGGCCAGGCCCGCCTGCGCGAAGCGAATGCTGGTGGTGTTGCCCGTGCTCACGAGCGTGCCCGTGGCCGGGCCAAACAGCTGCCACGCAAACGACGACCCGCTGATGGCCGGCGTGGTGTAAGTGTAGGGCCCATCGGCCTGGCACACACTCACGGGGCCGGTAGGCTTCACCGTTTGCAGAATCTGGTTGATGATAACGGGCAGGGTAAAGGCATCCGATACGCAGCCCTGCGCATTGCTGGCCGTGGCGCGCACCGCGCCGGTGCCAGCCGCGCCCCAGTTCACGGTAATGCTTGCCGTGCCCTGGCCGCTGGCAATGGTGCCACCCGTCACGGTCCACTGGTAAGCGGTGCTGTGCGGGTTTTTAATCGAATACCCGATGCCCGTCACGGTGGGGCACACCGACTGCGGCCCGGCGATGGAGTCGGCCACCGGGCGCGGGTTGATGGTAATCAGCACCGAGTCCTTGGCCGAGCAGCCCTGGGCGGTGGTGGCCAGCACCACGTATTTCTGAATAAGGGGTGCATTGGTCAGGTTGGTGCCCGTGAGCACGGGCTGGGCTACCGTGCTGCTGCTGAGGCCCGTGGCGGGCGTCCAGCGGTAAGAGTAGCCGGGCAGCGCCGCCGCCCCCAGCGTAATGGTCGATTTATCGCACACGGCCTGCGCCGGGCCGGCGGCCGCGGTAGCACCGGGGTTTACCGTCACGGCCACCGTGGCGGAGCCAGTGCAGCCGAGTGGGGTTACCACGGTGAGCGTGTAGGTAGTGGTGAGGGGTGCGCCTGTTGAGTTGGGCAGCGTGAGGGTGGGGTTAGCTACCGTGCTGCTGCTGAGGCCCGTAGCGGGGCTCCAGCTATAAGTGTAGCCCGTTTCCGGGGCCGCGCCCAGCGTGATGGGCACCCCTGGGCAGGTAGCCCGGCTGGGCAGGCCCACAGTGGCGGCGGGTGGCGGTGCCACCGTCACGGTTACTTGCTGGGTAGCAGTGCAGCCCAGCGTCGTGGCGCTGCTCGTAATCGTGTAAGTAGTTGTTTGAGTAGGAGTTACGATAAAAGGCCCCGCCCCGGTCTGGGTGGTGCCGCCGCCCACGAGGGTGTAGGGCGCCAGGCTGCCCGCTACGGTGAGCGTAGTGCTGGCTCCCTGGCATATAGTAAGGGTGCCCCCAACGGTGAGGGCGCCCGCCGGGGCCACGGCCACCGTCTGGGTTACCGAGTCGGTAAGGCAGCCGTAGCTCGACACGCCCTTGGCTACCACGGTGCCGGTGCCGGCCGCGCCCCAGCGCACCTGCACCACAGCGCCGGTATTGCTGCCCACGATGGTGCCGCCCACCACCCGCCAGCGCACGCCGGGGGCGGTGCCGCCGGTGGCCCGGTAGGTGCTCACGGTGCCCAGGCTGCACACCACCGCATCGCCGCTGATGGCGGTGGGCCCCGTGGGCCGCGTCACGGTAATGCGCAGCACGTCGGCCACGGTTTTGCCGGCGCAGCCGTTATCGCGCACGGTCAGCGACACATCGTAGGGGTTGGCGCGCGCGTCGCCGCAGGCCGAGTTATACACAAACGTGCCCGTGACGGTGCCCGTGCCGGCGGCGGTGGCCGTGCCGGTGGGGTTGCCCGGCACCACCGTGCCGGCACTGCCATTAAACGTAGTGCTGAACCCGCCGGGGCCGTCGAGCAGCAGGCTGTTCAGCGTCAGCGTGAGGGGGTGGCCATCGGCCTGCGTGGCCGTGAGCGGAATGCTCAGCGACTGCCCTTCCTCAATGGTGTAGGTGCGCGGCGTGGTCGTGACGGGCGGCAGCACCGGGGCCACCGTGGGTGGGCAGTCGGAGGCCACCAGCTGCAAGTCGCGCCGGGTGGTGCCAATCAGCACTTCCCGGCCGTTGATGGTCCGGTACTCGCTCACATCTACCGCAATGATATAGAGGCCTTTCTTGGTAGCGCCGTACTTGGCCGTGCCGGTGTTGGCGTTGAGCAGGGCAAAGTTGCCGGCCCCGGTGCCCAGCGGGTTGGCCGCGCTATACCCCGCGTTGTAGGGCACCAGGTTGGGCAGGGGTGGGAAGAGGTTGGCGTTGACCTGCGCCCCGAAAGGGGTGCCAAACGAGTAAATCAGGCGGTCGCCATCGGCATCAAAGGCGTTGTTGAGCAGCACCGTGGTATCGCTGGTGCAGATAATGGCCACGGCCGTATCCGAGAATACCGGCGAGCGGTTGTAGATGAGCGGCGCGGCCATGCTCACGTACAGGGTCATGGGCAGGTTGCCGCCGTTGGTGGTGGCCGGGTTGCTCACGTTTTCCAGGCCCACGTTGCGGGCGCTCTGGGTGCACACCGCGTAGTAGCCATCAATGGCGGCCGGCAGCGTGGCAATGTACACGTACTTAAACAGCCGAAACGGCTGATTAGGCCCCTGCACCGTGCAGCCCGAGGGCAGGCGCGGCTGCACCACCGCGCCCACGGGCGTTTGGCGGGGCACGCTCACGGTGGTGATGCGGGCCCCACTGGTACGGTTGAAAATACTGATACTCACGCTCGTAACCGAGGCGTCGTTGAGCCCTACCTGCCCGTTGGGGTTGTAGTAGCTGGTCACCGTTATCTGGTAGCGAAAGGGGGCCGAGGCCGGCCCGTTGGCATCCAGGTACTGGTACGACATCTCGCCGCCCAGCAAGTGCGACGCCCGCGCCGGCCGCGCCGCGCCCAGAGCCAGAAGCAAGAGAAAAAAGACCAGCCGGGGCACCATCCCCAACCGAAAAAGTAGCGTTTGAAACATATAAAAACGAAGATAAAAGCAGTTCTTAAAGTAATTAAGAATGAGGAATGAGGAATGAAGAATTACCCTCAGAATAATTCCTCATTCCTCATTCCTAATTATTCATTCTATTGCCGCACCACGCGGCGCAGCGCCGTTTGGCCCTGCGCATCGGTAAGGCGCAGCAGGTAGAGGCCGGCCGGCAGCGCCCGCAGGTCGAGGGTGGCCGGGGCGGCGGGGCTCAGGCGCAGGGGCTGGCTCAGCAGGCGCGCGCCCAACAGGTTGAGCACCTCCGCGTGGTAGAGGCCGCTGGCGCTGGCGTCGCTCACCAGCACGCGCAGCTCGCCGTCGGGCGTGGGGTTGGGGCTCACGCTGAGGGTGGCCAGGGCCTGGGGTTCGCGGGCGGCCAGGGCCGTCACGTTCACGGGGTAGTCTTCCACCTCGGCCTCGCCCTGGTTGGTGGCGCAGGGGTTGGGTGCGTTGTTGTTTACCGTCACGGCCACCCGCAGGCGGGTGGTGCCCACGCCGCCGGGGATGGCCGCCGCCACGCTGGCCGTGGCCGCGCTCACAATACCGTTATACACCAGCTCGCCGCCCGCGCCGGTGGTGCTCCCAAACACCCCGTCGCGGTTGTAGTCCGCCCAAATGGTGACGCGGTGGGCCGAGGCCAGGTTGGTAGTCACGCTAATGGTTTGGGTGGTGCCGCCCACCAGCCGCACGCTTTGCCCGGCAAAAAACGTGTAGCCCGTGCCCGTCGAGTTGTCCGAGCTGTTGCTGAACGTGCCCCCGCTGGCCGTGCCCGCGCTCACGCTCACGTTGGCTATCCACAACTGGCTGTTGGTGAACACCGTTCCCGAAAGGCTGCCGCCATTGGAGGCGCAGTAGCTCAGGCAGGGCACCTGAATGAGCAGCGCGTTGGCCTGCGTAAGCGCGTTGCTGCCGTTGGCATTGGTAGCCCGTAGCGTGGCCGAGTAGTAGCCCGCCGTGGCAAAAGCCACCTGCGGGTTTTGCGAAGTAGCCGAGGTGCCGTTCACAAACGACACGCCCGTGGTCGGGCTAAAGCTCCACAGCCAACTCGTGGGGCCGTTGGTGCTCTGGTCGGTAAAGGTGTACACGTTGCCCGCCGGGCAGGCGCCCGCCACGTAGCTGGAGGTAAAGGCCGCCACTGGCGGGGTGGTGTTGGGCACCACCGTCACGGTATAGTCCTCTACCTGGCCCAGCACCGGCGCGGTGCAGGGCTGGGGGTTGTTGCCCGCGCCATCGGCCACCAGGCGCAGGCGCAGCGGCTGGCCCAGCACGGCCGTGGCCGGCACCAGCAAGCTCAGGCTGGGGCTGGTGGTGTTCAGGGCTTCGGCCAGCTTTTCGCTGGCGCTGAATACGCCGTCGTTATTAAGGTCGAGCCAGGCGCGCACGTCGTAGGCGCTGGTGCTGCCCGTGGTCATGCCCGTCGTAATGCTGAGCGTATACCGGATACCCACCGCCAAGCTCGTGCGCTGCGGGCAGGTAAAGTCCTGGTAGCCCGCGCTGCCATCGGCCGAGGTGTTGTCGATGCTGCCCAGCCGCACCCGCACAATGCCGTAGTTGCAGCAGTTGGCCGAGGCACCCAGGCCGGGGCACGCCGCCACCGGCACGCTGGCGTTGTAGGTGATGGCGGTGGCGGCGCTGGTGCTGGTGCCGGCCGCGTTGGTGGCGGTGAGCCGCACCTGGTAGGTACCCGTTGCGGCGTAAGTGTGCAGCGGGTTTTGCTGGGTGCTGCTGGTGTTGTCGCCAAAGTCCCAGCGCCAGCTGGTGGGCCCGTTCAGCGACTGGTCGGTGAGCTGCACGCGGCCCGAGCAGGTGGTGGTTACGTCCTGGGTAAAGGCGGCCGTGGGCGGGCTGGCGTTGGCGGCCAGCATCACGCGGTAGTCCTCGTCCTGCGAGTACTGCGGCGTCGAGCAGGCCGTCGGCACCAGCCCGTTGTTGTAGTCTGAGGCCACGCGCAGCCGCAGCGGCACGCCCAGGGTAGCCGTGGCCGGCGGCGTGATGCTGCCCGTGTGCAGCATTTTGTTATCCGAGGAGAAGGCTAACTCATTGGTGCCAAACGCGCCATCGTTGTTGTAGTCAATCCACACCCGCACGTTTTCGTTGGCCGCTGTGCCGTTGCGAATGCTGATGGCCGTGGGCGTACTCACCGTCAGGGTGGCGCTTACGGCCCCGGTAGAGGCGCAGCTAAAATCTTGATAACCAGCACTATAGCCAGCAGTGGTATTGTTGATGCTCCCCAGCGCCACGTTGTAAATGCCCATGCCGAAGCTCGAAGCCACGGGGCTGCTGGCCGGGCCCGGCGTGCAGGTGGCCGCCACGGGGCACTGCGCCAGGGCCAGGGCTGGCAGCAGCAAAAAGCTCAGCCCGGCCAGCTGGCTAACCCACGAACGTAGAGGTAGAAACATGCGCTAAAAAGAAAGTAGAGGAGGGTAAGCGCAGCCAGGGCGGCCCTGGTTAAAGCTAACCAGCTCACCGGTAAAGCCTAAAAGTAGGCACAAAAAAAGGCTTTGAACGGCGAAAATCGACCAACCGGCATCCGCAGCGCAAATTTGCCCCGGCCGGGCCGCCAAGGCCGGGGCCGGCCGTAGGTTTGCGGCCCGGCAGCGGGCAGCGGCCCACTAATTCTTCCTTGTTTGCTCATGAATAACGTAGTTCTCATCACCGGCGGCACCTCGGGCATTGGTCGCGCCTGCGCCCTGGAGTTTGGCCGGGCCGGGGCCAGCGTGGTCGTCACGGGCCGCGACGCGGCCAAGCTGGCCGCTACCGCCGCCGAGCTGGCCGCCGCCGGCATCACGCACCGCACCGTGCAGGGCGACGTGGGCGTGCGGGCCGATGCCACCCGCGCCGTGGCCGATACCATCGCCGCCTTCGGCCGCCTCGACGTGCTCGTCAACAACGCCGGCCTGAGCATGCGCGCCAAGTTTGCCGACGTGGACGTGAAGGTGCTCGAGCAGCTCATGCAAACCAACTTTTTCGGCACCGTGTACACCACCAAGGCCGCCCTGCCGCACCTGCTGGCCCGCAAGGGCACCGTGGTGGGCATCAGCAGCATCGCGGGCTACCGGGGGCTGCCGGGGCGCACGGGCTACTCGGCCTCCAAGTTTGCCATGAACGGCTTCCTCGAAGCCCTGCGCACCGAGCTGCTGCCCC
>CAXTFI010000234.1:0-7411 GCA_964243255.1 uncultured Hymenobacter sp.
CGCTGGCCCGGAACCGGCGCCGCCGCTGCCCCAGCGCCGCGGTGTCGGCGCGGCGGCCGATGCGCTGGCGCAGCAGCGCCAGCCGGCGCCGGGCGGCCGAGTCACCGGCGGCAATCAGGGCCGGGGCCTGGGCAAAGTCGCCGAGGCCATAGGCGGCCAGCGCGGGCTCAATAAGCACGTCGCGGGAACCCAGGCGGAGCGTGTCGGCCGGGTTGCTGCCCAAAAACAAGAGCGTGCCCGGCAGCAGCTGCTCGGCCGTTTTGTACGGATATTTTTTCAGGGTCGGGTCCGCCACGTTCACGCCCACGATGACATCGGGGGCAAAGGCGTGCTGCATTACGTCGGTGGGGAAGGTGTTGAGGATGCCCCCGTCGAAGAGGTAGCGGCCGTCGGGGCCCAGGATGGGCCGGTAGGCCAGGGGCACGGCCATGGAGTTGCGCACGGCATCCGAGAGTGAGCCCGATTTCTGCACCACCTGCTGGCGGGTGAACACCTCCGCCGCCAGCGCGCGGAAGGGCACCAGCAGGTGGTCAAAGTCGTAGCCGCTGGCCGCGCTGGCCGGGGCCAGCAGCCGGGCTAGGGCAAAGTTCAGGTTCAGGTCCTTCAGCAGGGCGGTGCTGGCCCGGAAGTGCCCGGCTGAGTCGACGGCCACGCCTAGGTGCAGCGACGCGGGCGAAGCTTCCGTGATGAGGTAGCTGAACACCTGGCTTTCCAGGGGCTTGCCCGAGGCCCAGCTCTGAAACGCTGGGCTGCGCGCAATCTGCTCAATCTCGTCGGGCGAGTAGCTCGCCGCGTACAGGCCCCCGACCACGGCCCCCATACTGGTGCCCACGAGGTAGTCAATCGGAATCTGGTTGCGCTCCAGCTCCCGGAGCACGCCGATGTGCGCCAGGCCCTTGGCCGCGCCCCCACTCAGTACTAGGCCCACCCGCTGGGCTTTTCCCGGCCCGGCGGCGAGTAGGCACACCGCCCCAAGCAGCGCCGCCCACCGCCCGGACCGGGGAGCCTGGCGGGAACTCATAGCGCGGCGGCGGGGGCTAGTGGCGGGGAAGCCGGCGCCCCGGCGGGCGCGGGGGCTTTGGCGAGGTCTGCTTGGTAGTGCAGGCGAGCGGAAGCGGCGAAGGACATCACCGCGCAAAGCTCCCGCGCGGCCGTTGGGAGAACCCTGACGAAAATCAGGTGGTAAGCTGACTTTCATTAGCTTATCCGCTGCCTTGGGAAGAGGCCGGTGGCCAGTAGTGAGGTAGGCCGGTGGCATCGCCCCTTCCTCACCGCGGCGGGGCAAGTCAGGCATCAGCTAGAACTAGGGGTAATGATGACCCCCGGCCGTGGGAGCACCACCGCTCCCCCAGCTTGCTGCTGATTTCGGGTGACCAGTTCAGGAGTGGAAACGGCCGGGCAATCAGGAGGGCAAATGTACCGGCCCCTCCCAGACGGTCAGCATCACAGGCGCCCGCCAAAAACCTGGTTTTTATCAAGTAAGAGGGTAGCTGGCCGGTGGCGAGGGGCCGCACCGCTGCCAGGACAGCGTATAGTCGTCTGCCCAACATGACAAAAGTCAACCGATAAGGTAAGTATCGTCAGGGTATTGGCACTGGCAGGAGCAGAATTTTGCGCACGTATTCCCCACCCGGCGCTTCGCTGCTGGCCAGCGCCGTCGGCACGGGCTGGCAGCGGCGCTTAGCCGCTTACCCGTTTGCGCAAAACCGTCTTTTTCCTTGTTCACTATGCAGCCCTTTGATACTGCCACCTGGCCCGCCGCGACGGCGCGCGTGCCGGGCGTCGACCTCACCGACGCCGTTGAGCTGTTTCTTCAAACTATCAAGCGCGTTTCTGCCCGCCCGGTCGTGGGCAAGCCCTACGACGGCCCCGCCCCGCGGACCGGCATTGCCGATACCCCACCTGCCCGCGAATGGGTCATGGAGATTGCCCGGCTGGTGGGCGGCGTGGCCAACCTGGCTAACCTGGCCAACTGGGCGCGCGTGGCCGCCCGCCCCGGCTCCGATGGCTTCCAGGACCTTGGCCCGCGCCCCGACGCCGATTTGGCCCTGGCCGAGCGCATCCGCCACCGCCTGCGCTGCTCGGCCCGCCTGCGCTCGCAGGCGGTGGAAGTGCGGGTGGAACGGGGCTGCACCACTCTGACCGGCACCGTGGCTACCGGGCCTGACCGCGAACTGGTGGCCAACGACGCCTACCGTGCCGGGGCCCGCCACACGACCAACGAGTTGCGCGTGGCAGCGCACCCCGAACGCTAACGCTAACGCTCCAGCTTATCCCCCACGCTTATGGAATTTCCTCTGAATATAAACTCCCACGCCCGGCCCCGCGCCACGGGCCGGCGGGGAGAAGTCAGCGCCGACGCGCTGCGCGCCGAGCGCGACGCCGACGCCACGATGTCGCATAACTGGCACCCCGACGCCGGGGGCCGGCCGGCCGGTCCCCCTCCGGCCGCCGCGACCGGGGGGCCGCCCGCCCGCCCCGGCCTGGGGCCGCTACTGCCGCTATACCCCCCGCTGCCATGACCCCATCGCTCGTTGCACTGGGCGCTAACGGCGCTTGTCCACCGGTTCTTTTCCCTTCGCCATGAATCCTTCCATCCTGGTGCTCGCCAACCGGGCCGAGTCGGCCGAGCCCACCGCCCGCTGCGCAGCCTCACTGGGGGCCCCGCTGCGCGTCCGCCTGACGCTGCTGCACCTGGAGCGGCTGCCCGTGCTGCTCAGCCCCGAGCTGGTGGTGGCCGCTACGGCGCCGCCCGTGCCCCAGGATGCCGACCCCAACGCCGGCCTGCGGGCCCTGGCCCGCCGCCTACCGGTGTCGGCGCAGGTGATGGAAGCGGCTGGCGGCATAACCTCCGCCCTCGACGAGGTGTTGGCGCACCAGTCCCCGCTGCTGCTGGCCATGAGCCTGCCCGTCGCGCCCAACCTGCTGGACGGCCTGCTAAGCCAAGTGCTGCCCGTGCTGCAGAGTACCCACCGGCCGCTGCTGCTGGTGCCCAGGGCCCGCCCTGCGGCGGGCCCGCCGCGCCGCGTGCTGGTGGCCGTTGATGGCGAGCCGTTTACGCCCAACGCGGCGGCCCGCGCCCTGGCCCCGCTGCTGGCCGCCTGGTCGGCCGCCTACACGGTGGCCCACATCCTGCCCGGCCCCGGCGAGGCGGCGCGCTCGAGCCGCCTGGCGCTGCCCGACGTGCAAGCCAGCGGCTTGCTGCCGCCCGACGCGCCGTTGCAGCGCTACCCGGAATGCTATGCACCGCCGGTGGCCGGCATCTGCCAGGCGCTGGCCGACACCCGCGCCGACCTGCTGGTGCTTATTGCCCGGCCGCGCAGCTTTTTAGGCGGGCTGTTCCACCGCAGCGTCACGGCCGCGGTGCTGCGCCACTGCGCCGTGCCGGTGCTGCTGCTGCCAGCGGAAGCGCCCGACTAGCCCCCTCTTTTTTCGTCGGCTTACCCGGAGCCTCTTCTTTCCGGCGCCACTGCCTGCTTTACCATGCAACTCAACTTCGTCGTTCTCACCGATGGCGCGCCCGCCGGCGCGCCCCTGCTGGCCTACGCCGCCGCGCTGGCCGAGCCGCTGGGCGCTACGCTGCACCTGGTGCACGTGCTTCCCCAACCGCCCCTTGTTTCACTGGAAGCTGGTTGGTTTGGCCCACCCCGGCGCGCCACGGGCTACGCGCCGGCCGTGCACGCCGAGCTGACGCGGGCCGCCGCCCTCTTGCCCGTGCCGGCTACTGTCGACATCCTGGAAGAAGACTGGCCTTCGCTAAACCAGGTGCTGGCCAGCTACCAGCCGGCGCTATTGATAGCTGGCCTTACCGCCACCGATGGGGCCCTCGACGAGTGGCTCAGCAACCGGGCCCTGCCGCTGGCGCACCTCACGGGCTACCCCTTGCTGCTGGTGCCCGAGTATTTGCCCAGCGCGCGCCTGCGCCCGCCGCGCCGCCTGGTGCTGGCGCTGGAAGACCACCCGTTAGGGCTGACACCCCAGGGACATGCCCTGGCTCGGCTGCTCGTGCAGCTGCGTTGCACGGTTACGCCCGTTACGGTGCTGGCCCCGGACCATGCCCGGCCAGTCGATGCGGACCGGCGCGGAGTGCAGCACTGCTGCCTACCTAATAACTTGTTTTATAGAGAGTTGCACGAGGTGATAAATGAGCGGCCCGCCTCGGGCATCTGGCAGGCAGCCGATGAGTTGGAGGCCGATATGGTGGCGTTGCTCGACCAGGGCCACGGCTGGCTGCACAAGCTCTTTGGTGGCAGCGTCATCGCCGACGTGCTGCGCTACTCGCAGGTGCCGGTGCTGCTGCTACCCATAGCCACGGATTAGCGGCAAAATAGTAGCAACTCTGTACTGGTCAATAGGTTGATTGGTCGAAGCGGTGCTTGAAAATAGACTTCTTGCCTGCTTTTTGCGCGCGCTAGCCGCCGCACCCGCACGCTGCCCGTGCCTACCGACAGCTCGCTGGTTGGCACGGGCAGCATGCGGACGGGCACAGTATAAAATCAGCCGGTAAGGCAATTAGTAGGCTCAAAGGCTCCGCCGCCCTGGCCGGCTGGCCGGGACGGTTGGGCCCGATATGATAAAAGTCAACCAGTAGGGTAATTATTGTCAGGGCCCTGCTGGTCCGGCCGGCCGATTTTTGCGCTGCGCTATTTCTCGCCACGGGCGCGGCGGGCCGCTTCGCTTGCGCGGGCCTGGCCGCCGAGCCCGCCTTTCCTCAGCAGCATGGACTACTACGCGGTGCCGGCGACGGAAGTCGCCCAGGAATTACGTACCTCGCCGGCCGGCCTCGACGCCGCCGCGGCGCAGCAGCGCCTGGCCGAGCACGGCCCCAACGAGTTGGTGGCTACGGGGCAGAAATCGGTGTGGCAGCTGCTGCTGCACCAGTTCACCGACGTGATGATTCTGGTGCTGCTGGCGGCGGCCGGCGTGTCGGTGCTGGTGGGCGAAGTAAACTCGGCCTACGTCATCCTGGCCATCGTGGTGCTGAACGCCGCCGTGGGCTTCGGCCAGGAATACCGGGCCGACCAGGCCCTGGCCGCCCTGCAAAAGATGGCCGCCCAGCAGGCCCAGGTGCGGCGCGGCGGCCCGCCCCAAACCATTGCCGCCGCCGACCTGGTGCCCAGCGACGCCCTGCTGCTCGAAGCCGGCAACGTCATCCCGGCCGACGTGCGCTTCCTCGAAACCCACGCCCTGAAAGTAGACGAGTCGTCCTTGACCGGCGAGGCGACCAACGTGGAAAAGAACGCCGACCCGCTGCCCCCCGGCGACTACCCCCTCGGCGACCGGCTCAACCTGGGCTACCGCGGCACGTCCGTGACCAACGGGCGCGCCACGGCCTACGTGGTGGCGACCGGCATGGGCACCGAGCTGGGCAAAATCGCCGCCCTCATCCAAACCAAAGAGGTGACTACCCCCTTGCAAAAGCGGCTGGCCACGCTCAGCAAGCGCTTGTCGGGGGCCGCCGTGGCGGCGGGAGTCGTGTTTTTTCTGCTGGGCTGGGGGCGGGGCGAATCCCTGCGCGAGCTGCTGCTGGTATCGGTGTCGCTGGCCATCGCGGCCTTACCCGAGGCCCTGCCGGCGCTGGTGACGGTGGCCCTGGCGCTGGGCGCCCAGCGGCTGGTGCGCCACCACGCCCTGGTGCGCAAGCTGCCCGCCGTGGAAACGCTGGGCTCGGTTACCTACATCTGCACCGACAAGACGGGCACGCTCACCCTCAACCAGATGACGGTGCAGGACGTGTACGAAGTGCCCGGCACCGCCCTGCCCCCCCTGGGCGACAGCAATGCGCTGCTGGCGGCGATGGCCCTCAACAACGATGTGACCCAGGGCGACGACGGCCAGTGGGTGGGCGACTCGACCGAGGTGGCCCTGGTGCGCCACGCCGCCGACAAGCAGTACGCCCGCCCGGCCCTCGAAGCCCGGTTTCCGCGCGTGGCCGAGCTGCCCTTCGACGCCGAGCGCAAGTGCATGAGCACCTTGCACCAAACCGACCAGGGCGTGCTGGTAGTGACGAAAGGGGCCGCGGGCGTGCTGTTTCAGCAGCTCGACGCCGGCCAGCAGGGCGCGGTGCCCGACCTGACGCGGCGCGTGGACGAGCTGGCCGGCCAGGGCTACCGGGTGCTGGCCTACGCCGCCCGGCTGCTGCCCGCGCTGCCCCCCGACCTTACGCCCGCCGCCGTCGAAACCGGCCTCACCTTCCTGGGCTTCGCCAGTATGATGGACCCGCCCCGCGAGGAGGCCCGCCAGGCCGTGGCCGCGTGCCGCACCGCCGGCATCCGGTGCGTGATGATTACCGGCGACCACAAGCTCACCGGCCAGGCCATTGCCCAAAAGCTGGGCATCCTCTCGGGGCCCGGCGAGCAGGTGCTCACGGGCCCCGAGCTGGCAAAGCTTGACGAGCCGGCCTTCGCCGCCGTAGTGGAAAACGTGCGGGTGTACGCCCGCGTGGACCCGGCCCAGAAGCTGCGCATCGTCCAGGCTTTGCAAGCCAAACACCAGTTTGTGGCCATGACCGGCGACGGGGTGAACGACGCGCCCGCGCTGAAAAACGCCGATATTGGGGTGGCGATGGGCATCACGGGCACGGAGGTGGCCAAGGAGGCCGCGGCCCTGATTTTGCTGGATGACAACTTTGCCACCATCGTGCAGGCCGTGCAGGAAGGGCGGCGGGTGTTCGACAACATCCGCCGGTTCATCCGCTACCTGCTGGCGGGTAGCGTGGGCGAGATACTGGCCATCTCGGTGGCCCCGGTGCTGGGACTGCCGGTGCCGCTGCTGGCCATTCACATCCTGTGGGTCAACCTGATAACCGACGGCCTGCCCGGCCTGGCGATGGCCTACGAGCCCGCCGAGGCCGACGCCATGCAGCGCCCGCCCATCGACCCGCGCCAAACCATTTTCGTCGACGGCCTGGGCTGGTTCGTGCTGGCCGTGGGGGCCCTGCTGGGGGCCCTCACCCTCGGCACGCAGGCCTGGGCCCGGCACGACGGCGAAGCGCACTGGCAGACCATGACCTTCAGCGTGCTCTGCTTTAGTCAGTTGGGCCTGGCGCTGGCCGTCCGCTCGCGGCGCGAATCCATTTTCCGCCTGGGATTGTGGTCGAACAAGCCCCTGCTGGCGGCCGTGGGCATTACCGTAAGCTTGCAGTTGCTGGCCATTTACCTGCCTTTCCTGAACCGCCTGCTCCGCACCCAGCCCCTGAGCTGGGCCGAGCTGGGCGTGGTGCTGGCCGCGTCGAGCGGGGTGTTTGGGGCCGTGGAAGCGCAAAAGCTGTGGCTGCGCCGGCGCACACCGAGCCCCGTGGTGACGCCGGCGCCGGGGCCCCCGTCCTTGCCCTCGCCAAGGCTCCCCGCCCAGCAGCCGGCCGTTGAACCGGCCCGCTTGGTAGAGGCCTGATGCCTAAACTGCGCTAAGC
>CAXTFI010000235.1:0-7373 GCA_964243255.1 uncultured Hymenobacter sp.
ACGACAAGAAAATCGAGGGCATCGCCGCCCTGCGCGACGAAAGCGACCGCGACGGCATGCGCGTGGTGTACGAGCTCAAGCGCGATGCGCTTAACACGGTGGTGCTCAACAACTTGTTTAAGTACACGCAGCTGCAGTCGTCGTTCGGCGTCAACAACGTGTGCCTGGTTAAGGGCCGCCCCATGACCCTGAACCTGCAGCAGCTCATCCAGTACTTCGTGGAGCACCGCGAGGAGGTGATTGTGCGCCGCACGCGCTACGAGCTGGCCGAAGCCCAGAAGCGCGCCCACATCCTGGAGGGCCTGCTCATCGCCCTCGACCACCTGGACGAGGTAATTAAGCTCATCCGCGAGTCGCGCGACCCCGAGCTGGCCCGCACCGGCCTTATCGAGCGCTTCGCCCTGAGTGAGGTGCAGGCCCGCGCCATCCTGGACATGCGCCTGCAGCGCCTCACGGGCCTGGAGCGCGATAAAATTGTGGCCGAGTACGAGGACCTGATGCGCCTGGTCGACCGCCTGAAGGCCATTCTGGCCTCGGAAGTGGAGCAGCGCCAGCTCATCAAGACGGAGCTGGTGGAGATGCGCGAGCGGTATGGTGATGCCCGCCGCACGACTATCAACCACGCCGGCGGCGATTTCTCGATGGAAGACATGATTGCCGATGAGGCGATGGTGATTACCGTCAGCCGCGAGGGCTACATCAAGCGCACCAGCCTGGATGAGTACCGTACCCAGGGCCGCGGGGGGGTGGGTGCCCGCGGGGCCGGCTCCAAGCAGGACGACTTCACCGAGCACCTGTTCGTGGCCACCACCCACGAGTACCTGCTCATCTTCACCGAGCAGGGCCGCATGTTCTGGCTGCGGGCCTACGAGGTGCCCGAGTCGGCGAAGACCAGCAAGGGCACGCCCCTGCAAAATCTCATCGACAAGCCCAAGGAGGATGCCGTGCGCTCGGTGCTCAACGTGCGCAACCTGCGCTCGCCCGACTACCTGGAAAACACGTTCCTCATGTTCTGCACCGAGCAGGGCACGGTGAAAAAGACCCCGCTAGTAGCCTACTCGCGCCCCCGCGCCGCCGGCATCAACGCCATCACCATCAACGAAGGCGACCGCCTGCTCGATGTGCAGCTGCTCACCGGCAACGCCGAAGTTATTCTGGCGCTGCGCTCGGGCCGGGCCGTGCGCTTCCCCGAAACCAAGGTGCGCCCCATGGGCCGCACGGCGGCCGGGGTGCGCGGCATCACGCTGGGCGAGGAAGCCGGCGACCGCGTAGTGGGCATGGTCTGCATCGCCGACGCCAGCCAGGAGCTGCTGGTGGTAAGTGAAAACGGTTATGGCAAGCGTTCCGCGCTCGACGAGTACCGCATCACCAACCGCGGCGGTAAGGGCGTGCGCGCCATGAACCTGACCGATAAAACCGGTAAGCTGGTGAGCATCCAGGCCGTGAGCGATGCCGACGACCTGATGATAATTAACCGTTCGGGCCTGACTATTCGCTTGAGTATGAGTGCGTTGCGTACCATTGGCCGGGCCACCCAGGGCGTGCGCCTGTTCAAGGTGGCGGTCAATGACGAAATCTCCTCGGTGGCTAAAGTAGCCGCCGCCGAAGTAGAGCTGGACCCGCTGGCCATAGAGGCCCTGGCGGGGGCCGCCCTGGCCGGCGCTGGTGCGAGCCTGCCGGGGGCCGCGGAGCTACCCGGCGACGAGGACGACTTGCTGGAAGACCCCACCGAGATGGCCGATGAGGAGCCGCTCGAAGAGGAAGCCGATGACGCGGATGACCAGGCTTAGGTCGTTGGCAGGCTAGGAGTGGGGGGGAGGCTAGGAGTGGCCTCCCCCTTTTCTCTTCTGTTTGTCAATTGCGCAAGTGATTTTTGTTTAATTATTCCTTTATTTGTTTGCCTTGTCGGCCCCACCTGGTAAACCGGGCGGACTGCCGCTGGGGGCCGTAACGCGCCCAGTTTACCAGGCGGGTGTAGTTTTGCCCTGTATAATCCCTTTCTTTCTCTTCCCAATGAAAAAAACCTTTCTGACGCTGGCCGCTTCGGCCGCCCTCACGGTTGCCGTTGGCGTGGCCACGCCCGCGCTCGCGCAAAGCTCGGCCATTACCAATGCCATCCTTAGCCAGAAAGCCGGCCAGCTCGATAAAGCCATCGTGAGCATCGACCAGGCCGTGGCCAGCGATAAAACCAAGGACAAAGACAAACCCAAGGCCTGGTTTACCCGCGGTGATATCTACTATCAGCTGGTAGACCCCAGCACCCAGGCTATTTTTGGCAAATTTACCAAGGATATGAAGCCCGGCGAACCCCTGCAAAAGGCCGCCGAATCGTACAACAAAGCGTTGGAGCTGGACGGCCCAACGGGGGACTACGGCAAGCAGGTGCCCGCCCGCCTGCAAAACCTCTACGGCCTGGCCTTCAACGATGCCGTTAAAAGCTACAACGACAAGGACTACGACAAGGCTATTGCTGGCTACAAGCTCGCCTCGACGCTGAACCCCAAGGACACGACGGCCGTGCTTTACGGGGCCTACGCCATGGAAGCCAAGCAGGATTTGGCGGGGGCCAAAGCCAGTTACACCCAGCTGCTGGGCATGGGCTACAAGTCGGTACCCATGTACACGCGCTTGCTGCAAATTGCGCAGCAGCAAAACGACACGGCCGGGATGCAGCAAATCCTGCAGCAGGCCATTGCGGCGTACCCCAACAACAAGGTATTCCTGACCCAGGAGCTGAACATGTATATCAGCACGGGCCGCGGCAAGGAGGCGATTGACAAAATCAAGCACGCCATCGAAATCGACCCCAGCAACTCTAACCTCTACGGCGTGCTGGGCTCGGTCTACGACCAGAATAAGCAGCAGGATTTGGCGGTGGCCGCTTTCAAGAAAGCCGTCGAGCTGGACCCTAAAAACTTCGATGCGCAGTTCAACCTGGGCATCTATAACTTCAACCAAGCGGCTACGCTTTACACCAAAGCCAGCAAGATGGATTTGAAAACCTATCAGGTGAAAGGTAAAGCCATAGAGGCCGAAGGTAAAAAGTATTTTGAAGCCTCAGTGCCTTACTTCGAAAAGGCGCTGGAGATTCAGCCCAATGATGCGGGCAGCATCAGCGCGCTGCAGAAAGCTTACTTCCGCTTGGGTCGTAACGCCGACTCCAAGCGCATGGAAGACCGCCTGCAAGCGTTGAAGAAATAAGCAGTGTAGCTACGCTTCCAGTAGGGAGCACTCGAAAATATCCCGACCGTCTTGGTCGGGATATTTTTTTGCCTATTTAAATCGTGTTCGTCGTTAAAAAGAACAGGGGGAGAAGCAGTTAGTCCAGGCAAGGCGACTTTAGCCAAAGTCAGTTTAACATAATATAAATTATAAGACAATTGGTGGGTGGAGTTTGACTGGTGCTTTGTCACCTAAAAATCATCTTCTCACGCACGCTAGTCAGCCACTGCTGCGCCATCATGGTGACTCAGCTTGGTGGTAGTGCAGTAGTCCAACGGCTTTAGATTCCCGCAGCAAGTGTTTCTTCTAAAGCTAAATTTCTGTGAAACTCACTTGCGGTAATGGTGGCAAGAACTCAAGTAAGGCTGTGTTGAGTCGTGGGAATTCCCTTGCCAGTCACCTTGTGCAGTGGTGGCTTTGCAACTGAGTTGCCTGCGCGACGGCAATTCAGTCAGGCTAAAAGCGCATGCTTTGTGCAACTCAGACTCAGGTTGCTAGTCTGTGCTAGTCTGTTGCAGTTTCAGCCAGGATGTCTAGCTAATCGTGGGTAAGAAAAAATGCAGGACAGATAGGATAGAAAGAAGCATGGGTGTAGCACTAAGATGTACACTAAGATGTACACTAAGATGTACACTAAGATGTACACTAAGATGTACACTAAAAACGGTGTGGTCTTTTACTCCGTAGTGTGCCGTTGAGTATAAGCTTCTCCCCTAGTGTATGACTGGTAGTTCGGTGGCAAGTACATAATTATTGGTTGAGGATACGAGTATAAAGTCATTAAAAGTACAAAAAAGTCCAAAATAATTAAAATTTATAAACTTTTTTGTACTTTTAATGACTATTAACTATTTACTCTTTATACTTGCTATTCTTCTCTCATTCCCCTCGTTTTATGCCAAAGCTGATTGACTACCCACGCACTGCCTACACGGGGGCCTGGGAAGTAGCTGAAATAGTTGACGATACTGGCGGTAAGTGCGCCCTGGAAACCAGTGCCCGCAAGCTTAATCGCAAAGTAAGTGGCTCATTTAAAGCCATTGTGGGCTCCGCCGTAAAGTTTGGGCTGCTAACCAGCAAGCGGGAAATGCTTACCACCACCACCCTGTTCCGGCGCATTAAGCACGCCTACGATAAGCAGGAAGAGCTGCTATTTCACCGCGAAGCCTTTCTAACGCCCGCTCTCTTTACCCAGCTTTGTCGCAAGTTTCGCGCCCGGGAGCTACCAGTGGCTATGCTGGATGTGCTGCTGATGCGGGAATTCGACGTGGAGGAGATAAATGCCCAGAGCGTGGCAAAGGCATTTATCGACGGGGCTCGGATGGTAGGCCTACTCGATGAGCACAACATTGTTGCGGATATCGACCAGCTAGCCGCCCAGCAGCCCCCGCGCCGCGAGCTAGCCAGCCCGGCTCCCCCACCTAATGTCTTTCGGCAGACCCCCGCGCCCGCCATTCCGACGGAAGACGCTGTCGAAGCGCACGAAACTGCCTGGGCCGAAGCTATCGACCATGCAGACGCAAGCTCAGACTTACCTACCCCGAAGGCAGATACGGCCCCTAAAACGCTGGCAAACGCTGCGCCGGGGCGGGGCAACGCCCTGCCAGCCTCCCGAACTGCCCCAGCCGCTACTGCCGACGCCATTGCCAGCCTCTTTGGTATCGGCAGCCCGCCTGCTGCTGACCGCCAGCACACCTCCCCCCACCTGGCGACTGATATACCTACGCCGGCCCCGGAGTTAGCTAAACTCAGGCCTACGACCCAGCCCATAAAACCAGCCGCCGCCACGCCAACTACCAGCAGCCCGGCTCCTACTGCGGCCAACGTTGCCAGCCCCGGCTCGGGGAGCCTTTTTACCATTCAACTGGCCGGCCCAGGGATGAACACGGTACTGGAAGTTACCGACGTGGAAGACCTCGCTTTAGTCAGGGCATTGTTGGATAAAATAGAGCGCCGCCTGAAAAAAGCGGACTAGCTTGGCTGACAATAAGTTACCACTTCATTTAATAATTATGTTAAACAAAAAGGTGACTTATTGTTAGGGGTTGAACTAAATGACCACGCCAGGCAGCGGTACGTGCCCAGTCGGTACGTATCGCTGCCTGGCAGTTTCAGTAGGTAGCCAGCCTTTTTATTTTTACTTAATCAGGCAGCGGCCGCCGCTGGCCCGCCCCAATGCTTTGGTGGCGCTGGCGCAATACGGCGAGCAGCTCGGCGAGCGAAGAGCCACTGGCCCGTAGCAATACCAACAAATGGTACACCAGGTCGGCCGCCTCCCCAGGCAGGCCGGCTTTGTTGCCCGCCATGGCGTCAATGACGGTTTCGACGGCCTCCTCCCCTACTTTTTGGGCAATGCGGGCCAGGCCTTTTTCAAATAAGCGCACCGTATAGGAACCCGGCTCTTCGGCGGGGTTTTGGCGGCGGCGCTCAATCAACAAATCCAGCTCGGCCAGCAAACCCACGGCCGGCACGGGCAAAAGCCCCGCCGCCGGGCGGCTGGCGCCAGCCGCCCCCGCGCCAGCCTCCGCCAGTGGCTCGAAGCAGCTGGTGGTGCCGCGGTGGCAGGTGGGGCCGTCGGGCCGGGCCAGTACCAATACGGTATCCTGGTCGCAGTCGGCGTGCAGGCTTACTACGTGCAGGAAATTGCCGCTGGTTTCGCCCTTCGTCCAGAGGCGCTGCTTGGCGCGGGAAAAGAACGTTACCCGGCCCTCAGCCTGGGTGCGCTGCCAGGCCTCGGCGTTGAAGTAGCCCAGCATCAGCACCTGGCCCGTGGCCGCATCCTGCACGATGGCGGGGATGAGCTGGTCGGGCATCTTTTGAAAATCTAAGTTCATGGGGAAAGTCGGCCGGGGCCGCTGCGTAGCGCTGAGTGAATTAGGCGTGGGCCGGTTTGGGTTGCAGCAGGTCCCAGCGGTTGCCGTAGAGGTCGGCAAATACGGCCACCGTCGCGTAGGCTTCCTCGCGGGGCGTTTCCTGAAATGACACGCCCCGCGCCACCAGCTGGTGGTAGTCGGCCCAAAAATCGTCCGTCGTTAGAAACAAGAACACCCGGCCCCCGGTCTGGTTGCCCACCTGGCTTTGCTGGGCGGGGCCATCGGCCTGCGCCAACAGCAGGGCGGAGCCCGCCGCCCCGCCGGGCGGGGCCACCAGCACCCAGCGCTTACCCGCCCCCAGCGGGGTATCGGCGAGCAGCCGAAACCCGAGCTTCTGCGTGTAAAAGGCAATGGCCTCGTCGTAGTCCGTGACCAACAGGGTGACGTGAACTAGTTGCTGCAGCATAACTAGATGATTAACAATCGTTTATGTAAAATAACTACTAAGGACAGGTACTTAACCAGATACCGACCACCCTACCCCACCGGCCGCATGGCCACGCCCGCGTCGAGCAGGTAGTGCTTGAGGCCAGCCACGGATAAGTCACCAAAGTGAAAGACGCTGGCCGCCAGCGCCGCATCGGCCCCACCGGGCAGCAGCACGTCGCGAAAATGGGGGGCCGCCCCTGCCCCACCCGAGGCAATAACCGGGATGCCCACGGCGGCGGCCACGCGCCGGGTGAGGCCCAGGGCGTAGCCGTCGCGGGTGCCGTCGTGGCTCATGGAGGTGAGCAGGATTTCGCCCGCGCCGCGCTCGGCGGCTTCCCGGCACCAGGCAATGGCCTCCCGGCCCACGGGGTGGCGGCCGCCGTGAGTATAGACCTGCCAACCCTCGTCGGCGGGGTCGTACCCGGCCAGACTGGCGGCGGCTTCGGTGGTGCAACGGGTATCCACGGCCACCACGATGGCCTGGCTGCCGAAGCGCCGGGCCAACTCGTCAATCAGGCCGGGCTCACGCAGCACGGAGGAGTTGAGGCTAACCTTATCGGCCCCGTTGAGCAGCAGGGCCTCCACGTCGGCCACCGCCGCGATGCCCCCGCCCACGGTGAAGGGGATGTTGACCTCGCGGGCCACGTGGCGCACCAGCTCGATGAGGGTGCGGCGCTTCTCCACGGTGGCCGTAATATCGAGCAGCACCAGCTCGTCGATGCCCTCCTGGGCGTAGCGCGCGGCCAGGGCCACGGGGTCGCCGGCGTCGCGCAGGTTCACGAAGTTGGTGCCTTTGACGGTGCGGCCGTTCTGCACGTCGAGGCAGGCAATGAGGCGTTTGGTGAGCAT
>CAXTFI010000236.1:0-7323 GCA_964243255.1 uncultured Hymenobacter sp.
CACGATGATGCCACCCATGTCGCGCAGGCGCAGCTGGCGCGCTACTTCTTTGGCGGCCAGCAGGTTAATCATGAGGGCCGTGGCCTCCTGGTCGTTTTCCTGATTGCTCTTCGAGCCCGAGTTCACGTCAATAACGTGCAGTGCCTCGGTGTGCTCTATCACGAGGTAGCCGCCGCCCGGCACGCTCACCGTCTTGCCAAACAGGGTTTTGAGTTGCTTCTCAATGCCCAGGTGCTCAAATACCTTTGCCTTGTTATTGTGCAGCTTCACCAGCCCAAGCTTATCGGGCGCGATTTTCTGCACGTACTCCTTCATTTCCTCAAACCGCGCCGGCGTGTCCACCACAATCGAGTCAAACGACTCGTTGAGCATGTCGCGTAGCATCGAAGAAGTGCGGCCCAGCTCGCCCAGCAGCTTGTCGCGGGGCTGGCCCTTGCGCAGGTTGGCATACAGCGTTTCCCAGTTTTCGACCATGCTTTGCATGTCGCGGTCCAGCTCGGCCACCTCGTGGCCTTCGGCTACGGTGCGAATAATCACGCCAAAGCCTTCGGGCTTAATGCTGGCAATGAGGCGCTTCAGGCGGTCGCGCTCCGCTTTGCTCACAATCTTTTTCGATATCGAGATGCTATTCGTAAACGGCATCAGCACCAGGTAGCGGCCCGCCATCGAAATATCGGTGCTCACCCGCGGCCCCTTAGTCGAAATCGGCTCTTTTACTACCTGCACGAGCAGACTCTGGCCTTTTTTGAACACGCTATCGGCCTTGCCCACTTTGTCCAGGGGCGCTTCCAGCTTAAAGTCTTGCAGGCCAGCCGCGGGCGCCTGGTGTTTTAGCACGCTGCCCACCCATTTATTGAGGGAGGGGTATTGCTCGCCCAGGTCGCCGTAGTGCAAAAAGGCATCCTTCTCGGAGCCAATATCCACGAAGGCCGCATTTAGGCCCGGCATCACCTTACGCACCGTACCCAGGAAGATGTCACCCACTGCGTAGTTGGTGTCGTTGCGGTCGAAGTGATACTCAATCAGCCGCTTATCCTGGAGCAAAGCAATCCGTTCCCCCTCAGGGGTGGAATTGATAATTAATTCATTGCTCAACGTAGTAGGTTTAGTTAAAGTAGCCCGCCCGGCCCCGAACAGGGGGTAGTATGCCCCGAAACCAGCAAAAGGGAAGCCAGGACCAGAGTGTCCCAGCTTCCCCTCGCGAGCCACGGCTCCTGCCCTACGCGGGCAGTCCGGCAACACCACGTTAGTCGTCCGCGTGGCGGAGGCTACGTGAGAGATAGGCGGGTAGCTACTGCTTACGCAGCCTGCTATCCACCCCTTACTCCGCACTAAGTCAGAAGATTACTTCTTCTTGTGACGGTTCTTGCGCAGGCGCTTCTTACGCTTGTGGGTGGCAATCTTATGGCGTTTACGTTTCTTACCGCAGGGCATTGTCGTGGTAGTTAAAGGGTAAATAAGTAGTTAATCCTGGTTTTTCATTCCTGGTTTGGGGGCGTAAAAGTAACGCTCCGGCGGCCAGTTACGCTAAAGCAGGGGTTAGTTTCGAATCTTAGCCAGCTCCTCATCCACCGACGCGGCCAGGGCCGGGTCGTCGCTGAGGCTCTTGGCTTTTTGAAAAGCGGCGCGGGCTTCGGGCCCGCGGTTGGTGCGGGCCAGCACCACGCCCAGGTAAAACTGGCCGTTCACGTTTTTCGGGTTGACTTTTACCAGCTCCGCAAAGCGCTCCGTGGCCTTGTCCAGCTGATTGCTCTGGATGGCCAGAATGCCCAGGTTGTACAGTACCTTCTCGTTCTTGGGGTCTTGCTCCAGCACCTCCCGCAGCAGGCCAATCCCTTTCACGGGGTTGTCGCTGCTCATGTAAGCCATGCCCAGGTTGGTTTTGGCGTCGAGGTTATTCGGGTTGGCAGCCAGCACTTTATCGTACAGCTCCCGCGCCTTGTCACCCAGCATCTTCTTGCGCTCAGCCGAAGCCGCGAAGCTGTAGGCCTGGAAATACGCATCGGCCGCTTGCTGCCAGGCTTTTTCGCCGGGCTGCGCCGTAGCCACCGTCGCCAGGTAGTAGCCCGCGCTGTCGAATCGCTGCACCGTGGCGTAGCGGGCGGCCAGCGTAGCGGCTACCTGGCGTTGGTTGGCAGCCGTACTGCCCTTGTACTGAGTTAGTAGCGTGTTCAGCTCCTGGCGCTGGGCAGCAGTGGCCTGCGTGTGGGGCACGTTGGCCGCCGGGCCATTCTCACCGGCTACGGTGCCGGTTTCGGCTGGCCGCGGGCCCGATGAAGCGTCGGCTTTCGACCCGTTGGTGGCGATGCCGCCCCCGTCGCGGTTGGCCGTGCGCGCCGCGTCCTGATTAAGGGCGGCTTTGCCTTCCTTGGGCTTCACAATGCCTTTAGGCAGCGCGTAAAGCCCACCCGCCAGTGCCAGGGCACCGGCTAGCAGCAGCAGTTGATGCGTACTAGTAGGAGAGGAAGTAGCCATTGAAAAGTGAATTAGGCCCGTAAACAAAGGAGTGATAAGGGGGAACGCGCGGCCGGCCTTGCGGCTAGCCCTGTCCGCCCTTATCACCCCCTGTTTTTACAAGTAGCAGCTTGCTGGTAACTAAGCTTTGGCCTTTTTGGTGCCTTTGGCAGCCTTGGGGGCTTTAGCCGATACATCACCCGTGATTTTCTTGCTGCCCTTAATTTTGGCAACGAAAGTCTTGCTCGGCTTGAAGCTCGGGATGTAGTGCTCGTCGATGATGAGCGACGTATTTTTCGAGATATTACGCGCTACTTTACGAGCTCGCTTTTTGTTTACGAACGAGCCGAAGCCGCGCACGTAAATGTTGTGGCCTTCGGTCATCGAATCCTTCACTACTTTGAAGAAGGCTTCAACGGTCGTCAGGACATCGGCTTTCTCGATGCCGGTTTTCTGCGAAATTTCGGAAATTACCTCAGCTTTGGTCACGTTGGTAAGGGGGGTACTAAAAGTGAAAAAAAAATATCAGGCGGATAATCAACCGTTTCCGACGTAAATCCTTGCCCGGTAGGAAGTTCGCCATCTGAAACGGAGCGCAAAGGTACTCCCTAATTCTTGTTCGGCCAATGGAAATCTCCAACTTTCTCCATTAGTTAAATTATTCTGTCTCATTATTTTGCTCGAAACTCCATCTGCAACGGCCCCTATTTTGGGCTACTCGCTTCTAACGTCGGCACTGCTGGCCTGGTATCCGCGCCACCGCCGCGACTTGCCTTGGCGGCATACCCGTGACCCCTACGCCATTTGGCTTTCGGAGGTTATTCTCCAGCAAACCCGCGTGGCGCAAGGCTTGCCCTATTACCTTGATTTTCTGGCCTCTTACCCCACGGTGCACGACCTGGCTGCCGCCCCCGAGCAGGAGGTGCTGCGCCACTGGCAGGGCTTGGGCTACTACTCGCGGGCCCGCAATATGCACCACACGGCCCAGCAGGTAGTGAGCGAGTTTGGCGGGCAGTTTCCGGCTACTTACGCGGGCCTGCGCCAGCTTAAAGGCGTGGGGCCCTACACCGCAGCCGCCATCGCATCTTTTGCCTTTGATGAAGCCGTAGCCGTGCTCGATGGCAACGTTTTTCGAGTGCTGGCGCGGGTTTTTGGCCTGCATTCCGACATCGCGGCCCCGAGTTCCCGCAAAGAATTCCAGGCCCTGGCCGACCAGCACCTGCCGCCGGCCGAAGCAGCGGAGTTCAACCAGGCCATTATGGAGTTTGGGGCCTTGCAGTGCACGCCCGCCAAGCCCGATTGCCTGTTTTGCCCCCTGCAAAGCTCCTGCTGGGCGTTTCAGCACGGCCAGGTGGCGCTGCTGCCCGTCAAAAGCAAAGCCAAAGCGGCGCGCGTGCGCTTCTTTCACTACCTGGTGCTGCGCCACGGCGAGCAGCTGTACCTAAAAGAGCGCTTGGCTGGCGACATCTGGCAGGGCCTTTATGATTTTGCCCTTGCCGAAACCGATAGCGCCGACTTGCCCGCCGCCGAAGTGCTGCGCCACGTGGCGGCCCTGGGCGGCCAGCCCGATACCAGCCGCGTGGCCGAAGACCGGCCTGCCCCCGCCCTGCGCCACGTGCTAAGCCACCAAAAGCTGGAAGCCCGCTTCCACGCCGTGGAGCTTGCCGCGCCGCTCCCCGAAATAGCCCTGCGCGACACCGGCCTGCGGGCTTATTCAGTTACTGAGATTGAGGAGTTGCCTAAACCTGTGCTAATCAGCAATTACTTAGCAAAAATTAAGTAAGGTTCTGCTAATCAATAACATAAGCATAAGTAAAGTTCTGGCTTTATGTATTGGTATTTGAGCTTGCTATTGGGCGGTAGCTGAAGCTAGGCTTTTTGCTAGTATGAGTGGATTTGTTTGCTAATAAAATTTGCAAGTACAAAGAATAATTCGTACTTTTAGCCCGTCAATGACAGCTGTGGTTGGCTGTCGCATACGCTATAAAGCACAAGATTATGGCCGGAGTAAACAAAGTGATTTTGGTGGGTAACTTGGGTAAGGACCCCGAAGTACGCCACCTCGAAGGTGGTGCCAGCGTGGCCCACTTCACCCTTGCCACCAACGAATACTACAAAGACAAGCAGGGTACCCGCGTAGAGCGCACCGAGTGGCACAACATCTCGGCCTGGCGCGGCCTGGCCGAGCTAGCCGAGAAATACCTCAAAAAAGGCAGCCAGGTGTATATTGAGGGCAAACTGCGCACCCGCCAGTACCAGGATAAAGACCAACAGACGCGCTACATCACCGAGATTATCGCCGAAGAAATCTCGCTGCTGGGCGGCCGGCCCGGTGGTGCCGCTCCCGCCAATGGCGCCACCCAAAACGGTGCCGCCGAAAGCGTGAGCCTGCGCCAGGAACCCGAACTAGACCAACTACCCTTCTAGACCGCAGATTCAAACGGATTAAACGGATTTCGCAGATACGCCGGCTGCGCCGGCTGACTTTATTGAGGGCTGTTCGCTTGGGTGCGGGCAGCCTTTTTTTGGTTGAAATGAGTTGGTTGGTGCCGCTAGCGATTGCTGGAATACCCGTGCCGGGAGGACCTATCTTTGGGAAATTTCTGCTACTTATGTTTAGGATAGTATTGCTGTGGCTTAGTCGGGTGGGCCTTGTACTGGTAGCGTGGGCCAGTGTTAGCGCTTGCTCGTCGGCCCCCGATTACACGCCCAAGCCCAAGGGTTACAACCGCATCGACCTGCCGCCACATCACTACCGGGCGCTACCGGCCGGGCACCCTTATACATTTGAATACTCGCAGCAGGCCAAGGTACTGCGCGATTCGTCGTACCTGGCGCAGCCCGACTGGTTGAACGTATACTATCCGCAACTACATGCTAATGTGCAGATTACGTATACTAACGTGGTGCACAACCGCCAGCTCTACAACAAGATGATGGAGGATGCGCGCAAGCTCACCGGCAAGCACCAAATAAAGGCCACCTCGATTGAGGAAAAAATATTGCGCACGCCCAACGGCATGCGCGCCTCCGTGTTTGAGCTGGAAGGCGAGGTGCCCAGCCAGTTTCAGTTTTATACCACCGACAGCACCAAGCACTTCTTTCGGGCGGCACTCTACTTCCGCACCGCCACCGCCAACGACTCGCTGGCGCCGGTAATTGAGTACGTGAAGTACGATATGATGCAGATGCTTAACACGTTGAAATATAAGTAGTTTAGTTGTAAGAACGTCATGCTGAGTTTGCCGAAGCATCTCTGCCGCGCCGTTGGGTTAGCAACCAAACGATTCGAGCGAGCTGCTTCGGCAAGCTCAGCATGACGTTCTTTTTACTGGTTTCCTCTGATGCTGCTTACCGTTCTACTACTCTCATTCTATTTCAGAAATGAGTAATTTCTTTCAAACCAAGCTGGAACATTTACGCGGCGTGGGCTTGCAGCGGGCGCAGCTGCTGGGCAAGGAGCTGGGCTTGTTTACCTATGGCGACCTCATTCAGCGCTACCCGTTTCGCTACCTCGACCGCACGCAGTTTTACAACGTGGTAGACCTGCACGATGAATTGCCTTTCGTGCAGGTGAAGGGCATTTTGCGTGGGCGCGAGGTGATAGGGGAGGGTCCCAAAAAGCGCATGGTAGCCAAAGTAGGCGACGCCAGCGGCGAGTTGGAGCTGGTGTGGTTTAAGGGCGTGAACTACCTGGAGAAGGTCATCAAAAACCACCAGGAATACATCGTATTCGGCAAGCCTACCATGTTCAACGGCCGGCCCCAAATGGCCCACCCCGAGCTGGAGGAAGTGAGTGAGCAGAAGCCTGGCCAGAGCTTTTTGCAGCCGGTGTACAATACCAGCGACAAGCTCAGGAATTACCATCGCGTTGATAGCAAGGCCATTATGCGCATGGTGGGCGACTTGCTCAAAATTGCGCTGCCGCAGGTAACCGAAACGCTTTCGCCGGCGCTCATTGAGCACTATGCGCTGCTGGGCAAGGCCACCGCCTTGCAGCAGATTCACTTGCCGCAGAGCCCCGAGCTGCTGGAAAAGGCGCGGTTCCGGCTCAAGTTTGAGGAGCTGTTTTACATCCAGCTTAAGCTGCTGCGCCAGAAAGACCAGCGCAAGGTGACGCTGGCCGGGCAGATATTTAGTGAGGTGCCCACGCTGGTGCATTTCTACAAAAATATTATGCCCTTCGACCTCACGGGCGCGCAGAAGCGGGTTATCCACGAGATTTACAAAGACTTCTGCAACGGCCAGCAGATGAACCGCTTGCTGCAAGGCGACGTGGGCTCGGGCAAAACGATTGTGGCCTTCATCGCCATGCTGATGGCCGCCGACAACGGCGCCCAAAGCTGCCTGATGGCCCCCACCGAAATCCTGGCCGACCAGCACTACCAGGGCCTGAAAGTGTACGCCGACCTGCTGGGCCTGAACCTGGGCAAGCTCACGGGCAGCACCCGCACCAGCCAGCGCCGCGTGCTGCACGAGCAGCTGCGCGAGGGCACCATGCAGATGCTGGTGGGCACCCACGCCCTGCTCGAAGACGTGGTGCAGTTTCGTAACCTGGGCCTGACCATTATGGACGAGCAGCACCGCTTTGGGGTGGCGCAGCGCTCGAAGCTGTGGCAAAAAAACCCCTACGTGATACCGCACGTGCTGGTAATGACGGCCACGCCCATCCCGCGCACGCTGGCCATGACGCTCTACGGCGACCTCGACGTGAGCGTGATTGACGAGCTGCCCGCCGGCCGCAAACCCATCGTGACGGTGCACCGCTACGACGCTAACCGCCTGAAAGTGTTTCAGTTTATCCGCGACCAGGTGGCGCTGGGCCGGCAGGTGTACATCGTGTATCCGCTCATTGAGGAAAGCGAAACG
>CAXTFI010000237.1:0-6518 GCA_964243255.1 uncultured Hymenobacter sp.
CTTGCAGCACCTGCATGTGGTAGTTCTGCTCGTCGGCGATGACGTAGATGCTGCTATCGTAGCCAAAATCCTGATACTTCAGCTCGGCCGTGCCCAGGTCCTGGGTGATGTAGACGCTCGTGCCGTCGGCGCGCAGCAGCAGCTTTTCGTCGAGGCCTTCGGCCTGTAAGTCAACCCATACCGAGCCATTTTCTTTCTGGAAGAACACGCCTTTCTGCAAGCCTTCCGCCACGCGCTCCTTGCCCAGCAGGTAGGTGCCCGACTCGTAGTAAAACTTGTCGAAATCGACGCCGATGTTGGCGTACGTGGCGTTGAAGCCGTCGTAGACCCAGCCGTTCATGCGGTGCCAGAGGGCCATTACCTCCTCGTTGTCGGCTTCCCACTTTTGGAGCATCTCCTGGGCTTCGAGCATCAGCGGGGCCTGCTTTTTAGCTACCTCGTTGCTCACGCCTTCGGCTTCGAGCTGCTTGATTTCTTCGCGGTAGTGCTTCTCGAAGAGCACGTAGTACTTGCCGGCCAGGTGGTCGCCCTTGAGGCCCGCGCTTTCGGGCGTGGCCCCTTCGCCGAAGCGCTGGTAGGCAATCATCGACTTGCAGATGTGGATGCCGCGGTCGTTGACCAGGTTGGCCTTGGTAACGGTGGCCCCGGTGGCTTTCAGAATCTCGGCCACGCTGTAACCCAGGAAGTTATTGCGCAAGTGGCCCAGGTGCAGGGGCTTGTTGGTGTTGGGCGACGAGTACTCGACCACCACGTTTTTGGGGCCATCGAAGGGCACGGGCGCGCCGGCCGGTTGCTGGCTGAGCTGGGCAAAAAGCTGGAGCCACTCGGCATCGGCGATTTCGAGGTTCAGAAAGCCTTTTACCACGTTGTAGCCGCGCACGGCGGGCGCGTGGGCCTGCAGCCACTCGCCCAGGGCCTGGCCGATTTGCTCGGGGCCCTTACCGAAGGCTTTGGTAAGCGGAAACGTGACGAGGGTGAAGCTGCCGGCAAAGTCTTTGCGCGTGGGCTGAAGCACGAGGCTGGCGGCGGGAATTTCCTGGCTAAAAACGGCCTGGGCGGCCGCTTGCAGGGCATTTTTGAGAGTTTGTTCTAGCTGTTGCACGGCGGCAAAGGTACGGCGGGGTCCGGCGCGGCAAACCCCGGATTTTGGCCGTGCCGGGGCCAGCAGCGGAACGCAGCCGCGCCTGGGCGGCGTTAGCACGGCAGTTTTCGCCTTTAAATCTGTTCGTACGTGTCGTTAGTTCGTTTGCTCAGCTTACTCAAGCTTTCCCGTTCTTTAAGCCTCTACACCGCCCTGCTGGCCGCCCCGGCCTGCAAAAGCAACGCCCCCGACCCCGTGGCCGCCGCGCCGGCCCCCGCAGCTACCGTGCTCACCGGCAGCACGTTGATTGGCGAATACAGCGTGGCCACGCTGGCCGGCCGGGTGTCGGCGGTGCCGCTGGTGGGGGCGCTCGCCAAGTACCCCCTGCGCGTGTATCGCCTCACCTACCACACCCATACGCCTGAGGGCCAGGAGACTACCGCCTCGGGTGCGGTGCTGGTGCCGGTGGCTACCGCGGCGCTGCCGGTGCTCAGCTACCAGCACGGCACACTAATACCGACCAGCGAAAACCAGGCCCCGTCGTACTACGCGGCGGGCAGCGACGTGTGGTCGGTGGTGTCGGTGCTGGCCTCCACGGGCTACGTGGTGGCGGCCCCCGACTACCTGGGCTACGGGGCCAGCAAGGCCCTGCCCCACCCCTACGAGCACGCCGCCTCGCTGGCCTCGGCCGCGGCCGATATGCTGCGCGCCGCCCGCGAGTTTTGCCAGCAGCAACAAGTGAGCGTTAATCAGAAAAACTTCTTGCTGGGCTACTCGGAGGGCGGCTACGCCACTATGGCGCTGCACAAGTTGCTGGAAGAAAAATATGCCGCCACGCTGCCCGTAACGGCCAGCGCGCCCGGCGCGGGGGCCTACCACAAAACGGCCTTCGCCCGCTATATTCTGAATGCCACGCAGCCGCTGAGCTTCCTGAGCACCTACGTGTGGGTGCTGCGCACCTACGACCGCATTTATGCGCTCAACCGGCCCTACTCCTTTTATTACCAGGAGCCCTACGCCGCGCAGCTCCAGGCCGACCCGTTTGCGGACGTGCCCGGCCAGCAGAGCCAGCTGTTTGCCGCGTCGTTTCGGCAGGCTGTGCTGAATAACTCGGACAACTCGCTCAACAACGCCTTGGCCGACAATGACATCTACGATTGGAAGCCCCGCGCGCCGCTGGCCCTCTTCCACGGCACGGCCGACGATTACGTACCCTTCTTCAACTCGCAGGACGCCTACGATGCCATGCAAAAGCGCGGGGCCACGCAGGTAGAGCTGCACCCCATTCAGGGCGGCACCCACTTCTCGTCGGCCACGGCTTATACGCTGGGGGCGTATGGGTTTATCAGTCAGTATAATAAGTAGAAGCTCGTGGCTAGAGGCGCCCCGCCAGAACGACAAAAGCCCCAGACCGTGCGGTCGAAATGGTGCGAGTGAGATGGTGAGACGCCCCGCACGAATGACAAAAGTCCCCATCATAAAAGTCGGGTATCGGGAAGCCAGCTGGGCGGCCCGATACCCGACTTTTTTTACTTATTTGGCTATCAGTTAAGTAACTTGAGCACCTGGATACGCCACCAGCCCCGTTGGCCAGGGTGGAGCGTTAGCTTTGGGTGGTTAAACTGAGTTCAGACAGATAGCTTATGCACGTTCTCTTCCCAACTGGGCGCAACCCACGGCCCGCCACGTGGCTGCTCATCCTGCTGCTGCTGGGTTTTGGCTGGCTGGCCCCGCGGGCTGCGTGGGCCACCCACATTCGGGCGGGAGATATTCAGTCGCGGGTAGATGCTACCTCGGGTAACCTCAACCACTTGCTGTTTCGGCTCACCGTGTACCGCGACAAGGGCGGGGCCGTGCCGCAAAGCCTGGAAGAAACGTACATCTATTTTGGCGATAACACCCTGCTGATAGGGAGCGACAAGGATGCCAGCGGCCGGCCCCTGATGACGCGCACCTCCGACGCCGCGGCCTCCACGCCTGACACCGAGGTGCTTTACTTCGACTTTGAGCATACCTACGCGGGGGCGGGCAGCTACGTGGTCAGCTTTGTGGGCGAAAACCGCAACGACGGCGTGCTAAACATGAGTAACTCGGTGCGGACTACCTTCTACATCTCCTCGACCGTAACTATCAACCCCGTCTACGGGGCCAACCACTCGCCCGTGCTGATTGCCCCCGCCGTTGACAAAGGCGCAGTGGGCCAGGTGTTTTATCATAACCCAGCCGCCTACGATGCCGATGGCGACTCGCTGGCCTTCAAGCTGCGCACCTGCCAGCAGGTGGTCGATGGCAACTCGGCCGCGCTGCTGGCCAGCAAGAAGCCCGTGCCGGTCGATTGCAGCAACTACGTGTACCCGGCCGACCAGCGAATTGCCCCCGGTGCCAAGCAGGTGCCCCCCGGCGACCCCACGGCCGACGCCATTATCGTGCAGGACCTGCGCAGAGGGCAAATTACCTGGAATGCCCCGGCCCGCGCCGGCATCTACAACATCGCCTTCACGGTGGAAGAGTGGCGGCGCACGGCCAATGGCTACCGCCAGATTGGCTCCGTGATTCGGGACATGCAGATTATCGTGGTGGCTACCAACAACTTACCGCCCACCCTCACGGTGCCCGCCGATGTGTGCGTGATAGCCGGCACGCCGGTTACCCTGGCCGTGTCGGCCACCGATGGCACGGGCACCGGCCCGCAGGGCGCGCCGAGCCCCGTTACCCTGTTTGCCTACAGCGGCATTTTGCCGCCCGCCACGTTCACGCAAGTGAGCGCGGGCACTACCACCACGGGTACTTTCCGCTGGACGCCCGACTGCAGCAACGTGGCCAACCAGCCCTACACGGTGGTGTTTAAGGCGCAGGACCAGCCCACTACGGCCAGCGGGGCCCCGATTTTGATTGATGAGAAAACCGTGCGCATCACGGTAGTGGGGCCCCCGCCGCAGAACGTGCGCGCCGTAGCCAGCACCTCGGCGAAGGGTGTGATAAGCCTGGTTAGCTGGGACAAATACGCCTGCCCCAATGCCAGCCAGCTGCTCATTTTTCGGCGCGAGGGCTGCTTTGCCTACGCGCCCGGCCCCTGCGACACGGGCCTGCCCGCCGGCTCGGGCTACGTGCAGGTAGGGGCCGTGCCCGCCACGGCCACCACCTTTGCCGACGATAACGCCGGCGCGGGCCTGCCGCGCGGCAAAACGTACAGCTACCGGGTGTACGCCACGTTTGCCCTGCCTGCGGGCGGGGCCAGCATTGTCTCCAACGAAAGCTGCCTCACGCTGAGTGGGCGCTCGGCCCGGCTCACCAACGTGGATGTGAATACCACGGCCACCACTGGGCAAGTAACGGTAAAATGGACCCAGCCCAAGGCTGATAACAACGGCACCTTTGGCGCGCCCTCTGGCTACCGGCTCAGCCGCGGCACCGGCAGCAACCCGACCGCTTTTACTTCCGTTGCCACCATCACCAACCTCGCCGACACGACCTACGTGGACCGCGGCCTCAACACGGTGGCCGACCAGTATACCTACCGGCTCACGTTCTTTAACACCGACAACTCGACGGGCACGGCCGTGGAAAAAACCGAAACGGCGACGCCCGCCAGCAGCGTGCGCGCCAGCCTGGTGCCCGACGGCCTGGCCAACACCATCACCGTAAACTGGAGCTACAACGTGCCCTGGGACAATACCAAGCAGCCCACGCGCATCTTTCGCCTCAATCCGGCACCGGGCAGCACCTTTACCCAGGTCGGCACGGCCACGCCCGGCGCAACCAGCGGCACGTTTGTCGACCGCGACCCGGCCCTGCAGCGCGGCTTGCAGTACTGCTACTACGTGCAAACCAACGGGCAATACCCCGATTTACGAAATTCAGCTAATCAGCTTATCCTCAGCAATTTACTGAATAACAGCCAGCAGGTATGCACTATTTTGCAGGCCACGCCCTGCACGCCGGTGCTGAGCTTGCGGCCCATCAACTGCGACAGCCTGGCGGCCCTGCCTGCTTTCCCGGCCCCCAACCAGCGCTACCAAAACAGCCTGCGCTGGACGGTGGGCAGCAGCCCCGGCGGGTGCAGCACGGCCGCGGCCTACTACCGCATTCTGTACAGCGAAGCGGCCGGCGGCCCCTACGCGGCCCTCGACTCGACGGCGCGCCTCGACTACGCCGACCGCTTCCGCACCAAATCGGCGGGTTGCTACGTGGTGCAGGCGGTGAGCGCGCTGGGGATTCGCAGCGCGCTCAGCAACGCGGTGTGCCAGGATGAGTGCGCGTTCTTCCTGCTGCCCAACATCTTCACGCCCAACGGCGACGGTATCAACGACACCTTCCGGCCCAAAACGGCCAGCGCCATTACGCGCACCCACATCCAGATTTTCAACCGCTGGGGCCGCAAGGTGTACGAAGGCGACCAGGACCCCTACATCAACTGGACGGGCGGCGGCACCAGCCCCGAAAGCACGGGCGGCCTGGTGGCGGGCGGCCTCTACTACTACCTGGCCGAGGTGCAGTTTGCCGATGCGGCCCAGACCAAGCGCACCTTCAAGGGCTGGGTCGAGCTGGTGCGCTAGTGCTGCCGGCTCACCACGGCTTCCAGCCGCAGGCGGCGCTCGATGGCGGCGGTGGCTTTTTCCAGGATGTTGAAGGCGTTTTTGGCCATCGTGTTCTCGTTGTCGAGCGTAGGGTTGATTTCGACCATCTCGAAGCACACCACCCGGTCGTTTTCGAGCAGGTCCTGGCACAGGTTTTCGGCTTCCGATAGGTACAGGCCCTTCTCTACGGGCGTGCCGGTGCCCTTGCTAAACTCAGAGTCGAGGCTGTCTACGTCGAACGAAATGTACACGAGGTCGCAGGTGCGCAGGTGCTCGTAAATCTCTCGCGTGAGCTGGCGCGAGCCTTTGGCTTGAATCTCGTCCAGCTTTATCCACCTGATACCCAGGCGCTCAATCACGGCGTTTTCCTCCGCTTCGGTGTCGCGCACGGCCACGTACACCAGGTGCTCGGGGCGCAGCTTGGGGCCGGGCTCGGCCAGGTTTTGGAGGCGGCGCCAGAAAAACTCGGTGTCGGCGTCGGGCTCGTTGCGCTGGCAGGGCCGGTTGTCTTCGCCCAGCGCGGCGGCCAGCGGCATGCCGTGCACGTTGCCGCTGGGTGTGGTGTAGGGCGAGTGAATGTCAGCGTGCGCATCTATCCAAATGACGCCCAGCACCTTATGCGGATACGCGGCCTTAATGCCGGCAATGGTGGCGTTGGCGCTGCTGTGGTCGCCGGCCAGCACCAAGGGAAACTCGCCGAAGCGCAGCGTCTGCTCCACGGCGCTGGCAATGCCCTTTTGCACGGTATAAATGGCGTCGATGTGCTTGGCCCAGCGGAAGGTGTGTTTTTCTTACGTCGCGTTGTTGAGGTCCGGCGTCACCATGTAGTGTTATGTGGGGAAGTAGTCGGTGTCGTTGTT
>CAXTFI010000237.1:6528-7290 GCA_964243255.1 uncultured Hymenobacter sp.
GTGTAGATGGCGTCGGTGTGCCGGGCGTGGGCAAAGGGCGTCGCGTCGAACAGCGCATAATTCAGGTCGGGCACCACCACCGAGTTGTAGCGCCGGAAGTAGTCGGAGCCCTTGTTGAGGCAGGCCACGCGCAGGGCATCGGGGCCCATGCTGGACCCGCGGGTGCCGGCTCCCAGCTCGGAGCGGACTTCAATCAGTTTAATGCGTTTCATGGGGTGGGAAATGTTGAGTGGACATAAGTGGGCTGCATCGAGACGCAAGCTGCCCGCTAAGGCAACTCCCGCGCGCTGCCTTGCGGCGCCGAGCGCCGTAGCCATGTCGCATTTCCTTCACCGGAATCCGATGCACGGGGCCGGCCGTTTCCGGCCCCCGGCGGTACTTTTGGTACGCCGGCTGCAAAGGTCGGAAATTTTCGCCGCTTTTCCGCCTCAATGGATACCTACCAGGACCTCATTACCCAGACTTTTGATTTTCCAAACGCCGATTTTCAGGTGCGGGACAACGAATTATTCTTTCACGACATCGACCTGATGGCGCTGGTTGAAAAGCACGGCACGCCGCTGCGGCTCACCTACTTACCCAAAATCAGCTCCCAGATTCAGCGGGCCAAAAAGTGGTTTGCCGACGGCATTGCCCAAACCGGCTACACCGGCTCGTATTCCTACGCCTACTGCACCAAGTCGTCGCACTTCCGCTTTGTGCTCGATGAGGCGCTCAAGAACGACGTGCACCTCGAAACCTCGTCGTGGTTCGACATCAGCA
>CAXTFI010000238.1:0-7268 GCA_964243255.1 uncultured Hymenobacter sp.
CCTCACCCCCTGGCCCCCTCTTTTTTGGAGAGGGGGCCAGGGGGTGAGGTGCCCCAGAGGGCGACCCCGCCAGCACGTAACGCTCCCACTACCCGCCTACGAACTGGCGGGTCACCGCCCGGCACTAAAGCAACGCCAGCGTGCGGGCAATCAGGCGGTCCACGATGTCGCCGGCGTCTTTGGCAAACTCGCCGGTGGCGCGGTTGGCCACAATAGCGTTGAGGCTCAGCACTTCATGGCCAAGTAGCTGGCCCAGTGCGTAGTAGCCGGCGGTTTCCATCTCGAAGTTGCTGAGGCGGAAGTCGCCCTCGGGGCTTTGGTGGCGGAAGCTTTGCAGGCGCGCCATGTAGTCGGCCTGGCGCAGGTCGAGGCGCAGGCGGCGGCCCTGCGGCCCGTAAAAGCCGGGGCAGGTAACGGTATTGCCGATGAGCAAATCGGCGGCCAGCTGCTCGCGCAGCAGGTCGGAGCCGCGCACCACGTAGGGCGCGAAAGGCAAGTCGAGGCTTTGCTGCAAATCCTTGGCTACCAGCGTTTCCAGGCCGGTTTCCATAAACGGATAAAACTGCATCAGCGAATCGAGGCCCACGGCGTGCTGGGTAGCCAGCAGGGCCCCCACCGGCACGTCGGCCTGCAAGCTGCCGCTGGTGCCCAGCCGGATGATGCGTAGGCTCAGGCGCTCATCGGCCGGGCGCACGGTGCGCGAAAGGAAGTCGATGTTGACCAGCGCATCGAGCTCGTTCAGCACGATATCAATGTTATCGGTGCCCATGCCGGTGCTCAGCACCGTGAGGCGCTTGCCCCGGTAGTAGCCCACGTGGGTCACAAACTCGCGGTGCGCGCCCTCAAACTCGATGGAGTCGAAGTGCCGGCTCACCTGGGACACGCGCGCCGGGTCGCCCACCGTGAGGATGGTATCAGAAATATGGTCGGGCAGCAGATTGAGGTGGTAAATCGTGCCGTCGGGGTTCAGAATGAGTTCGGATTCAGGAATCATAGCGTTGTGCGGTAAGCTTTAGCTTGCCGTAAGGTGAGAGAAGAGTTTACTGCATCCGCGGCCAGTACGGCAAGCTAAAGCTTACCTCACACTCGATAAGAAGCCAGCCCCTGCGCCGGGGTGTAGTGGTTGCTGATTTTCGGGTACGTGCCCGTGCCGTCATACGGGCGCTTGTCGGGGTGCTCGGCGCAGGCCTCGGAGCAAGCCCCGTCGAGCAGCGTGCCGCAGCTTTCGCACAGCGGCAGGTGGGCGTTGCAGTGCGGGTTGGCGCAGTTGATGAGGCGCGGCGAGGGCTGCTGGCAGTGGTGGCAGCGCGCAATAACCGTGGGGTTCACGGTATTCACGTCCACCGCCACGCGGTTATCAAACACATAGCACTGACCATCAAAGTCTTCGCCTCCCGCTTCTATACCATATTTGATAATGCCGCCGTGCAGCTGGTACACGTTCTCGAAGCCCTGCTCCAGCAAAAAAGCGGTGGCTTTCTCGCACTTCACGCCGCCGGTGCAGTAAGTGAGAATCTTCTTATCCTGAAACTCCCGCAGGCGCTCTACGCGCTCGGGGAAGTCGCGGAAGTTCTCGATATCCAGCGTTACGGCGTTTTTGAAGCGGCCGAGGTTGTACTCGTAGTCCGAGCGCACGTCCACCACCACCACGTCGTCGCGGTCTTTTAAGGCCTTGAATTCCTGGGGACTAAGGTGCTGGCCCGTCTTCTCGTGGGGCCGCACGTGGTGCAGGCTGCTGTGCACGATTTCGGACTTCACGCGCACGTGCAGCTTCTGAAACGCGTGCTCGGCCACGTCATCTACCTTAAACTCCAGCGCCGCAAACCGCGGGTCGGCCTTGACGGCGGCCATATAGGCCGCGCAGCTGGCGCGGGTGCCCGACACGGTGCCGTTCAGCCCCTCGGCGGCCACAATGATGCGCCCGCGCAAGTCCAGGTCGAGGCACAGCCGGTGGTGCTCGTCGCGGAATTGCTCGGGGTCGGCCAGGGGCGTATAGCAGTAATAGAGAAGGACTTGGTACATAATTTTAATTAGGAATGAGGAATGAAGAATGAGGAATTAGCCTGAACTACTAGTGGTCAATAATTCCTCATTCTTCATTCCTAATTAAAAATTAAACCTGTTTGGCCGGGTTGCCAAATACGGTTTGGCTGGCGGGCACGTCGGCCACTACCACCGAGCCCGCGCCCACGCGGGCTTTGTCGCCCACTTTTACGCCGGCTACCAGCACCGCGCCGGCCCCGATGAAGGCCCCGGCCCCCACGCTCACGCCCACGCCCACCTGGGCCCCGGCCCCGAGCTGGGTGTAGTCGCCCACCGTGGCCTGGCCCTCAATCACGGCGTTGGGGCCCACCAAAATACCTTCGCCCAGCTTGGCCGTGGCGGCCACTACCGCATTGGGCCCGAAGTAGTTGCCGTGGCCAATTTCGGCGTGCACCGACACGCTGGCGCGCTGGTGAATGGAGTTGACGGGCACTACCTCGTACTCGTCGCGCAGCATCTTGGTGAGGCTACGGCGACTGGCGGCGTCTTCGGTAGCCACAAATACTTCGCACTTTTTACCCAGCAATTTCAGTAGCTCGCCGTCGTCGGTGTTGCCCATCACGGGCACGTCGAGCAGTTCGGTGTTGTGCAGCTTGGGGTCGTCGTCGAGAATGCAATACACGACGACATCATTAGACAAAAAAGCATCCAGCGCGGCGGTGCCCACGGCCTGCGCGCCGAGAATGATAACGGGATTTTCCATAAGTAGGCAAAGGTACGACCGGGGGGAATTTGGAATTTGGAATGAGGAATGGAGAATTCTCCTCGCCTAAAATTCCTCATTCTAAATTCCTCATTACTCTCCGGGTGTAGTCGTTTTGCAGCAGCAGCAGCAGCAGCCAGGGCAGCAGGGCCGCGCGGTAGCGGTGCAGGGTACCCAGGTTGGGAGTGCTCAGGCCGATGAAGGCGGCCAGTAGCAGGCAATAGGCGGCCAGCACCACCACCAGCGCCACCGGCAGCCGGCCGGCTCGGCCGCGCCACGCCGCCACCAGTGCCGTGGCTAACAAGCTTACCAGCAATACGTTCTCCAGCTCAGCACCCACGTACAGCGACTGCGCCGACTCGCCGGGCCAGGGCCGCACCAGCACCTGGGCGGCGGCCAGCGGCGCGTGGCGCAGCAGGCCCGCGGGCGTGGGCTGCCAGTCGGCATACGCCAGGTGGGGGCGGCCGGGCGACGTGCGCAGGCCGTGCAGGTAGTTGGCGTTCACTTCGTGGCTGAAGTAGCTGAGGGCCAGGTGCTGGCCGCCCAGCGCCACGGCGGCGGCCCCGGCCCCGGTCAGCAGCAGCAGCAGGCTACCGGCCTGGGCCACCGCGCCCGGCCCCAGCCAGCGCCGCCGCGTGGCCAGCCGCACGGCCGCCAGCGCCAGCAAGCCACCCAGCAGCGGCAGGGCGAAGAAATAGCGCATCCGCACCATCAGCCAGGCCAGCAGCAAACCCAGCAGCACCCGGCCCAGCAGCGGCGCCCAGCGGGCCGGCCGGCCACCGCCGTAGAGCACAGGCAAGGCCAACGCCACCAGCCCCGCCCCCGCTCCCACCACCAGGGTTTCTTTGGTGAGGCCGGCCGTCCACCACACCACCGTGGGCCACAGCAGAAAGGCAACGGCCCCGGCAGCTACTGGCGTAGCCGGCAGCGCCAGCGGCAGCGTGCGCACTAAGCTCCAGCAGGCTGCAAAACATAATACACTCAAATACAACGCATTAAGTAATACGACTCCACCCGAAGCCAGGTTCAGCAACGCTAGTAGCTTGATGAAGAACAAGGTATTAGACCACTGATAATAATTAAGCGCCTGGCCATCAATTACAAAGCTGGCGTTTTGCAGCGTGGCGAGCAGGCTGGCTGGCTGGGCCCACAAGCCTTTTGCCAGCAGCTTACCCGCGGCCTGCGCGTGGGTGGCATCGGGGCCGGGCTGGTAGGTGCTGGCGGCCGTGAGCAGCAGCCGCCACGCCAGGGCTGGCAGCAGCCAGCGGCGCAGGCCCGGCGCGGCGCGGCGGTATTCGGTGCGCAGCCACCACAGCAACGCACTCATTAGCAATACATTAAGCAACAGAGCCAGCGCCAGCCTCATGGGGTGCGGTGCAAACGGGCCCCGCCCCCGCCCACCAGCCGCCCCCCAATGGCGCAGTGCAGGCAGCGGCGCGGCGCGCAGTAGCCCTTGTGCAGCGCCAGCAGCCCTTGCGAGTCGGCGGCCGTGCGGTGCTCAAAGCCCAGGTCCTGGTAGAGGTCGGTGTACTGGTTGTGCTCGGCGGGCAGCTCCAGCAGCAGGCCCACGCTGCTCTCGACCAGCGCGGGCTGGCCAGTGTGGCGGGCATAGGCCACGCGCAGCGGCACTACCACATTGGTAATAAGCAGGTTGATACTACTCTTGCCCAGGCCCGGCACCTTGCCCGGCCGGCCGGCCCGGTAGTGCTGCTGCCAATACTCGGGGGCCGGGGCGCCGGCAAAAAACTCGCTGAGCGCGGCCACGCTTCGGGCCGTGAGCAGGGCGTCGAACAAGGCCGGGCGGCGGTGCAGCAGCCCCACCAGCTGCCCCAGCCGCACGGCCGGGAAGTTGGCGGGCCGCAAGCGTAGGTAATTCCACTCGTGGGCCGCCAGCGCCGCCGCGCCCAGCCCGTACTTGTGCCGCAAAAACTCGTGCTCCTGCCGCCGGTCGCGGATGTACTCGTCCTGCGCAGTCTCTTCATTCTCAACCAGAAAGCCGGCCTGCCCAAACAGCAGCGCCTCCAGCTGGCGGGCGTCGTGGCGGTGGCGGCGCAGCACGGGCAGCGGCACGGCCTTAGCAAGGCGGGCCAGGGGCTCACTGTTTTTTTGGAAGCCAAAGGCCGCCATGAGGGCGTGGTAGGCGGTGGCTTCCCAGTCGTCGCCCAGGTGGCCGTGCAGCTCGGCAATGGCATCGGCCTTATGCTCCACGCGCTCCAGCAGGGCGCGCTCGGTCATCATCGTGCGCACCAGCTGCGGCACCTGGCCCAGCAGCGGGGCGCAGGGCAGCGGCGCGGCGGGCGGGGCCGCGACTAGGGCCTCGTAGCGGGCCAGCAGGTCGGGGGCCAAGCGGGGGGCAAGTGCCAGGGCCGGAATAAGGCTATCGTTGGTGCGGTAGATGTCGGTGTCGGCCGTGAGCACCACGTGTAGCACTACCTGGTCATATTTTTTATCTACTTGATGGTTATGCCGTTGCCAGTCCGACGCGCGCAGGTGAATCTCGACCGCGCCATTCCACTCCACGTCGCCCAGGCGCAGGCGGGCGTTCAGAAAATCGGGGCCCGCATCGGCGTTGCGCTGGCCGGGGCGCAGCACCTGGATTTCCTCGCCGGCCGTGGTGCGCAGGTCAGTCTTGTCGAAGTATTGGTGCTGCCAGACGTAGTGGAGGAAATCTTCGCGCATAGGAAAGGGTAGGGTAAGCTTTAGCTTGCCGTAACCCGACGGAGTAGCTAGCCTAGCTTAAAATTATTCTCTCAGAAATCACGTAAAAATAGAACGGCCTACTTCAGAAGAAGCAGGCCGTTGCTAAAATCAGGGAATCAGTAGGAGAAGCTGGCGTTGAGGCTTACCAGGCGTTGCTATAAACGGCAAGCTAATGCTTACCCCACCCGCTATATATCAGCGCAAGTCCACCACCTTCACGCCCTTATGCGCGTTTTTGTCAAAGGCAAACGTAGCGGCCGTAACCGGCACATTGGGCTTGAAGTTCTTGAGCATGAACGTGGTACGCGTGCCGTTCTTCTTAAACGTCTTCACGCTGTGGATGGCCTTGTCGGCCGTGCCCACGATAATCTGCACCTTAAACACGTCGTTTTTACGGTCTTCCGGGGTCAGCTCGATGAGGTCGCTCGTCACGCCGCCATCCTTTAGCGACTTCACGTAGGTATACTTGTAGCCTTTTTTGTACATGCTGTACATCTGAGCCGGCGACATATCCTGATTGGAAGGGTCTGACTCCGAGATGTTTACCTCGTTCTCGTTTTTGAGGTAGGTCCAGGTGGTTTTGCCGTCGTTGATAACTTCCTGGCCGCTGGCGGTGAGGTGGTATTTCTGGTCGCTCACGGTTACGTCGCCGGTCAGGTTTTGCTTGAGCTTGGCGGCAGGGTTTTCCAGCGTTTGGGTGAAACCAGCCTGAAACGACTTGAGGGCCGTGTACTTAGCACTTACCGCGTCGAGGATTTTGCCAGCTTTGGGGTCTTGCTGCGCGGTGGCGGGCAGGGCTAGGGTAGCGGCCAGCGCTAGCAGGGAAAAATGCTTGGTCATGGGTAAGAAAAACCCGGCTGTTTAGGAGCCGGGTAAGCGAGTGTACGCAAAATCAAGGCCAGAGTGTCAGTTAACAAGCATCAGTTAACAGTTAACAGTTGTTCAATCTGCGCCAAATGCGCAAGCGGAACGGCTGTTAACTGTTAACTGGTACTTGTTAACTGAAAAATTACTTCGGCAGCGTATTCAGCAATTGCTCCAGCTGGTACTCATCAGGAATGAGCACGGCGCGGGCTTTGCTGCCCTCGAATGGCCCCACGATGCCGGCCTGCTGGAGCTGGTCCATGAGGCGGCCCGAGCGGTTGTAGCCCAGCTTCAACTTGCGCTGAATGAGGGAGGTGGAGCCCTGCTGGTGCAGCACGATGCAGCGGGCCGCCTCGGCAAACATGGAGTCCCGCTCGCTGGGGTCCAGCTCTTCCTGGCCGCTGCCGTCGTCGCCGTCGGCGCCGGCTACTTCGGGCAGCAGGTAGGCGTCGGCGTAGCCTTGCTGCTCGCCAATGTAGTCGCAGAGGCGGTCGACCTCGGGCGTATCGATGAAGGCGCACTGCACCCGGATGAGGTCGGAGCCAGCCGAGAACAGCATGTCGCCCTGGCCAATGAGCTGGTCGGCCCCGCCGGTGTCGAGGATGGTGCGCGAGTCGATTTTGCTGGTCACCTTGAAGGAAATCCGACAAGGGAAGTTGGCCTTGATGATGCCCGTAATCACGTTCACACTGGGGCGCTGAGTAGCCACGATGAGGTGAATACCAATGGCGCGGGCCAGCTGCGCCAGGCGCGCAATGGGCGTTTCGACTTCCTTGCCGGCCGTCATCATCAGGTCAGCCAGCTCGTCGATGACCAGCACGATGAAGGGCAGGAAGCGGTGGCCTTTGCGGGGGTTCAGCCGCCGCTCCACAAACTTAAGGTTGTACTCCTTCAGGTTGCGGCAGCCGGCTTCCTTGAGCAGGTCGTAGCGCCGGTCCATCTCCATGCACAAGGAGTT
>CAXTFI010000239.1:0-7232 GCA_964243255.1 uncultured Hymenobacter sp.
CCCGGCACCACCACGGTCGTCATGGCCTCGGGGCGAATGTATTGGCGGGCAGTGGCGCTGACCTGCGCGGGCGTCACGGCATTTATATTCTGCACCTGCTCCGTCAGATACGTGTCGGGCAGCCCCTGCAAGTGCATGGTGCTGAGCTGATTGACGATACCGCTCGGCGTGGAGTTGCGCAGCACAAACATCCCGGTTTCGTAGTTCTGAATCCCCTTCAGCTCGGCGGCCGAGGGCGGCGTTTTTTGCAGGCGCTCAATCTCCTTCATTATTTCTTTTAAAGAATTATACGTATCCTTGGTAGTTACGTCGGCCTGCTCCAGCCACAGGCCGGTGTGGTAATTCGTATCGATGTAGCTGTAAGGCGAATACGTGTAGCCCTTGTCCTCCCGAATGTTGCGCGTGATGCGCGAGCCAAACGAGCCGCCCAGCAGCGAGTTGGTTACGCGCAGCCGGATGTAGTCGGGGTTAGTAGGGTCAATCACGGGCAGCCCAACCACGAGCGTCGATTGCGGCGCGCTGGGCCGGTCCTGGGTTAGCACCGCCGACTGGGTGAGCGCCTTGGCCACCGGAATGTGCGGCTCCGGGCCGGCCGCCCACTCAGCCCACGCCGCCTCAATGGCGTGGTGCAGGGCCGGCGCGTCAAACTTGCCCGCTACAAAAATGGCGGTACGCTTAGCCCCGTACTCCTTGTCGTAGAAGGCTTTAACCTGGTCCAGGGTGAGCGCGTCGAGCTGGGCATCGGTGGGCAGCGGGCGGCCGTAGGGGTGGCCCGCGTACATAGCCTCGCGCATCTTCAGCTCGGCCTGGAAGCTGGGCTGGGCCCGCAGTAGGTTCAGCTGCCGCTTGAAGTCGGCCTTGAGGCGCGGCAGCTCGCTGGCCGGCAGGGTGGGGTGCTGCACCACATCGGCCAGCAGCGTGAGCAGTTGGGGCGCGTACTCACTCAGGCAGTCGGCCCGCACGTAGGTTTGGTCGGCGCCGGTGCTGATGTTGAGCGAGCCGCCCATGCGGGCCACCTGCTCGGCCAGCGCGGTGGCGGGTCGGGTGGGGGTGCCCTCCTTCAGCAGCCGCGCCAGCAGGTCGGCGATGCCGGTTTGCCCCTCGGGCTCGTGCACGTTGCCCGCCTGAATGGTGAGGAGCACGCTGGCCTTCGGAATTTCGCCAAACGGCACAAGCTTGGCTTGCAAGCCGTTAATCAACGTAAAGTCCTCGCGCGGCGGCAGCTTGAAGTCGCGCGGGGCCGAGCCGGGCGGGGGCGTTTCCTTGGGCGCGGCCGGGCCGGCGGGCACGGCTTTGGCCGCAGTGGCCAGCGCTTTGGGCTTAGCCTTAGTCGTTTGGGCCAGGGCCGGCGGCAGGGCCAGCAGCGAAAAGCAGGCGGCGCTGAGCAGCCCCGTAACTAGTGGTTTCATAGGCATCAGCTCTTAGCTAAAGGGTTGACAAGCAGAATAGTACGATTAGCGGGCCGCAGGTAGTCGCGGATGGTTTGCTGCATCAGTTCGGGCGTCACCTTCCGAAACTCGGCTTCCAGCCGGTTGATGCGGCCGGGGTCATTGTCGAACAGCGCGAACGCGGCCAGCAGGTCGGCCCGCCCAAAGTTGTCGGACCCGCTAAGCTGGTCGTAGAGCGCGCTGCGCAGCTTCACCACCGCCAGGTCCAGGGTGGCCTGGCTCACGCCACCCTTGGCCAGGCGGTTGATTTCCTGGTCGAGCACGCCCACCACCGAGTCGGCCTTCACAGTTTGGTCGAAGGTGAGGTCGCCCATCCACAGCATGGGGCCGCTGTAATTGAAGGCGTTACCCAAGTAATTGATGCCGCCGTTCACGTTGTCGGTGAGGCCGCGCCGCTGCACCAGCGCCTGATACAGGCGGCTATCCTTGCCCTGCAGCAGAATCTGGTCCAGCAAAATCAGCGCGTAGTACTCCGGCGTATTGCGGTCGGGCATGTGGTAGGCAAAGGCCAGCGCGGGCTTGGTAGCCAGCTTGTCATCCTGGGTGAAACGCTGCTCAGCTTCCTGACGCGGCTCGGTGAGGTCGGGCTTGGGCGGGCGCGGGGCACTCGGAATGCTGGCGTAATATTTCTCGACCCACGCCTTGGCCTGGGCCGGCTCAAAGTCGCCCACCACGGCCAGCACCGCGTTGGCGGGCGAGTAATAGGTCTTAAAAAACTGCGCGGCGTCGGGCAGCGTAGCCGCGTCGAGGTCCTTCAGGTCACCGTAAAAATTGTGCGCGTTGTTCCAGTTCTTGTTGGCTTTCTGGGGCATGTCGAGCCACGGAAAGCCGCCGTAGGGCTGGTTGAGCACGTTCACGCGCACCTCGCTTTTTACCACGCCCTGCTGGTTGGCCAGGCTGGCCGGCGTGAGGGCGGTGCCGCGCATGCGGTCGGCTTCGGCCCACAAAATAGTTTCGAGCTTGTTGCTCGGCACCACCTCATAATAGTTGGTAAAGTCGAAGCGCGTCGAGCCGTTCAGTGCCCCGCCATTCTGCTGAATGAGGCTGACAAACTCCATCTTGCCCAGGTTCTTCGAGCCCTGAAACATCAGGTGCTCAAATAGATGGGCGTAGCCCGTGCGATTGCGCGGCTCGTTGCGAAAGCCCACGTTGTAGTACGCGGCCACCGTGGCCGTGGGCGCCGTGTGGTCGGGCGAAAGCACCACCCGCAGCCCATTCGGCAGGGTGTAGTACTCCACCGGAATCTGAAAAGCCGGCGCGGGCGGCGGGGCCGGCAACGCGGCTACCGGCGTAGCTGGTGCCGTGGCCGGCGGGGTCGTCACCACCGACCCGGCGCGCGGGCTGCACGCGCCCAGCAGCAGCCCCGCCGCAAGTGCGGGCCAGCAGCGGGTAAATGAAAAAGCGGGTAAGTGCCTCATAAGCAGTAGCGTGGAGGGTGAATGAAGCCGCCAACCTACTCATTTTTTCGCACCCCTTACCTGACCAAGCTCACTTTATAACAAAAAAAATTAGGGCAAAAAAAGAGGTTTCGCCCAGTCCGAAAACCGGGCGAAACCTCTTTTAACCTGGCGCTACCTCGCGCTTACAGCTTTTCGAGCACAATGGAGCTGGCCCCGCCGCCCCCGTTGCAGATGCCGGTGACGCCGATTTTGCCGCCTTCCTGCTGCAGCACGCTCAGCAGCGTAGTCACGATGCGCGCCCCCGAAGCGCCCAGCGGGTGGCCCAGGCTCACGGCCCCGCCGTACACGTTTACCTGGGTGCCTTCCAGGTTGAGCAGCTTGTTGTTAGCCAGCGACACCACCGAAAACGCCTCGTTGATTTCGTAGAAGTCCACGTCGCTGGCGGTCAGGCCGGCGTTCTTCAAAGCCTTCGGAATGGCAATGGACGGCGTGGTCGTAAACCACTCCGGGGCCTGCTCGGCATCGGCAAAGCCGCGGATGAGCGCCAGCGGCTTAATGCCCAGCTGCTCCGCCTTTTCGCGGCTCATGAGCAGCACGGCGGCTGCCCCGTCGTTGAGGGTCGAGGCGTTGGCCGCCGTCACGGTGCCCTCCTTGGTAAAGGCCGCCTTCAGGCCCGCAAACTTCTCAAACTGCACCTTGGTGTACTCTTCGTCGTCGCTCACCACGGTTTCCTTGCCGCGCACCGTAATCGTCACGGGCACAATCTCTTCCTTCTTTTTGCCAGCCTGCGCGGCGGCGGCGCTGCGCTCGTAGCTCTGGCGCGCAAAGGCGTCCTGCTCCTCGCGCGTAATGCCGTAGTGGCTGGCCGTGGCGTCGGCCGCGTTGCCCATGGCGTAGTCGTGGTAGGGGTCCCAGAGGCCGTCGCGCACCAGGCCGTCAATCATCTGGCCATTACCATACTTAGCACCAAACCGCGCTTTGTCGAGGTAGTAGGGCACGTTGCTCATGCTCTCCATCCCACCCGCCAATATCACCTCAGCCTGGCCCAGCATAATGGCCTGCGCCGCGTACATAATGGCCTTCGAGCCCGAAGCGCACACCTTGTTCACGGTCGTACACTCCACGGTGTCGGGCAAGCCCGCTTTTTTGGCCGCCTGCCGGGCCGGGGCCTGGCCCAGGTTAGCCGAAATCACGTTGCCCATAATCACCTGCTCTACTAGCTCGGGCGCCACGCCGGCCTTGTCCAGGGCGCCTTTCAGGGCAATGGCCCCCAGTTCGGTGGCCGAGAGCGAGGCCAGGGCCCCCCCAAATGAGCCAATCGGCGTGCGCACGGCGGCTACGATAACTACTTCTTTTACTTGCATATACGTGGGGAGGGTGGGAGTAAGAAAATCAACATTCGTAGTAAATGGCTACCAGTTGTTCAGCCAACAAAAATGCCAGGCAGCTCAACCGGCCCAAAAACTAACAAACCTTCGTTCGGGGCCTCAAAAGTACGCCGGCCGCCGTCGTCCGCTCACCAGGTAGGCTGGCCGGGCGCGGGCGCCGCGCCTTGGCGCGGCCGGGGCCGCTGCTGTAAGTATTGCTGCTCACTGGCCCGCAGCGCGTCGAGCACTTGCTGGGCCTGGGCGGGCGTTAGGTTCATGGCCTTCAGCCGCTCGCGCTGGGTTTGCAGCTGCCGGTCGGCATCGGTGGCAGCGTCGATACCGGGGCGCTGGCCCTGGCCGGCGGGAGCGCCGGGGCCGCTGGCCGTCGCGCCGGCATCGAGGCCCCGCTGGCGGCCGGGGGCTGCCCCGCTGGGCAAGGGGCGGGCTTTGCCCTGGCCGGGCCCGAAGCCCCCATTGGCGCTGGTACCCGCGTTGGGGGTGGGGCGCTGGCGGTCGGGCTGGCCCGTGGCGCTGGGCTGGGGCGCAGCTGCTGGGCCACCCGCCTTGGGCTGCGCGGGGTCGGGCACTTCGCCGGGGCGGTCGGCCCCCGCTCTTTCGGCTGGTTGGGGCGCTTGGCCGCCCTTGTCACGCGGTCCCGAATCGTGCGGGCGGGGCCGGTTAGGCGGCGCAGTGCCGGCGGCCGGTGGGGGCAGCCCAGGGCTACTGGGCCGCTGGCCGGCCAGGTATTGGCTCAGCAGCTCGTAGTTGTAGCGGGCCGTGGCATTGGTAGGGTCTAGCTTAAGCGCCTGCCGCAACAGGCCGATAGCCTGCGCCAGCTGCTGCTGCTGCACCAGCAGCCCCGCCAGCTGCTGCCGCGCCGCGCTGCCAATGGGGGCCGGCACGCCCGGCGCCAGTAGCCGGGCATAGGTGGCGCGGGCCCCCGCGAGCTGGCTGGCCCTGGCCTGCGCCTGCCCCAGGTTGAGCAGCAGGGCCGGGTTAGGACCCCCACGGCCCGCCAGCGCCACCGCCTGCTGGTAATAATAAACCGCCTCCGTGGGCCGCCCACCCGCCAGCGCCGCCTGGCCCCGCGCCTGCGCCGCGTTGTGCTCGCGCACCTGCGTCAGCCAGTGCCAGCCCGGCAGGCCGCCACTCAGCACCAGCGCAAGGAGTAACCAGCTTTTCATAGTTTAAGGCGCAGCACGCGCACCGTTAGCAGGCTGTCAATCAATAATAAAACCAGCGCAATGCCCAGCGGGTACCGGTAGCGATTATCAGCCACGGCTACGGTGCGGGCCGTGGCCGCGCTGGCCGTGGGGGGCAGGTTGCGTAAGCTAGTTAACAACGTGGCTAGTCCATTTTCCTGGTCATTGAGGGCCACGTACTGCCCCCCGGTCTGGGCCGCCACTTGCAGCAGCGGGGCCTCGCGCAGGCGGCTCACCACCGCCCGGCCCTGGGCATCGCGCAAACCCACTTTGCCGCCCGGCGCGGGCACTGGCCCCCCGGCCGCCGTGCCGGCCCCCACCGTGTACACCCGCGCCCCGGTGCGCCCCAACGACCGTAGCACGGGTTCCAGGTTCTCGCCAAAGTCCTCGCCGTCGCTCACCAGCACCGCCGCTACGGTGCGCGGCGGCGCGGCTACTCCGCCAGGCGCGGCCGGGGCTGGCCCCAGCCGCGCTAGCAGCAGGTCGAGCGGCGCGCGCAGCGTAGTGGGGCCGGGCGGCGTCAGCTTGGTGCTAAGGGTATTCAAAAACAGCTGCAGCGAAGCCTGGTCATAGGTAAGTGGGCACTGCACATAGGCCTGCGAGCCAAACACGATGAGCCCCAGCCGGTCGGCCGGAAAGGCGGCGGCCAACTCATTTAGGGCTGCCTGAGTGCGCAGCAGGCGGGTAGGGGCCACGTCGGCGGCATCCATCGAGCGCGACACATCCACGAGCAGCCACAAGTCTTGTCCACTGCTGCGCACGGCCTGCTGGCGCACGCCCAGCGCCGGCCCCAGCCAGGCCGCTAGTAGCAGTGCCCCGGCCACCAGCCGCAGGGGCAGCTTCCAGGCCAGGCGGCCCACGCCCAGGCCCAGCCGCCGCCCCAGCCGCGCCGTGCGCCCCACGTACAGCACCAGCAGCACCAGCAGCAGCGCCAGCCCGGCAGCGGCCAGCCAAAAATCAGGGTAAGCCCAGGTAAACATGCGTGCAAAGGACGGCCGGGAGCCCCCAAAACTAGAAATTTCACCCACTAACCCGCCGTGCAGCGGGTTCCGCAGCAAGCAGTTGCGCGAAAGCGAGCTAAAAAGTTAGAAAAATTTCTCAGGAATCTGGTTTGTCTGCGTATCTTTGCAGCCGCTAAGACCAACCGGGACTTGGCAAGCCACTTGTACGGAGAAGTGGGTGAGTGGCTGAAACCAGTAGTTTGCTAAACTGCCGTAGCTCTAAAGGTTACCGGGGGTTCGAATCCCCCCTTCTCCGCACGTTGAATTAGGAATTAAAAATTATAAATCAAGAATTGCTCGCCAGTTTTTAATTCATAATTTTTAATTCCTACTTAAATCACCTCGGGGTGTAGCGTAGCCCGGTATCGCGCCTGGTTTGGGACCAGGAGGTCGTAGGTTCGAATCCTGCCACCCCGACACGTTAAATGGATTTGACCCCATAGCTCAGCTGGATAGAGCAGCTACCTTCTAAGTAGCCGGTCATTGGTTCGAATCCAATTGGGGCCACGTTGAAAGGCCTCAAATTAAATTCTAACGCTCTCAAAGAAAAGCCCTTGCCGACCTCGGCAAGGGCTTTTTTGGCTCCTTAAAATACCGGTGGAAAACCCGGTAAATACTAGGCAAAATGGAATAAAAAGAGTACTTTTGGATGTTCTCTTGGTGACTGTATTTTCAGTCGGCTTAACCCCCTCTCTCGCATGAGTGAAGTAGTAGAAAAGAAAGCCCCCGCCGATTATTCGGCCGATAGCATTCAGGTGTTGGAAGGGCTGGAGGCGGTGCGCAAGCGCCCCAGCATGTACATCGGCGACACGGG
>CAXTFI010000240.1:0-7169 GCA_964243255.1 uncultured Hymenobacter sp.
ACATTAATATGGATGCCCCGCTGAAGGCGCGGCTGCTGGCCGAAGCCCGCTTTGTGCGCGCCCTGATGTACTTCGACCTGGATTCGTTTTTTGGCAATGTGCCGCTCATCATTACCGAATCGACGGCCGATACGCGGGCCAAGCAGGTTACCCCGGCCGAGGTAGAGGCCCAGGTAATCACCGACTTGCAAGCCGCCATCCCCGACCTGCCCCTGACCTACGGGGCCGCCGACAAAGGCCGCGTTACGAAAGGGGCCGCCCAGGCCCTGCTGGCCAAAATGTACATGCAGCAGCATAAGTACACCGAGGCGTCGGCCTTATTGGCAGCTGTTATTAGCTCAGGTAGTTATTCATTGACTGCTAATTACCTCGACAACTTCACCGATGCCAACGAAAATAATAGCGAGTCGGTATTTGAGGTGCAGTACTCGGGCACGGTACTCGACGTGGGCCAGGGCCAGGACAATGCGCGCTCGTCGGAGGGCTACGACCGGCCCAACTTCTTTGGACCGCCCGTGTACTCGTTTTCCGACGTGCAACCCCGCCAGTGGCTCACCGCCGCTTACACCGACTCGACGGTGGCGCTGGTGCCCGGTACCAAGAAGCACGCCATTGACCCGCGCCGCGACATCTCGATTATCAGCGCGCTGAACCCCGACCGCTTCTACGGCAAAACCTTTACTGAGCTGGGCTACAACCCCAGCCAGCAGTACTGGCGCAAGTACCTGAACGACCGCACCCGCACCACGCCCGAAAACTTCACTTCGGGCATCAATTTCCGCGTTATTCGCTACGCCGACGTGCTGCTGCTGCAAGCCGAAGCCTTGAACGAGCTAGGCCAAACGGCCGCCGCCGTGGCCCTGGTGAAGCAGGTGCGCGACCGGGTAGGCCTGGCTACGGCCGCCGCCGCCACCTTTACCCAAAATAGCCTGCGCCTCTACATGCGCACCGAGCGCGGCCGCGAGCTGGCCGGCGAAGGCCAGCGCTGGTTCGACATCAACCGCTGGGGCCTGCTCGACAACCAGGCCGGCCTCAACGACCTCGTGACCCGCGACCCCGACTTCACTGGCTTCGTGCTGGGCAAGTCGAAGCTGCTGCCCATCCCGCAGAACGACATCGACATCGACCCCAATATCAAGCAAAACCCTGGTTACTAAGAAGTACTGCCTTGGCCGCTGCCTTGCCAACCGGGTAGGGGAGCGGCTAAGTGGGCAGTACCACGGTCGAGGTTTTTAACTTGCAGGGCCAAGCCGGGTACCGCCGCCAGTCTGGGGCCCGGCAACCCAAGCCAGCCCAGGCGGCTGGGTTGCGCGCGGGCAGCTACCTGGTGCGGGCGCGCGGCGGGTGCGCTCACCCAAAAGGTAAGCGTGCTGTAAACTTTTCGTTATTTTTCCTCTCCCCATGCGTATTTCTCGCCGTACTAGTCTGCTGGCAACCAGCCTGAGCAGCGCGCTGCTGCTGGCCGCCTGCAACTCTTCTTCCACCACCAGCCAGGAAACGGCCACCACCACCGCGGCCCCGGCCGACCCGGCCGCTCCTGGTGCCAGCACCTCCACCATGCCCACTTCTGCTCCGTTCGGCAAAACCGCTGAAGGTACTGAAATACAATTAATTACCCTTTCGAATGCGCATGGCCTGAAGGCCACCATCAGCACCTACGGCGGCACGCTCACCAGCCTGCTCGTGCCCGACAAGGACGGCAAAATGAGCGATGTGATTCTGGGTTTTGATAATGTGGGCGGCTACCTCAGCCCGGCGTTTCGCAAGTCGAACCCCTATTTTGGCGCGCTTATCGGGCGCTACGGCAACCGCATCGCCAAAGGTAAATTCACGGTTGACGGCAAAGCGTATCAGGTGGGCCTGAATAATAATGGCAACTCCCTGCACGGCGGCAAAGTAGGCTTCGACCAAAAAGTGTGGACCGCCAAGCCCGGTGCCTCGGCCGACGGCCAAAGCGTGACGCTCACCTACGTGAGCAAGGACGGGGAGGAAGGCTACCCCGGTAACCTGACCGTGACGGTCGTATATACCCTCACAGCCGACAACGCCCTCAAAATCGACTACACCGCCACCACCGACAAGGCCACGCCCGTTAACCTTACCAACCACGCCTATTTCAACCTGGCCCTGGGCCAGCGCAAGGACGTGCTGGCCCACCAGGTGACGCTGCCCGCCGACCGCTACACGGTGGTCGATGCCAGCCTCATCCCGACTGGCGAGCTGAGGCCGGTGAAGGGTACGCCCTTCGACTTCACCACGCCCCACGCCATTGGCGAGCGCCTGGCGCAGGTGCCCGGCGGCTACGACCACAACTGGGTGCTGAACCAGGCCACCGGCCAGCACAGCGCCGCCACCGTGTATGAGCCCACCACCGGCCGCACCATGGAAGTAACCACTGATGAGCCCGGCGTGCAGTTCTACACCGGCAATTTTCTCGACGGCTCGCTCACTGGTAAGGGCGGCGTAGTGTATGGCCAGCACGCCGGCTTCTGCCTCGAAACCCAGCACTTCCCCGACTCGCCCAACCAGGCCAAGTTTCCGGGCACCGTGCTGGAGCCGGGCGACACTTATCACACCACCACCAGCTACACGTTTGGGGTGCGGAAGTAATTGAATGAGGAATTTGGAATGAAGAATGAGGAATTAACCCTCACGAGTCTTGCCTTAGCTTGGCAAATTTCATCCGCTTAATTCCTCATCCCTCATTCTAAATTCCTAATTATCAACAACGTGCCCACTCAACCCGCCTCCCCGGCCTACGTCATTGGCCTCGACTACGGCACCGACTCGGTGCGGGCGCTGCTCGTGGATGCCCGCACGGGCGCCGAAGTGGCGCAGGCCGTGCACTACTACCCGCGCTGGAAGCAAGGCCAGTACTGCCACCCGGCCCAGAACCGCTTTCGCCAGCACCCGCTCGACCACCTTGAAGGCCTCGAAGCCACGGTGCGCGAAGTAGCCCTGAAAGTGCCCGCCGCGCAGATTCTGGGTTTGGCCATCGACACCACCGGCTCGACGCCCGGCCCCGTCAACGAGCAGGGCCAGCTGCTGGGTATGCTGCCCGAGTTTGCCGATAACCCCAACGCGCTGTTCATCCTCTGGAAAGACCACACGGCCCTGGCCGAAGCGGCCGAAATCAACCACAAGGCCCGCACCTGGGGCGGCGAGGACTATACCAAGTACGAAGGCGGCATCTACTCTTCGGAGTGGTTTTGGGCCAAAATCATGCACATCGTGCGGGCAGACGAAGCCGTGGCCCAGGCCGCCTACTCCTGGATGGAGCACTGCGACTGGCTCACGCTCACGCTCACCGGCCAGCCGCTGGCCGGCTTCCGGCGCAGCCGCTGCGCCGCCGGCCACAAGGCCATGTGGCACGCGAACTGGGGCGGCCTGCCCAGCGAGGAGTTTCTGACGCACCTGGAGCCAAAGCTGGCCGGCCTGCGCAATCGATTGTTTACCGAAACGTATACCGCCGACGAGGTAGCCGGGCACTTATCTGAAGAGTGGGCCGAGCGCCTGGGCCTGACTACCAGCACGGTAATCGCCGTGGGCTCGTTTGACGCGCACGCGGGCGCCGTGGCCGGCGAAATCGAGTCGTACTCGATGGTGAAGGTGATGGGCACCAGCACCTGCGACATCGTGGTGGCGCCCACCGCCGAGGTGGGCGACCACCTGGTAGCCGGTATTTGTGGGCAGGTTGATGGCTCAGTTATCCCCGGCATGGTGGGCCTGGAAGCCGGCCAGTCGGCCTTTGGCGACCTGCTGGCCTGGTTCCGGCAGCTGCTGGAGTGGCCCTTGCAGGCCGCCACGCTGACGCACTCGCAAGTGCTGAGCGCCGAGCAATTGGCCCTGTTTCACCAGGAGCTGAGCGACAATCTGTTACGCCAGCTCACGCAGGCTGCCGCCGAAGTCGACCCCGCCGAGAGCAGCGTGCTGGCCCTCGACTGGGTAAATGGTCGCCGCACGCCCGATGCCAACCAGGCCCTCAAAGGTGCCCTGACCAACCTGACGATGGGCACCTCAGCCCCGCAGATTTTCCGGGCGCTGGTCGAAGCCATCTGCTACGGCTCGAAGCAGATTGTGGAACGCTTTGAAAGGGAGGGTATTCCCATTAAGCAGGTTATCGGCATCGGGGGCGTGGCCAAGAAGTCGGCCTTCGTGATGCAGACCCTAGCCGATGTGCTCGACCGGCCCATCAGGATTGCCGTGTCGGAGCAGGCCCCGGCGCTGGGCGCGGCCATGTATGCCGCCGTGGCGGCCGGCATCTACCCCGATGTGCTCGCCGCCCAAAAGGCGCTGGGCAGCGGCTTTGCCGAAACCTACGCGCCCAACCCGGCTAGCGTGGCCGACTACGCCGCCCGCTACGCGCAGTACCAGGCGCTGGGTCGGTTCGTGGAAAGCACCACAGCCAGCCAGACCTCTCCCGAACGTTATGCGGAGCTTGCCGAAGCAGCTCGCTCGCAGCAGTAATTCAATCGTTCAACGATGCGAGCTGCTTCAGCAAGCTCCGCATGACGTTCTTATTTGTTCAAATGAGTCAGTATCAAGACTTAAAGCAAGCCTGCTACGAGGCCAACATGCAGCTGCCGGCCCTGGGGCTGGTGCTCTTCACGTTCGGCAACGCCAGCGTAGTCGACCGCGAGCGGCGCGTGTTTGCCATTAAGCCCAGCGGCGTGCCCTACGCCACGCTAAAGCCGGAGGACATCGTAATTGTCGATTTTGAAACTAACGTGGTGGAAGGCAGCAAGCGGCCGAGCAGCGACACCAAAACCCACGCGCTGCTCTTCAAGAAATGGACGGGCATTGGCGGCATCGTGCACACGCACAGCACCTACGCCACGGCCTGGGCCCAGGCCCAGCTCGATATTCCGATTCTGGGCACCACCCACGCCGACCACCTCACCGCCGACGTGCCCTGCGCCCCGCCCATGCCCGACGAATTGATTGCCGGCGACTATGAGCACGAAACCGGCTGGCAAATCATCAACGAGTTCGAGAAACGCGGCCTCTCGCCCAGCGAAGTGGAGATGATACTCGTGGGCAACCACGCGCCCTTCACCTGGGGCAAAACGGTGGAGAAAGCCGTGTACCACAGCGCCGTACTCGAAGAAGTGGCGCGGCTGGCTTACCTGAGCTGCACGCTGCGGCCGGGGGTGGAGCGGTTGAAGGATGCCCTCATCAACAAGCACTACGAGCGCAAGCACGGCGCCAATTCCTACTACGGGCAGTCGTAGGCTGTAGCGTGGACTCTGCGAGTCCGCGCGTGGCGCCATTTGCCCATTTACCCCCTACGCGCGGACTCACAGAGTCCACGCTACACCACTCCCTCCCATGATTGACATTTCGCACTACGAAGCCTGGTTTATCACGGGCAGCCAGCACCTCTACGGCCCCGAGACCCTGGAGCAGGTAGCCCAGCACGCGCAGCAAATTGCTCAGGAGCTGGGTACCAAGCTGCCCATTAAAATTGTGTATAAGCCGGTGCTCACCGGCCCGGCCGAGATTTACAAGCTCATGCAGGAGGCCAATACCACCGCGAACTGCGTGGGCCTCATTGCCTGGATGCACACCTTTTCGCCGGCCAAGATGTGGATTAACGGCCTGAAGATTCTGCAGAAGCCGCTGGCCCACCTGCACACGCAGTTCAACCGCGACATCCCGTGGGAGGCTATCGATATGGACTTCATGAACACCAACCAGTCGGCGCACGGCGACCGCGAGTTTGGGTTCATTGGCACGCGTATGCGCCTGAGCCGCAAGGTGATAGTGGGCCACTGGCAGAGCGCCGACGTGCACGCGCGCCTCGGCATCTGGAGCCGCGTGGCCTGCGCCTGGGCCGACTGGCAGGGCGCGCATTTCGTGCGCTTCGGCGACAACATGCGCTACGTAGCCGTGACCGAAGGCGACAAAGTAGAGGCCGAAATCAAGTTTGGCTACGAGGTGAACACCTACGGCATCGGCGACCTGGTAGCCGAGGTAAACCGAGTGACTGACGCCCAAATTGCCGACCTTATCGTGACTTACGAGCAGGAATATGAGCTGGGCGACAACCTACGGGAAGGCGGCGAAAAGCGCGAAAGCCTGCGCGACGCGGCCCGCATTGAGCTGGGCATGCGCAAGTTTCTGACCGACCGCCACGCCAAGGGCTTCACCGACACCTTCGAGGATTTGCACGGTATGAAGCAGCTGCCCGGCATCGCTACCCAGCGCCTCATGGCCGATGGCTACGGCTTCGGCGGCGAGGGCGACTGGAAAACCGCGGCCCTGGTGCGCGCCCTGAAGGTGATGGGTGCCGGCCTGCCCGGCGGCAACTCCTTTATGGAGGATTACACCTACCACTTTGCCCCCGGCAACGAGCAGGTATTGGGCTCGCACATGCTCGAAATCTGCCCCAGTATTGCCGCGGGCAAGGTGCGCGCCGAGGTGCACCCGCTCGGCATTGGCGGCAAGGAAGACCCCGTGCGCCTGGTGTTCAACTGCCCCGCCGGCCCGGCCCTGAACGCCACTATCATCGACCTGGGCAACCGCTTTCGCCTGATTGTCAACGAGGTAGAGGCCGTGCTGCCCGAGCAGGACCTGCCCAACCTGCCGGTAGCCCGCGTGCTCTGGAAGGTGAAGCCCGACCTGGCCACCGGCGCCGCCGCCTGGATACTGGCCGGCGGCGCGCACCACACCGGCTACAGCCAGAACCTGACCAGCGAGTACCTGGAAGACTTCGCCGAAATGGCGGGCATCGAGTTTGTCATCATTGATGCCGATACCAAGCTGCGGACTTTTAAGAATGAGCTGCGGTACAATGAGGTGGCTTTTCGGGGGTAACCTGGCTAGCATAGTCGTCCCCCTCGGGGGCGCCTCACGAGACCCCCTTGGGGCATAGCCCCTCCCCTTTTCGGAGAGGGGCTATGCCCCAAGGGGGTCTCGTGAGGCGCCCCGTTAGCCCCGTCCGCGCCGCCCCCACTTCTCCCACCCATCCGCATGCAAAACGCCTTTAACACCCTCGACCTCGCGGTTTTCCTCTTCTACATCATCGGGGTTTCGGCCTACGGCTACTACGTGTACCGTAGCAAGCACAAGGCCCAGATGAGCACCAAGGACTACTTCCTGGCCGAGGGCTCGCTGACGTGGTGGGCCATCGGGGCGAGCATGATTGCCTCCAACATCTCGGCCGAGCA
>CAXTFI010000241.1:0-7042 GCA_964243255.1 uncultured Hymenobacter sp.
TTGTAGCTCGAAAAGCCCAGCGCCACCGCGCCCGCCACCGCCACCAGCGGCCGCACGCCCAGCGCCACCAGCAGCACGTAGCCGCAGAGCAGGGCCACAAACAGGTTGCTCACCACGCCGGGCAAGCCCAGCGCCACGGCCTTCTGCACAAACACGAACAAGTCGCCGGGGAAGTGCACCGAAATCAGGTACGTCGGCATCCCGCTGAACATGGAGTTGGTCCACAGCGGCTCGTGGCCGTGCTCAGCGGCCCACTGCTGCGTTTCACGCGCGCCCCCCTGAAACTGGGTGATGTCGTGCTGGGCCAGCGTTTGGTGGCTGAACACGATGGGCGCGAAGTAGGCTACGGCCAGCACCACAAAGAACAACACGGCCAGCGCGTGCGGCCAGGCCCGCTGCCACAGCGGCGCGGGAGAAGGAGAATAAGAAGCGGAAACGGCCATCGGGCGGCTTAACTACGAGTAGGCAATGAAGGCCCGAAGGTAGCGCCGGGGCGGGGGATGAAACCTGGATAAGGCTATCGCATGATGGCAGATAACTTTAGGCTTAAACGAACTATTGAAGGTGGCTTCACTAATTAAACTCGCAGAATAATATTTCGTTAAGTAGTCTCAGTTTACCTTATCGCCCGCTGAGCTTTATGATAACTACTACCCAACTACAGGCCATCTTGCAGACGCTGCAACTGGCTGAGCGCCTCAAGTTTGAGTTGCGCCATAGCTATTTGTCCAGCGGCCGGCAAGAAAGTGTGGCTGAACATACTTGGCGCATGGCCTTGATGGCGGTGCTTATTGGCCCCTACCTGAACCAGCAGCTCAGCATGGAAAAGCTGCTCAAGATGATTATTATTCATGACCTGATTGAAGCCGAAGCGGGCGATATGTCAGCTTTAGATGTGCTTCGTAACCCCACGTTGCGCACCGAAAAAGTGGCTCGTGAGCAGCAAGCCATCGAGAACCTACGCCGAGTGCTTGGCGCTCCAGTTGGCGAGGAGATTTACGCGCTTTGGTATGAGTTTGAAGACAAGCAGACCTATGAGGCTAAAGTAGCAAATGCTATTGATAAGCTGGAAGTGCAGTTGCAGCACAACCATGCAAATTTTGATACTTGGGAGGAAATCGAATACGATATGTCGTACATGATGGACCAGCATGTGGGATTTGACCACACTTTGCAGCAAATCAAGGACTTAATTGAGCAACAAGCTGAGCATAAAATGCAAGTTGCCGGCGTAGATGTGGAAGCCGTAAAAGCCCGTGTGCGGGCCTGAGCCAACGCATGCCTGGTACCCAAAAGACCTAACGTCTCACCGGGGCCGGTGGAGGCAACGGCGGGACACTGACCACTTACTGTTCAGCAAAAGCGAGCGCGTGTCGGCTACCTTAACGGATTTTTAGCGGCCTTCTCGCCTAGTTAGCGCAACCGAAAGCGGCCGCCGAGTCATCGGCGGCCGCTTTCGGTTTCCGCGCCGGCCGTCCCGACCTTTGCCGGGCCATGCCCATTCGTTTTTCTGACCTGCCCGCCCTGCTCGGCGGTACTCTGCTGCAAGCCCCCGCCCACGCCGCCGACGTAGCCACGCTGCTCCTCGACAGCCGCCGCGTGGGCCTCACCGCGGGCGCGCTGTTTTTTGCCCTGCGCGGGCCCAACCACGACGGCCACCACCACCTGGCCGACCTCTATGCCCGCGGCGTGCGGCTGTTTGTGGTGAGCCACCCACCGGCCAGCCTGGCCCCGTTTGCCGCGGCGGGTTTTGTGCAAGTGCCTGATAGCCTGGTGGCTTTGCAGGCGCTGGCCGCGCAGCACCGGGCGGCGTTTGCGGGGCCGGTATGGGGCATCACGGGCTCCAATGGCAAAACGATAGTGAAGGAGTGGCTGGCCCAGCTGCTGGCCCCCGACGAGGACATTTGTCGCTCGCCCAAGAGCTACAACTCGCAGGTGGGCGTGCCGCTGAGCGTGTGGGAGCTGGACCCCGGCCGCCACACGCTGGGCATCTTCGAGGCGGGCATCTCCGAGCGCGGCGAAATGGCCCGGCTGGCCGCCATAATTCGGCCCACGCACGGCATTTTCACTACCCTGGGCACGGCCCACGACGCGGGCTTTGCCTCCGAAGCTGAAAAACTGACCGAAAAGCTCTGTCTATTTGAACAAGTTGGTTTTGAGCAGGTTATCTATTGTGCCGACCATGCGGCCGTGGCCGCCGCCGTGCGGGCGCGGGGGTTACCCGCCCTGGCCTGGACCAGGCACGACGCGCCCGGCGCGGCCCTGCGCTTTCGGCTGCGGCCCACGGGCGCGGGCAGCACCAGCGTGCGCGTGCGGCTGGGCGAAAGCGCCCCCGCCAGTGCTCTGCCTCTCGACCAGCCGGCGCTGCGGGCGGCGGCGCGCTTCACGCTGCCCTTCGCCGATGAGCCGTCGGTGGAAAACGCCCTGCACTGCCTGGCCGTGCTGCTGGGCCGCCAGCTTAGCCCCGCCACCGCCCTGGCCCCGGCCGAAATTCAGCGCCGGCTGCTGCGCCTGCAGCCCGTGGCCATGCGCCTCGAAATGAAGGCCGGCCGCCACGGCTGCTACCTCCTCGACGATACCTATAACAACGACCTCGCCGGCCTCTCGCTGGCCCTCGACGCGCTGAGCCGGCAAGCAAGGCCCGGCGGCCGCACCCTCATCCTCAGCGACGTGCTCGAATCGGGCCTCAGCGGCCCCGAGCTGTATGCCCGCGTGGCGGCCTTGGTGCAGGCCCATGGCGTCACGCGTCTCATTGGGGTGGGCGAGAATTTAGAATTGGGAATGCGGAATGAGGAATTACAAATTGCTAATTCCTCATTCCGCATTCCCAATTCTAAATTCTATAAATCCACCGACGCCCTGCTGGCCGACCTGCGACCCGACAATTTTCAAAACGAAACCATCCTTATCAAGGGCGCGCGGCGCTTTGGCTTCGAGCGGGTGGTGGCGGCCTTGCAGCAGCCCCAGCACGGCACGGTGCTGGAAGTGAACCTGGATGCGCTCACCCACAACCTGCAGTACTACCGCCAGCGGCTGAGCCCCGGCACCAAGCTCATGGTGATGGTCAAGGCCTTTGCCTACGGCAGCGGCTCCTACGAGGTGGCCAGCCTGCTCGAGTTTCAGCGGGCGGCCTACCTGGCCGTAGCCTACGCCGACGAAGGCCAGCAGCTGCGCGATAACGGTATCAGCTTGCCTATCATGGTGTTAAACCCAGGGCCCGACAGCTTCGGCCAGTTGCGGCGCTACCGCCTGGAGCCCGAAATCTACTCGCTCAAGCGCCTGCACGACTACCTGCAAGCTGCCCACGAGGCCGCCGCCGACGGGGCCGGCCCCCTGCCGCCGCTGCACCTCAAGCTCGATACCGGCATGCGCCGCCTGGGCTTTGCCGAAGACGAGCTGCCTGGCCTGCTGGCCCTGCTGGCCGCCCACCGCGCCGCCTTGCCAGTGGCCGGCATTATGACGCACCTGGCCGCCGCCGACGACCCCGCCCACGACGACTTCACGCGCGAGCAGCTGGCCACCTTCCGGCGCATGGCCGCCGCCATCGAGGCCGTGCTGGGCTACCCGGCTCTCAAGCACGCCCTCAACTCGGCCGGCATCCGGCGCTTCCCCGAGGCGCAATTCGATATGGTGCGCCTGGGTGTGGGCCTCTACGGCGTGGAGGCTGGGGCCGAAGATGGCGCTAACCTATTGTCCGTAAGTACATTAAAAACTACCATCTCGCAAATAAAAACCCTGCCCGCCGGCACCACCGTGGGCTACGGCCGCCGCGGGGCCGCCACCAGCCACGAGCGCCGGGTAGCCACGCTGGCCATTGGCTACGCCGACGGCTACGACCGGCGCTTCAGCAACGGCGCGGGCCTGGTGCTGCTGCACGGCCACCGCGCGCCGGTGGTGGGCTCGGTGTGCATGGATATGGTGATGGTCGACGTCACCGACGTGCCCCAGGCCCAGGCCGGCGACGTAGCCGTGGTATTTGGTGAAGGATTGAGCGCAAGTGAGTTGGCCCAGCGAATTGGTACTATTCCGTACGAGCTGCTCACCAATGTGAGCGAGCGGGTGAAGCGCGTATTTGTGAGCGAGTAAGCAGGTGCGGCCCGTTTCGGCTGGCCAGGGAGGCTGCGGGAAAAGCCGCCGCAAAATGGAAATAAATGAGCTGGCCATGAAGTTTTTGTCCCCCTAGCGGGCCGGTGCTGGCAGCCGATGATAACTTAGCGCTTTTGTTGCGGCCCGGCAATCGGGGGCAAAGAATTTTATTTACTACTACGCGAAAATGACAGTGGTTCGGAATGGGGTTTATGGGTGCCTGGTGCTACTACTGCTGCTGGTGTTGCCGGGCTGGGCAGCCCGGCGCGTAGCCGACCCGCCGCCGCTCGATGGCCTATGGAAAGGCCCCCTGCAAATGCCTGGTGGTCAGCTCGAAGTAATTTTCCGGCTGGTAAAGCTCAGCAATGGCGAGTACTTCGCTACCCTCGATGTGCCTCTGCAAAAAGCCAGTCACCTGGCCGTAACGGTCGAAACCAGGGCCGATACCGTGGTGCTGACCTCGGCCGAAGCCGACAGCCGCTACGTGGGCCGCCTCTCGGCCGATGGGCAGCAGCTGCAAGGCATGTGGCGGCAGCCGGGCTTCCAGGTGCCCCTCACGCTGGCGCACAGCACACCCCCGGCCGAAGCGGCCACCGCCGCTAAGGCCCGCTTCGCCCCACCCTACCGGGAGGAGGAAATTACCTTCAACAACGTGGCCGCCAGCTTGCAGCTGGCGGGCGTGCTCACGGTGCCGGCCGGGCCGGGGCCGTTTCCGGCCGTGGCGCTGCTCTCCGACGCGGGGCCGCACGACCGCAACGGCAACGGCACCACGGGTGCCTTTGCACCGCTGGGCCAGCTGGCCGACTACCTCACGCGGCGCGGCATTGCGGTGCTGCGCTTCGACGACCGCGGCACGGGCCACTCTACCGGCCCGGCCCCCGCTACCCCGGCCGGGTTGGTGAGCGATGCCCAGGCGGCGCTTGCCTACCTGCGGCAGCGCCCCGAGGTAGAGGCGGCGCACCTGGGGCTGATTGGACTGGGCGAGGGCAGCAACGTGGCCTTGCTGGCCGCCGCGCAGCCGCTGCCGCCGGCCTTTGTGGTGGGGCTGTCGGCCTACGGCGAGCCCGGAAGTAACCTGGCCCTGCAGCAGCGCGAAGCTGCTTTGCGCGCCCAAAAAGCTGACCCCAAGCAGCTAGCCGCCAGCCTCAAGCGCCAGCAGCAGATACTGGAAGTTATTCGGCAAACGGTGGTGAAGTCGCAGGCCCAAACCATCGTGGCCACCATCCTGAAGCAGGATAGCGTGGGCCTGAGCGACGCGGCGGCCAAGGTGCGGGCCGCCGCGCTGGTAACCACCCGCTACCGCGACTTTTTGCGCTTCGACCCCACCGAAACGCTGGCCGGCGTGAGCTGCCCTGTGCTGCTGCTCTATGGGGCTGAAGATGATTTTCTTAACCCCGACAGCAACCTGGATGCATTAGGTAAAGCATTGAAAAACAATAAGATGGTAACAGGGCATAAAGTGCCGGGTGCTAATCATAGCTTTCAGGCAGCCCGCAGCCAGTGGCCCATTGTGGCGGGCGAGGCGCACCCCATTTTTTCGCCCGCCGCCGAAGAGGACATCCGCGCCTGGATAGTGGAGCAAATCAAGAAATAAGCGTGCTTGCCGGGCGGGTAGTTGTGGCTACTTAGCCCCGCCTAGCCAACTTGCTGCCCCTAGCTAGCGTAAGGGGGAGGGTTGCTTGTCCAATGCAGGCAATTTTACCCAACTCACCCTTCTTTCCATGCGCATTCTTCCTTACACCCTACTCACCGCTGCCGTATTGCTGGGTGGGTGCAGCGACCTCAAAAAGTCGGACGAAAAAAATACCCTCGGCGAAGCCACGGCCGATACGGCTGTAGTAGCCCGCACGGGTGCCACTGCGGGCGATGTTGCCGCTGGTGCAGCCAGCGCAGTTGACAGTGCAGCCCACAAAACCGGCGCGGCCATCAGCAACGCATTCGATATGACCAAGGCCAAGCTGGCCGACGTGAAGCTGCCCGAGGTGAACCTGAGCGGCGTAACCGTGCGTGGCGACGCTGACTACCAGGTATATGGCGTAGATGAGCAAGTGCTCTTCGATACCGATAAGGCCACCATCAAGCCCAGCGCGGCGGAGGCCCTCAAGCAGATTACTGCTTCCATCACCAAGCGCTACGCCGGCAAAGACGTGCGCGTATTGGGCTTTGCCGACGCCCGTGGCGACAAAAGCTACAACCGCGACCTGAGCAAGCAGCGCGCTGAAGCCGTTAAAAACTACCTCATCACCACCGATAAGCTGCCCGCCGACCACCTCAGCACCGAGGCCTTCGGTGAGGAGCAGCCCGTAGCCAGCAACGCTACCGCCGCCGGCCGCAAAGAAAACCGCCGCGTAGAAATTGCCGTGAGCCTCAAATAGACCGCAGATTCAAACGGATTTAACGGATTTCGCAGATACGGGGCTGCGCCCCTGACTACGTTAGTTTGCCTGTCCGTTTGTTATAACAAAAAAGCCAACCCGCTGCGGGTTGGCTTTTTTGTTACATCTATGCGAGCGCAGTCTACGCAGCGGACGTACCCGTTTAAACCACCAAACCAGACAAACCAACGTAGTCAGCCCCGCAGGGGCGTATCTGCGAAATCCGTTAAATCCGTTTGAATCTGCGGTCTATTTGTATGCGTCTACCTCGGCGCGCATCATGGCATTAAAGCGCGAGCCGTTGTTGGCGAGCGTTACCAGGTTCCAGCCGCGGCCGATGGCGTAGCTCCAGGTGCGGCTGTCCTTAAACTCGAAGGTGGGGCGCAGAATCTGACCGTAGGGCGTGTAGTTATCCATAAAGTTGGTGGTATAGAACTTATCGCCACTCACAATCCACTCCATAGCCACGTAAAAGCCTTCTTCGGGGGCCACCAGGTTGTAGGCCGACAAATCGACCGTAAACCAGTCGCCGCCGCGCGCCGCCGACACAATCACGCTCTCCGTGAGCATGTCTTCGTTGG
>CAXTFI010000242.1:0-7018 GCA_964243255.1 uncultured Hymenobacter sp.
ATGTAGAAGTCGTACCACTCGATGACCGTGCCCACCGACGAGGCCGTGATGACCTTCCAGATGGTTTTAGAATCGACTTGGTTGTTGTCGTGCGCCGCCGGCGCATCCAGGGCCGCGTTGTAGCCGCTGGGGTTCAGGCTTTGTTCCATTGTTGAGGGTGGGAGATTAATGGTTAATTGTCAATGATTAATGGTTAATGATTGATGATTAATTATTATCGCTTAATTTCTTGTTAGCCAGATATTAAGCAGTGATAATTAATCATGAACCACTAAGCGCTAATCATTAATTATTACAGGTACACCTGCGTTTGCAGCGTGATTTCGGGGCGGTATTTCACGCTATTGACCGTGGCGGCGCCGTTGTTGGCGGGCAAGAAGGTTTGGTCGCTGAAATCGGGCCGGAAGCGGTAGTTGAGCGTTATCTTGGCGTTGTGGCCGTCGAGCAGCAGGTTGAGGCCGGCGTCATACACGTTCACGCCCTTAATGCTGCCGTCGGGGTTGCGCAAGCCTTCGAGGCTGTTGTGCAGGTAAGCCACGTAGGGCTGCAGCTTAGCCTTAGGGCCGAGCAGGTTTTGGGGCAGCAGCAGGCCCAGCTGAGCGTAGTAGCTGCGGCCGGTGCCGATGAGCGGCAGCGCATTGCCCGCCAGCGTAGCCAGGCCGCTGCTCACGCCGGTGCCGGGGTTTATCACGCCCGCGTTGCGCACGTAGTTGGGGCCCATCTGGTAGTTGTAGTACACCCCGTAGAAGGTAACGGCCGTTTTGGAAGCCGTATCGAGCGGCGCATCGTAGAACACATCAGCCCCAAACAGCTTGATATCGTGGTTGGTAGTGGTCGAGAACGGGTCGGCCACCGGCGTAGTCGGGTAAGCCGCCGAGCGGAAATACATGCCGTCGGCATTGTAATGGAAGCCCGCCCCGATGTTGAACACCCGCTTGGTGCCCAGGTACGAGCCCGTGGTGAAGGGCAGCAGGTTGGCCTCCTTCTCCAAAAACTCGTAGCTGAAATAGCCCTGGTATATCTTGTTGGCGTTGCGCGGGTTGAAGGCGGCCACGTTGGTGCGCAGGCCCGCGGGCGCGGCCGTAGCGGCCGTCTGGCTCGGGGTAAAGGCATCGTCGATGGCCAGGCGGTAGTCGAAGCCCCCGATGCGGCCCTTGGCATACATACCCAGGAAGAAGCCGAACTGGTCGGTCTGGTCCAGGGTGGGGAAGTTGACCACCGGAATGTCGTAGGCCAGCATGTTGGCCGTGCTGGCGGCCGTCATGCGCGAAATGCCGGTTTGGTAGTTGAGGCCGCCGCCCAGGTTGAGGTATTTATTGACGCGGTACTCGCCCACGGCCTCGTGCATGTAGAGCGGCGAGCGCTTGCCGGGGCCGTTGGGGTCGCCGGGCAGGCCGCCGCTCACGGCCGCCTGGTTTTCAATGCCCAGGTCGATAAGCAGCAAAAACCGGGGGTTGAGCTGGGCCAGCGTAATGAGGCGCGTGCGCCGCATGCTGAAGGCCAGCTGGTCGTCTTTGGCAATGCCGTCGCGCAGGGTGTTGCTGTTGTTTCGGTTGTACTGCACCCAAAATTGCGACCAGCCGATAAAGCGCAGGTACTTGGAGCCGTCGGGCGAAATATTTACTTTCATACCGGCCCCGTAGGGTACCGACTTGGCCGGCGAGGGCACGGCAGGCGGCGGGGCCGGGGTAGCGGGCGGGGGCGGCGTGCCGGGCGCGGGCGGCAAAACCTGCCCAAAGGCTGACCCTGTCCCGGCTAGCAACAACCCACTGAGGGCCAGTGTGTAGCGATTATTTCGCATAAAGAAAGAAGTGGTTGGTGGGAAAAGCTGAAAGCGCGAGCAGGCCAACCTGTTGCGGGCACTACCGCCCAGTTTGGCCCGGCTAAGTAGCACTACCCAGGGCCCGGTTGATGCACTGGCGGGGTAGTTTTGCTAACTTTATATCGTTTTTGACGCGCTAACTACGCCCAGGGCCTGTTGTGCGCCCGTGCAGCAGGGCGGGCAGCGGCAAATAGCTGGCCTGCTGCACGGGCTAAGCCCGCAATCGCAGCAGCGAGCACCAGCTGGCCGCATGGGTATTCGGGCCAAACAGGCGGCTTTTGGGCCCGCCCCTGCCCAGGCTAGCAGCCCGCTACGCTGGCAATAGCCTGCGCCAAATAGCGATAGGTATTGAGCAAAGCTATACCAGTTTAGCGATAAACTTTTTCCCACGCAACTCCCTGGTACTTAATGCCGCCAAACGCCAACGGGCAGCCCCCGCGTAGAAGCCGCCCGTTGGCAAGTCAATTGAACTGAGGGCTGCGCTACTCCACGTAATCCAGGTCTTTGGCGTAGGTTTCGGGCAGGGTGCTGGCGCTGAAAAAGGCCAGCGACAGCAGCACCGCCCCAATGAGGCCCGCCGCGCCCACCATGCCCAGCGCCGGAATAGTCTTGAGGTACTGAAACAGCGGCACCACCACCACCGTGGCCCCGCGCGCAAAGTTGGGGGCCGTAGTAGCCACCGTGGAGCGCAGGTTGGTGCCAAACTGCTCGGCCGCCACCGTCACAAACAGCGCCCAGAACCCCCCGGCGTAGCCCACGAAAAAGCACACCGTGTAAAAAGCCGTGGTGCTGGCCCCCCGCAGGCCAAACAAATACACGCCCACCATAACGGCCGTGGCAATAATGAATACTTGCAGCGTGCGGTTGCGGCTGTGAAAAAGCTGGCTCAGCCCGCCGCTGGTAAAGTCGCCCAGCGTGAGGCCAAAGTAGCACCAGAAGATGCTCAGGCCGCCCGTCACAGGTCCTTGCAGGTTGAAGTGCTTGCCAAACTCAGGCGCCAGCGTAATGAGAATGCCCACCAAAAACCAGAACGGCACGCCCACAAACAGGCAGCGCAGGTACTTGTAAAAGCGCGGGCCGTTGCTGAAGAGACTCAGGAAGTTGCCCCGCGCAACGTCGGCGTTTTTGGTGCTCTCAAACATGCCCGACTCAAACACGCCGGCCCGCAGCGCCAGCAGCGCCAAACCCAGCCCGCCGCCAATGAAGTAGGCGTTGCGCCAGCCAAACCGCTGGCCTATCAGGTAAGCCACCATCGCGCCGCTCACGCCCACCGAAGCCACAATCATGGTGCCGTAGCCGCGCTTTTCCTTAGGCAGGCTCTCGCTCACCAGCGTAATACCCGCGCCCAGCTCGCCGGCCAGGCCCACGCCCGCAATCAGGCGCAGCCAGCCGTATTGCTCCACGCTCTGCACGAAGCCGTTGGCAATATTGGCCAGCGAATACAGCAGAATGGAGCCAAACAGCACCGACAGCCGCCCGCGCTTGTCGCCGAGCACGCCCCACAGCACGCCGCCCAGCAGCATGCCCCACATTTGCATGCTCAGCAGGTGCAGGCCCTGCGCCGTAATCTCGGCCGCGTCGGTCACCCCGATGCCCTTCAGGCTATCGACCCGAATGATACTGAACAGCACCAGGTCGTAGATATCAACGAAGTAGCCCAGCGCGGCCACTACCACAATAGCGCTGAACAAGCCCGATTGCGGCCGGCTTGCTATCGCAAGCGAAGGTTGAGGGGAATTCATGAGAAAGAGAAGTAAGTAGCTGAATAAGCGGTTAGTACCGTTCCGTTGCGGGGCCGCCCGGCCTGTCTGGCAAGCTTCGGCGCCCCCACCCGGATTTTAGCCGGCTAAGTAGCAGCTTTTTTTTTAATCGGCGGCACCGGGCCGGGGCGCGCTGCTCAGTGCTATAGCTGGGCTGCCCTACCCGGCCCGAAACCGCTCCCAGCGTATCATCATGTACTTGTCGCCCAGCTCAGTTACCACCAGGCCAGCGCTTTTCAAGTTCTCCGGCTTTTGGAAAAATTCAGCTAACTCCTTTTGATTGAGTATCTTATACGTGGGGTGGTAGTCGGTCTGGCGGGGGGCTTTCACGCCGTATTTCTTCACCCAGTTCATTACGCTCACGTGGCTCACGCCCAGCAGGCGTTCGATTTCGCGGTAGCTCACGCCCTCTATAAAGAGCTGCAAGGCCTTCACCACGTAGTACGGGTTTACCTCGCGGCCCACCTTGGCCACGGTGTAATGGTAGCCGCAAGCCTTGCAGCGAAAGCGCTGGCGCTCATTGATTACGCCACTTTTGGTAGCTTCCTTCGAGTCGCATTTGGGGCAGGCGGGAGCAGGCATGGAGTGGGTGGGAATGAGCGGTGAGCGCGCAGCAACGGGTAACGGGCAAATGTATAGTGGTTTAGCAAGAAAATAGCGACCTTGCCCAACTGGGTTTAATTTGGGGCATGGCAGGTATCCCGAAACGCATCAGGTATGGGTTGGCAGGGCGGCCACCTGAGCCCCGGCCGTAGCTTTGGCGCGCTTAACCCAACCGCTTTCCATGCCCGCGCCCGCCTCCCGCACCATCTCCCCCACCGATTTATCAGCCGCCGATTTTTACCAGTTTCTCATTGGCGCGGTGGCGCCGCGGCCCATCGCGTTTGCCAGCACGATTTCGGCCGCGGGCAAGGTGAATTTGAGCCCGTACAGCTTCTTCACCATCGTGAGCCAGAACCCGCCGATGCTGGCGTTTTCGCCCACCAGCCGGGGCCGCGACAACTCCGAAAAAGACACGCTGCGCAACGTGCGCGAGGTGCCCGAGGTCGTCGTCAACATCTGCGACTACGCGCTGGTAGAGCAGCTTTCGCTGGCCAGCGCCGAGTACCCGGCCGGCGTCAATGAGTTTGCCAAAGCTGGCCTCACCGAGGCGGCGTCGGATAAGGTGCGGCCGCCGCGCGTGGCCGAGTGCCCGGCCGCCTACGAGTGCGTGGTCGAGCAGATTATCGCCCTTGGCGATGGCCCCGGCCACGGCAACCTGGTGCTGTGCCGCGTGGTGCAGGCCCATTTTCGGGAGAGTATTTTGCTGGATGGCCGGCCCGGCATCGACCCGCTTAAGTTGGAGGCCGTGTCGCGCCTGGGCGGCGACTGGTACAGCCGCCTGCACCCCGAAAACCTTTTCACTGTAGGCCGCCCCAACCGCCACCTGGGCATCGGCTTCGACGAATTGCCCGAGCACATTCGTCACAGCAACCTACTCACCGGTAATGACTTAGCCAAGCTCGCCAACGTAGAGCGCGCCGCGCTACCCACCCCCGCCCAAATCGAGGAAATTAAAGCCGAACCTATGGTGGCCTACCTGCTCAACAAGCACCGCGACGATGCCGCCGAGCAGCAAAAGCAGCTGACTTTGCTGGCCCGCCAGTGGCTGGAAGCAGGCCGCGTAGCCGAGGCGTGGCGGGTACTATTTTGTAAATGAGTTTTTGATTCAAATTAATACCTACCGAATAGACGCTATTTTAAGGCTTCCACCTTGTTTGATTACTGTCAAATGAATAATTTCCATTTCAGTTGACCCAGGAGTAGTAGGATAACGATAGGAAACTGTATAAGAATTTGTTTCTTTTAAATCTCTTTTAACAGACAATGTCTTAAGCATTAAATCATCTGTATCCTGCGCAAAAATAAAAGGGTCAGAATTTACGTACCCACTCTTTTGTTGAGCATTAATTTTATTTAAGAGACTAGCTGTACAGTATTTTTTCGGAAGTGTCTGTAGCTTGGCTATGTTTGTTGGTGCAGGTAACTTTGAATATGCTGTAATATAAGCAATGTAAAATTCCTTTATTACCGCAATTGCTTGTTTGTCAATGGCATTAGTTTGCGCATAGCCTACATTATAATTAGTTATATATATTATAACAATCATAAACAAGAAGACTATCAATTTTGCTTTCGTTTGTACAAACACAGAATAAAACTAAAATATTAATTTACAAAAAGTACTTGCGCCAAGTACCGTTCTATTTAGCTAATTACGCACCGCAATGAGCAGCCCCAGTTCCTTATAGCGCATGTTGAATTTCTTGGCAATAGCCGCATTCGTGAGCGAGCCTTTGTAGATGTAGACGCCGCTGCGGAAGTGCTCGTTCGTAAATAGCGCCTCGTTGATACCGCCTTGCTGGCTAATATCTTGCAGAATGGGCGTGAAGATGTTGCTGAGCGCGTTGGTGGCGGTGCGGGGTACCCGCGAGGCGATGTTGGGCACGCAATAGTGCACTACATCGTACTTGCGAAACACGGGCTTGCTGTGCGTAGTCAATTCGCTGGTTTCGAAGCAGCCGCCCTGGTCAATGCTGATGTCGATGATGATGGAGCCGGCCGCCATGCTGGCCACCATCTGCTCGGGCACCATGAACGGGATGCGCCCCTCCTCCACCGCCAGCGCGCCGATGACCACGTCGGCCCGCCGAATCTGCTGGCTCAGGGCAAACGTGTCTAGGGTGCTGGTGTAGAGCTGCGCACCCAGGTTGTGCTTGAGGCGACGCAGCTTATAGAGATGATTATCAAATACTTTCACCTCAGCGCCCAGGCCCAGGGCGGCGCGGGCGGCGTACTCGGCCACCGTGCCCGCGCCCAAAATAACGACCTGCGACGGTGGCACGCCCGTAATACCGCCCAGAATAATGCCCTTGCCCTCGTTGGACCGGGCCAGGTACTCGGCGGCCACCAGCATGACGGTAGAGCCGGCGATTTCACTCATGGCGCGCACCACCGGGCGCGCCCCGCTGGGGTCCTTTATCAGCTCGAAGCCAATGGCATTCACCTTCTTGCGGGCCAGGGCATTGATAAACTCGGGTGTCATGGTGCCCATTTGCAGGGCCGAGATGAGCGTTTGGCCGGGGCGCATCAGCTCGATTTCGTCGAGCATGGGCGGGGCCACTTTCAGAATAATATCGGCCTTGTAGACCTCCTCGGTAGAGTAGGCGATGGTGGCCCCGGCTTCGGAGTAGTCGTGGTCGGAGTACTTGCTGGGCTCGCCAGCCCCGCTTTCCAGCATCACTTCGTGGCCCTCGGTCACGAGGTGCAGCACGGCCTCGGGCGTGAGGCCCAGCCGGTTTTCCTGCAGCGACGTTTCCTTGGGCAGGCCGATAAAAAGTTTGCGCTTGCGCGTTTCCACGGCCAGCATCGACTCCTGGGTGAAGTAGGCGCGGCT
>CAXTFI010000243.1:0-6950 GCA_964243255.1 uncultured Hymenobacter sp.
GGTTTGCGCCCATCGACCGCTACCGCGACATCGAGTTTGACCGCAACTGGAGCGCCGCCAGCACCGCCAACGCCACCACCAGCGCCGCCCGCGAAGACAACATCTTCAATTTCGCCATCGGCCTCACCCGCGACGCCAGCCACGCCGTGAACTACCGCGTGAGCCGCCGCTACCGGCCCGGCGAGGTGAGCGGCGTGCAGCAGTGGCTGGACGTGGCCCAGCAGGTGGGCCGGGTGGAGGTGCGCGGCTCGCTGTTTGTGCTCAGCTCGCAGGCCGGGCGCTACCAGTCGAGCTGGGCGCGGGGCGAGGCCAGCGTGCGCTACGGCGGCGGGCGGCTCATCCCCAGCTACACCTATCGCTTTGATAAAAACCGGGTTATCTCGCCGGGCGGCGATACCATTCGCTCGGCCAACTACTTCGACGAGCACACGGTTGCGCTGCAAAGCCCCGACACCGGCCGCACCCGCTACGGCCTGAGCTACGCTTTCCGGCAGGACCGCACGCCCACCGCCGAGCAGAATAACCTGCAGGTGCACAACCAGGCGCAGACCGTGCAGGGCAACCTCAGCACCCGCCTCAGCAAGTACCAGGACCTGCGCCTCATTGCCACCTACCGCGACGTGAACCTGGTGAGCACCCCCGACAGCGCCCGCCAGCGCAACCTGCTGGGCAAGCTCGACCATACCCTGGGCCTGCTCCAAAACCAGGTGCGCTCCGAGCTCAGCTACAGCGTGCAAACCGGCCGCGAGCTGCGGCGCGACTTCTCCTTTCTGGCCGTGCCGGCCGGCCAGGGCACGCACTACTACGCCGGCGACCTCAACCGCAACGGGGTGCAGGACAAGGACGAGTTTCTGGAAGCGCAAACGGCTGATGCCCAGTACCGTACCTTCATCAAGGTGTACCTGCCCACCGCCGACTATATCACCGCCTACCAAAACCGCCTCAGCTACCGCCTCACCGTGAACGCGCCCCGCGGCTGGCGCGAAGCCGGGGCCTGGCGCGCCGCGCTGGCCCGCCTCAGCAGCGTGAGCAGCGTGACGGTGGACCGCCGCACCACCAGCCCCAATCTGGCTGACCGCCTCAGTCCGTTCAGCTTCAGCAAGGAAGACGATAAATTGTTGGCATTTAATCAGTTGCTGCGTAATACGCTGTATTTCAACCGCGCCAACCCCATCTTCGGGGCCGAGCTAACGGTGCAGCAAACCCAGCAGAAAACGCTGCTGGTGCAGGGCTTCGACCTGCGCAACCTCACCACCCAGAGCCTGCTGCTGCGCCGCACCCTGGCGCAGTCGTTTACGGGCCGCCTCACCGTGGCCCGCGACGTGCGCGAGGCCCAGGCCACCTACTCGGCCACCCGCAACTTCCGGCTGCTCATCTACACCGCGCAGCCCGAAATCAGCTACCAGCCCAGCCCGGCGCTGCGCCTCACCAGCACCCTGCTGCACACCAGCAAGGCCAACACCCTGGCCACCCGCGACGCCGACACCAACGCCACCTTCGACGACCTGGGCCTCGAAGCCCGCGTGAGCCAGGTGAGCAAGCGCACCGTAACGGCGGCTACGCACGTCACGCGGGTGGCCTTTGAAGGTGATTTATCATCGGTGGTGGGCCTCGAAGTGCTGCAAGCCCTGCGCCCCGGCACCAACTACACCTGGAACCTCAACCTGGAGCAGCGCCTGGCTAATGGCCTGAATATCAACGTGGCGTATGATGGCCGCAAGGCCAGCGGCCTGGGTATTGTGCACACCGGCAGGATGCAGGTGGCGGTGCTGTTTTAGGGCTTCCTAGCGTGTACAAGCTAGTAGCACAGGCAAACATTCTGCTCCCTTCAACAACCGGAAGCCACTGCCACTATATTTAAGGTGGTTCTCGGGGTGGGGTCCGCCGGGGAGGACGAGCTATATTGGTCTTAGTATAGATATGCCTGACCTACTGCGCGTTATGAAAAAAATTACCTGCCTGCTGGGCTTATTGCTGCTGGCGCCGCACCTGAGCCGGGCTCAGCCGGCCGGCGCGGGGCTGGTAGCACCCCGCCTGCGCGTCATTGTCGACAATGATTTCAGCGGCGACCCCGACGGGTTGTTTCAGCTGGCGCACCTGCTGCTGTCGCCCTCGGTGGAGGTGCGGGCCATTATCGGCTCGCATCTGAAGGTGGGCGATGGCTTCGACCCTTCGGCTACCCAGGCCGACAACGCCGCCCGTAAGGCCACCGAGCTGCTGGGGGTGCTGAGCGTGGCCGGTCGCGTGCCCGTGCTGGCCGGCGCCAACGCCGCCATGCCCAACGATAGCACGCCCGTGCGCAGCGCCGGGGTCAGCTTTATCATCCGGGAGGCGCTGCGCACCGATACCCAGCTGCCGCTGTACGTGCTGTGCGGCGCGGGCCTGACCGAAATTGCCTCGGCCGCGCTCACCGACCCGCGCATTGCCCAGCGGCTGACGCTAATCTGGATTGGCGGCCCCGAATACGCCGAGCTGGCCCTGCCGCCGCCCCACTACGCGCCCCTCGAATACAACCTGGGCATTGACGTGGCGGCCGGCCGGGCGGTGTTCAACCGCACGCGCCTGCCGCTGTGGCAGGTGCCCCGCGATGCTTACCGGCAGGTGCTGCTGCCCTACTCGGTGCTGCTCACCAGGGTGAAGCCGCAGGGCAAAACCGGCCGCTACCTGGCTGGCACTCTGGAGCGCCTCATGGCCCGGCTGCCGCAGTACCACCTCAACCTTGGCGAAACATACATCTTGGGTGACAGTCCGTTGGTGTTGCTCACCGCGCTGCAATCCTCGTTCGAGCCCGACCCGTCGTCCAGCAGCTACGTGCTGCGGCTGGCGCCCCACCTCACGGCGCAGGGCACCTATGCGGCCAACCCCGACGGCCGGCCCATTCGGGTGTATCAGCACCTCGATACGGCCTTGCTGCTGAGCGATTTCCTGGCTAAGCTGGCGCTGCACAAGCCTTGAGCCCACTCGCAAACGGACCAGGGCCTACCGGCCCCCGCGGCCGGCCCTTGGCCAAAGCCTGCGTCGGCACTATCTTACCCGTTCGTTTGTCCAGCTTAGATAAGTACACGCGGCCATGATTAGCTTCTTCCTCAACGACCAGCCCGTTTACACCGCCGAGCCAGTGGCCAGCGCCCTGCTCGATTTTGTGCGCTACCACGAGCACCTGATGGGCACCAAAATCGGCTGCCGCGAGGGCGACTGCGGGGCCTGCACCGTGCTGGTGGGTGAGTTGGCGCCCGATGGCCAACGCATTGCTTACCAGAGCATGACGAGCTGCCTCACGCCGTTGGGCAACGTGCACGGCAAGCACGTGGTCACGGTTGAGGGCATCAACCAGGCCGGTGGGCAGCTCACGCCGGTGCAGCAGGCCATCGTGGACTACAACGGCGCGCAGTGCGGCTTCTGCACGGTGGGCTTCGTGATGTCGCTCACCGGGCACAGCCTTGCCGAGAAGCCAGCCACCGAGCACAGCACCCGCGCCGCCATCGACGGCAACATCTGCCGCTGCACGGGCTACAAGTCCTTGGAGCGCGCCGCGGCCGCCCTTACCGCCGAATTAGCCGAGCGCCCTAGCACCAACAGCGTGAAATGGCTGACTGATAAGCAGTTCGTACCTGCCTACTTTGCCGAAATGCCCGCCCGGCTGGCTGCCCTCCGCGCCGAAATAGCCGCCAGCGAAGTGCCTGCCGCCAGCAGCAACGGTCACCCCAGCAACGGCAGCGTCGTTTCTACCTCGCCCAACGGCCACGCTCAAAGACAGAATGGCCACGATAGCAGCCCCTTTCCCCACGCCACTCACCCGCTGCTGAGCGGCGGCACCGACCTGCTGGTTCAGCGCCTCGACGAGCTGCGCGAGCAGCCCGTACGCCTGCTCTTTGACCACGGCCGGCGCGGCATTCGCCACGAAGCCGGGGCCGGCCGCGTGGTGCTGGGAGCCGCTACCACGGCCAGCCAGCTGCTCGAATCGGAAATCATGCGCGACCTGCTGCCGCGCCTGCCCGACTACCTCAAGCTGGTGTCGAGCACGCCCATTCGCAACATGGGCACGGTGGCGGGCAACTTCGTAAATGCTTCGCCAATTGGTGATTTGACCATCCTATTCCTGGCGCTGGGTGCGGATGTTATGCTGGCCGATGCGGGCGGCGCTACCCGCGTCGTGCCGCTGGCGGAGCTGTATTTGGGCTACAAAAAGCTGGCGAAAGCCGCCGACGAACAGGTTACCGAAATCAGCTTCCCGGCCCCGCAGGCCGGCGATTTCTTCAACTTCGAGAAGGTATCGAAGCGCACCCACCTCGACATTGCTAGCGTGAACACCGCCGCTTGGCTGCGTCTCGAAAATGGCGTAATCACCGCCGCCCGTCTCTCGGCCGGTGGGGTAGGGCCAGTGCCGCTGCTGCTGCGTCGCACTAGTAAGTACTTGCTAGGCCGCGAGCTGAGCGCCGCAACGGTGGCCGGGGCCAATGAAGTGATGCAGGAGGAAATCAGCCCGATTAACGACGTGCGCGGCACGGCGGCTTATAAGCGACTGTTGCTAAGGCAGTTGCTGTTTGCGCACTTGCTACGCTTCGCGCCAGAAATGACGCTGGTCGAGTTGATTTAATTGATAGTTAAAGAAGAACGTCATGCAGACCGCAGGGAAGCATCTCGCGTGGATTGGTAATTCTGTTTTTAAGACGGGTAGTATAATTGGTCTAGGTATGATGTTAGCTGCCGGCCTGCTTTGGTGGAGCCTGCCACTTTCAGTTAAGCGCTCTGTAGATATAACCCGTGGTAAAGAATTAATCCAGCGCCTTGAGCAATATCAGCATCAACATGCCGCCCTGCCAGCTACTGACGATTGGGTAGCGTTGAAGCAAATAGGCTTTACATTAGGTGAGATGGAACGAGCAAATCCTCAATACACTAGGCTTAATAGTGCAGCCTACCAACTAGTTTTTGTTTCAGGGTTCGACGGGCCTTATTTGATGTGGGATTCTAGGGAGCGCAAATGGAAAGAAGGCTCTCCCGCAATTCCAAACCGTTAAATCATTTTCAGTGCCATGAACCACCTCGACCCTCAGCGCCACGTGCGCGGCGAATCGCAGTACCTCGACGATGTGCCCGTGCAGCAGGGCACGCTCTACGCGGCCGTGTACGAGTCGCCGCTAGCCCACGGTATTCTCAAAAGCCTGGACCTGAGCGCCGCCCGCAAGGCACCCGGCGTAGCGCGGATTCTTACGGCTGCTGACATTCCCGGCCGCAACCAAATTGGCGGCATCGTGCCCGACGAGCCGTTGCTGGCCGAGGGCCACGTGCATTTTCGGGGGCAGCCGGTGGCGCTGGTGCTGGCCCGCACCGAGGCGCAGGCGCACGCCGCGCTCAAGCTCATCAAAGCCAATATTACTCCGCTGCCCATTATCACCGACCCGCGCCAAGCGGCCGCGCAGGGCGAGTTGATAGTGCCGCCGCGCACGTTTCGCATCGGTGACTCGGCCGGCGCATTTGCGCAGTGTGACTACGTGTTTGAGGGCGTGGCTGAAAGCGGCGGGCAGGAGCATTTGTACATCGAAACCCAGGGCGCTTATGCGTTCCCGACCGAGCTGGGCGGGGTCAAAATCATTTCCTCGACCCAGGGGCCGACGGCCGTGCAGCGGCACTGCGCCGTGGTGCTGGGCATTGGCATGCACCAGATTGAGGTAGATGTGACGCGCCTCGGCGGCGGCTTCGGCGGCAAGGAGGACCAGGCCACACCCTGGGGCTGCCTGGCCGCGTTGGGCGCCTTTCTGGTCAAAAAGCCCGTGAAGCTCGTGCTCGACCGCATGGCCGACATGCGCATGACCGGCAAGCGCCACCCTTACTCATCCGATTTTAAAATTGGGTTGAGTAAGGAGTTGAAAATCAAAGCTTATGAGGTAACGTATTACCAGAATGCCGGGGCTTCGGCCGACCTCTCGCCGGCCGTGCTGGAGCGCACGCTCTTTCACACCACCAACGCCTACTGCATCCCCAACGTCACGGCCACGGCCAACTCGTGCCGCACCAACCTGCCACCCAATACCGCTTTTCGGGGCTTTGGCGGGCCGCAGGGCATGTTTGTGATGGAGGCGGCCATCACCAAGGCGGCGGAGGAGCTGGGCGTGCTGCCCAGCGAGATTCAGCGGCGCAACCTGCTGCGCGAGGGCGACCTGTTCCCGTACCGCCAGCCGGCCGAGCTGTGCCACGCCGAGCAGGCCTGGGACACGGCCGCCCAGCTGTTTGACCTGGCCGGCGAGCGCACCGCGATTGCGAAATTCAACCAGGATAACCTGCTGTTCAAGAAAGGTTTGGCGATGATGCCCATCTGTTTCGGCATCTCGTTTACCAAGACGTTTATGAACCAGACGCGGGCCCTAGTGCACATCTACACCGATGGCTCGGTGGGCATCAGCACCGGCGCCGTGGAGATGGGCCAGGGCGTGAACACCAAAATTGCGCAAGTGGCGGCACGCACGCTGGGCATTTCGATTGCTCGCATCAAAATCGAAACCACCAACACCACCCGCGTGGCCAACACGTCGCCCAGCGCCGCCAGCGCCACCGCCGACCTCAACGGCAAAGCCACTGAGCTGGCCTGCCAGGCCCTGCGCGAGCGCCTGCTGCGCCACGCCAGCACTGAGTTTGCGGTTGATTACGAAGGTATTGCCATCGAAAACGAGCAGGTGCTGGCTGCCGGTATTCCGGCCGAAACCACTTGGGAGAAGCTGGTGAGCAGCGCTTTCGTGCGGCGCGTGGCCCTCACCGAAAACGCCCACTACGCCACGCCCGGCGTGCATTTCGATGCCAGCGTGGAGCAGGGCCACCCCTTTGCCTACCACGTGTATGGCACGGCCCTGACTACCGCCACCGTAGATTGCCTGCGCGGCACTTACACCATTGACGCCGTGCGCATTGCCCACGACTTTGGCCAGAGCTTCAGCCCCGCCATCGACCGCGGC
>CAXTFI010000244.1:0-6873 GCA_964243255.1 uncultured Hymenobacter sp.
ACGACAGCCAGGTGCCGCAGTGGCTCACGGGCTACGTGCGCAGCCGCAAGCAGCAGATAACGGGCGGGGCCACGGCGCTGCTGGCCGAGTACATCGGGGCCGACCTGGGCCGGCTGGCCAACGAGGTTAACAAGCTGCTGCTCAACGTAAAAGCCGGGCAGGCCATTGACGAGGACCTGGTGCAGCGCCTGGTGGGCATCAGCAAGGAGTACAACATTTTTGAGCTGCAGCGGGCGCTGGTGCAGCGCGACGTGCTGAAGGCCAACCGAATTCTCACGCACTTTGCGGCTAACCCCAAGGCCAACCCGCTGATTCCCAACCTCACGCTACTCTTCAACTTCTTCACCCGGCTGCTGATGCTGCACCAGGCCGGCCCCAACCCCTCGGATGCCGAGATGCAGAAGATGGGCATCAACAAATTTGCCCAGAAAGAATATCAACTAGCTCAGCGCCAGTTCAGTATTGCGCGCACCATCGACCTCATTCACCTCATTCGGCGGGCCGATGCGCAGAGCAAGGGCATCGAGAGCGGCAGCATGGACGAGGGCGAGATTTTGCGCGAGCTGGTGTGGCTCATTCTGCATCCGGTGCCGGTGTCGGCGGTGGGGTAGGGCTAAGGCAGTATCTGCCACACTCCTTCCAGGTATATTTTGTAGCGAGCAGGCTGAAACTCGCCACTTGCGAAGACGAAAAGGTAAGGGCCAGTACGGCAATAGGTTAGCTCCAGCTTATCGGTGCCTTCGTAAGCGTGTTCAGCGAATAGCGCGTTGGTTTTCCGAAAGTTACCCTCGCGCACCAGCTGGCTGAAGTCTGGGGGCGAGAGCAGGGCAGCTAGCTCGGTGAGGGCGTTGCGGTAAAAATCCTCCTGCCTGATAATTACCCCGGCCGGCTCCTCAACCCGGTGCGTAAAGGTGTAGAAATCATCGTTTAAGCCGTCGAACAGCTTCGTGGTCGGGATAGGAAGGTGCAGCAAGGTCATGGGTTGGTTATCAGCTGGTTAGGCTAGCCAGGGCCTGCTCGGCCAGGTAGGTTACATTGTCATCCTCAGCTGTTTGAAGGTCTGCCAGGTCGGCGCGCACGGCGGTGCGCCAGGGGGCGTGCTGCTGCAGCAGGGCCAGGGTTTGCACGGCCCAGCGGCGGGGCATGGCCCAGTTGGCATAGTCGCGGGCCAGGGCCAGCAGCGCTCGGCGCAGGCGCAGCACCAGCGGCAGCGGCAATAGTACCACGGCTTGCAGCAGGGCCTCAGCATCGGGGGGCTCGGCGGCAGTCTCGAGGGGGCGCAGGAAGTCGCTGTCGGCGTTGAGGGCCACGAGGCTGGCCAGGTGCTCCACGCCGTAGACGAAGTACTCCACATACCCCTCAAACGAGCCGAAGTAAACGGCCGCGGCGGCGGGGTCGAAGCTCAGGCGCACCTGGGCGGGGTGGCGGTAGCCCTGGTACCAGTTGAGCAGCACGTGCTGAGCCTGGCGGCGGGCCTCGGGGTCAACGGCCTCATCCCACACCGCTGTCCGCAAAAAAGTGGCCAGCGCCAGCGCTTCGCCGCTGGCGTAGGTGCTCAGCTGCTGCTCGGCCAGCGAGCGCAGCCCCTGCAGCGAAGCAGCTGGGGCGGTGCGCCACACCTCGGGCACGAAGCTGAACGGTAGCTGCGCGGCCACACTGGCTGGTAAGATGCTGTTAGTAAGTTGGTTGGTGTCGACCAGCTCGCGGCACACGGCGGCCAGCTCCAGCGGGGGCAGGGGCGTGTTTTTCAAAAACTTCGCCAGGAAGGAGCTATCAGGGTTTTCGCGCACCAGGCGCGCGGCATCGCCGGGCCGCAGGTCGCGGGCCAGCAGGTTGCGGGCCCGGTCGCGGCCCCCCAGGTCGAGGCCATGCTGCTGGGCCACTACTTCCTGCAAAAACTGCCGCAGGTCGGGGCGGGGCCGCTCTTGCACTTCCAGCAAATAAACCAGCTCCCCAAGCTGATGGGGGCTAAAACCGGGCAGCAGCGCAGCCAGGTTGAAATCGAGCCGCATGAGGGTAAGCGTGCGCGCCGCCACGTAGCAGCGCGCGGGCACCCGCAGGGCGGCCAGCAGCGGGTCGGGGGCGTGGTTGGCCAGGGCGGCGGCGAAGGCCAGGTCGCCGTCTTCGGCGGCCAGGGCCAGCGCGGGCACGGGTTGGCCCTGGCCCTGCCGCCGGGCGTCGATAAGCGCTAAACTCGTGGCGGCTTCTACTGGAAAGGCCGTGGCGGCGTGCAGCGCATCGCGCAGCTGCGACTTCGCCCCGGCCCCCTCGCACAGCAGGCGCCAGTGGCCGAGCACGAGGGCTACTTCGGTGCGCAGGGCCGGGTCAGGGTCCTGGAGGTGGCCCAAGGCCAATTCCCTGTCCTCCCAAATACTCAGCGCCTTAAAGTCGGCCTCGCGGCCGCTGGCCAGCCACAGGCGCAGGCGGGCCAGCGCGGCCAGCAGCTGGGTGGCGGCAAAGGGCGAGGTCTGGCGAATTTCGAGCAGCCGCTCCAGGGCCGTGGTGCCGCGCAGCGGCGGCCGGGTGAGGGCGGCCAGCTCGGCATCGGGCAGGGGCAGGCGCGGCAGCAGTACCTGCTCCTGGGCGCGCACCCAGCCCCGCTGCCGGGCAAAGCTTTCGGCGTAGGCCAGATCGTCGAGGTGGCGCTCGGCCACGCTGGCGTGCCGCTGGTAGAGGCGCGTAAAGTGCTCGACCTGCTCGGGGTCCAGGGCCGCCAGCCGCTCGGGAAGCACAAACTGGTCGGTGCCCAGGTGCTTGAGCCAGCGGGCGGCCCCGTACTGGTCGTCGGGCACCTGGCCGGCCCCGCAGTGCCGGCAAAACTTGCCCGCGGGCGTGAGGGCCACGCACCAGTGGCAGCGTTTTTCGCGCCGCACCACGGTGCCGCAAGTGGTGCACAGGTCGCCGGGCTGCCAGTCGGGCGGCTGCACCTGGCTACAGGTTTCGCAAATAGCGCGCATAAAGGATTTAAAATGTAAAATCGTAAGAACGTCCTGCTGAACGCAGGGAAGCATCTCGCTCGCTTCCTCACAACGGCGCGAGCGAGATGCTTCCCTGCGTTCAGCATGACGTTCTGTTGCCTTTCAAATACTTCAATAAGGAGAAAGCACCGCTGCTTACAGCCGCGCCCGGCGCACGCGGCCCCACATCTCGTCCTTCTCCTCGGCGGTGGCCTCCTCCAGGCGGCGCGGAATCTCGTCTTTGGCCAGGCCTTCGCGGCGCAGCAGCAGGGCCAGCGACAGCTCGGCGGTGCGCACAAACCGGGCCCCGCAGTTGCGGCAGCGCTTGCCCGGCCCGCTCGCGCCGCACCAGAAGCACTGCTCGATGGGCTCGGCCTGCCGGCCGCAGTTCACGCACAGGTCGCCAGGCGTGTAGTCCTTGGGCTGCTTGTGGTTGCAGTGGGTGCAGTACACCGCGTCGGAGGCGTCGACCGAGATAGTGGGCACCACCACGGCCGCTACTTCGGCGGGGTTGGGCACGGCGGCGGTGGGGGGCAGGGCCCATTCCAGCACGCGGGCGGCCACGGCGGGGTCGAGGTCGGGCAGCAGCTCAAGCAGCGTCAGCACGGTGCCAATCTGCTCAAAATCGGGGCGGCCCCGCACGCCCATCTCCGTGAGGGCCAGTACTTGCTCTTCCGTCAAGCCCTTAGCCTTGAGGATGGTGCGTTCTAAAAGGGAGAATTCCGTAGCCATATACAAAGAATGTTGCCCTGGTAGGCGGCTGCTAGTTACTACGGCCCAGCCCAACGCCGGGCGCGGGCAGCCCGCCGCTGCCCCAAAACGGCGCTACCTTGCCTGGCCCCGGCGGCCTTTCAACTAGCCGCCGCGCCCCCAGTATCTATGCGCGCCCACATCCACTTCGACCGCCAGGGCTGGCCCCAGAGCGTGAACAACTACCTGGCCCTGGACGGCTTCCAGCAAATGGGCTGGGAAATAGTGCCCTACACCGACGCCGAGCCGGTGCGCAACCACGCGCCCGATGAAGTAATTGTGGGCCACATCGCCGCCGTGCGCGCCGGCCTGCGGGCGCTGGGCCTGGCGGTGCCCGATGAGCTGGGCTATCCGGCAGTGCTACAGCCATTTATGGGCCGGCGGTTGTGGGCGAGCACCATCAACCAGGTGGCGGCGCAGCCCGAAAGCTGGCCGGTATTTGTGAAGCCCCTGCACGAGGCCAAGAAGTTTACGGGCGTGCTGGTGCGCCGCCCCGGCGACCTGGTGGGCTGCGGCGACCAGCACCAGGACACGCCCGTGTGGTGCGCCGAGCCGGTGCAGTTTGTGGCCGAGTGGCGCTGCTTTGTGCGCTACGGCCGCATCCTGGACGTGCGCCCCTACAAAGGCGACTGGCGCGCCCACTTCGACCCCGCCGTGGTGGCGGCCGCCCTGGCTGCTTACTTGCCCGAGGCACCGGCCGCCTTTTCGCTCGACGTGGGCCGCACCGCCACCGGCGCTACCGTGGTGGTGGAGGTCAACGACGGCTACGCGCTGGGGGCCTACGGGCTGACGCCGCTCGCCTACGCCAAGTTTTTGTCGGCCCGCTGGGCCCAGCTGAGCGGCACCACCGACTACTGCGATTTTTGAGTGGTAAGCTGCCTCAGCCACAATACGTTAGGGTTGAAAGCAAACGTATCGGTAACATTAGCCTAACACAGGGAGGCACCTTGCCGTAAAGACGAGTATATCTTTTTAACCCTGATTCAAACGCCATGAATTCGCCCGAACCTACTCCCGATGCGGCCAATAAGGCCAAAGACCTGCTCGACACTACCACCGATAAAGCCAAAAACCTGTATGGCGACGCCGCCGATAAGGTAAAAGGCCTGTATGACGAGGCCGCTGCCAAAAGCAAGGACCTGCTCGACAAAGTGCCCGCGCCCGTAAAAGACGCCGGCGAAAAAACAGCTACTGCTTTCAACAAGCTCACTACTACCCAGAAGCTAGTGGGCGGGGCCCTGCTCGCCGCTGGCCTGACTTACCTCATTGCTCCCAAGAAAAAAGGCAAAGCCAAGCGCAAAGCCGCGGCCCTCGACCAGCTGCTGCTGTTCGTGAACGACCGCATTGAGGGCTACAAGCGCGCCGTGGCCGAAACCAAGGACGGCGACCTGCGCAGCTACTACCAGCAGCTGGTAGCCCAGAGCCAGCAGTTTTCCAGCAGCCTCAACGGCTACCTCACCGCCAACGGCGCCAAGCCCGAAACCGGCACTACCCTCAAAGGCAAACTCTACCGCAAGCTGATGGATGCCCAGGCCATGGTAACGGCCCGCGATGAAAAAGCCATCCTGGCCGCCAACGTTTTCGGCGAACGCTGGGCTATCAGAGCCTACAAGAAAGCCCTGCGCCGCAGTAGCCTCACCGGCAACGCCCGTGCGGCTGTGAAAAAGCAGTTTGCCACCTCCAAGCAAACGTATAAGAAGCTGAAGGAACTGACCAAGCAGCAGGCGTAATTTCAGTTGAAACGCTGTGAAGTAAGAAGCCCCTTGGAGGTAGCCAACAGCTACTTCCAAGGGGCTTCTTATATAAAATCTGTTTTAAAAATAGTCAAAACGTCATGCTGAACGCAGGGAAGCATCTCTACCGTGTCATTCAACGATGCGGCAGAGATGCTTCCCTGCGTTCAGCATGACGTTTTGGTAGTTTCTCATTGATTTTTGAAATTTATTACCTGGCTAACACCTTGATAAACAATAATTTATGTTTATATGGGTCGGCTTTTCAGCCGCACGGCCCGGAACTCGGAGCCGGCTTTCCACTGCGGGAAAGTGGTTTCGGAGGCTAGCTTTTGACCGATGCGAAAGAGCAGGCGGGCATCCTGGGCTGCGCCGCGCAGGTCCCAGGTGGGGTCGTACTGGTCGGAAGGCTGGTGGTAGTTGTTGGCCTCGAAGTCTTTACGCTCTTTTTCGGCGAAGGCCTTGCCGTGCAGGCGGCTCTCGAAGGCTCCGCTGGCGTAGAGGGCCGGCACGCCCACCTTGGCAAAGCTGAAGTGGTCGGAGCGGTAGAAGCTGCCGGTTTCGGGGTGCTGGTAGGGGATAACGTAGCGGTTTTGCTCCTTAGCGGCGGCGCGGGCGTAGTCATCCAGCTCCGACTGCCCGTAGCCGGTGATGGTGAGGTCGCGCATGGGCCCGAAGGCCAGCAGCTCGTCCATGTTGATGTCGGCCACGGTGTTCTTGAGCGGGAAAAGCGGGTGCTGGGCGTAGTAGTCCGAGCCGAGCAGGCCCTGCTCTTCGCCCGTCACGGCCAGAAATACGATGCTGCGCTTAGGCTTGTCTTTGGCTTGCTGGAAGCCGCTGGCGATGGCCAGCAGGCCCGCGCAGCCGCTGGCATTGTCGAGCGCGCCGTTGTAGATGGAGTCGCCCTTCACGGCCGGACCGATGCCGAGGTGGTCCCAGTGCGCCGAGTAAATAATGTACTCCTTTGGCTGGGTGGTGCCGGGCAGCACGGCCACCACGTTTTTGGAGGTTTTGTAGGTGATTTTGTTGTGCAGCGTAGTCGTGAGGCTCAGGCCCAGGTCTTTACCCCGAAAGCCGGGCTTGTTGGCGGCGGCGTAGAGGGCCTCATAGCGCTGGCCGGCGGTGGTGAAGAGGCGCTTGGCCGCGTCGAGGGTCATCCAGCCTTCGAGGGCCACTTTGCTGGCGCCGTGGTCGGGCGTTTGGGGGTGCAGCTTGGCGCCGCCGTTGCTGCTTTGCACGACAGTCCAGGGGTAGGAGGCGGGCTTGGTGTCGTGGATGATGACCAGGCCGGTAGCGCCGTGGCGGGCGGCTTCCTCATACTTGTAGCCCCAGCGGCCGTAGTAGGTCATGGCGTTGCCCTTAAACAGGGTGGTGTCGTTGCCCGCGTTGCCGGGGTCGTTGATGAGCACCACCACGGTTTTGCCCTTCACGTC
>CAXTFI010000245.1:0-6872 GCA_964243255.1 uncultured Hymenobacter sp.
TCGATGTTGGTGTACATGTGGTGCACGGTGTTGTGCTTGGCGTCCCACATGTAGCTGCTGCCGCCTAATACGTTGAGGGTGAAGGCCGCCGTCTTGTTCAACCAGTTGTGGCGGCTGAAGCTGCCGTGCGCGCCGTCGTGCATCACGTTGAAGCCGATGAGCGCCAGCACGGTGCCCATGAGCACGCACTCGGCCAGGGCCCAGCCGAGGGGCGGGGTAAAGAACACGAGGTGCACGTAGAGCGCCACCAGGCTACCCAGCAGCAGCAGCGCCTTGCCCAGCAGCGAGAAATTGCCGGTTTGGGCCTTACCCGTGGTGGTGAAATAGTCGGCCGTACGGCGCTTGAGTTCGGCGTGGAACGAGCGCGGGGGTGCAAAACGAGGCAAAAGCATAATATGTTGATAGCCAGCTGATTGCCCACCATGACGCGGGCCGCCGGAGCGGGGCCGCATCACCAACCGGCAACTACAGCAAGCTTCTGCACACTGCACAAGCCAAACAAACAAAGCAAGTACGCAGCCGCTGGCCCCGAAGGATTGGCCGGCCGCGTAATCAGCCACAAACCTACAACCGCCCGGCGGGCCGGTAAGTGCGCTAAAAGCAAGAATGCCCGAATGTCGTACCTGCCCGGCCTGCCCGGCGGCGCGCGGGCAGCCACGGGGGGCCGCGCGCCGTAGAAGGCAAATAGTTCACCTTTTCCCCTTGCCATGTATCGCTTCGTTGTCATTGCCCTGCTGTTTGTCGGGGCCGGGCTAGGCCGGCCGGCCGCTGCCCAAACGGCCGCCGACCTGCCGGCGCGCCCGGTTCCGTTCACCTTCGTTACCGACCAGGGCAAGCTGCTGAGCGCCACCGATGCCAAAAAGCTGGAAGGCGGCCTGCGCAGCTACGCCGAAAAAACGGGCACCCAGGTGGTGGTAGTTACGGTGCCCAGCCTGGGCAGCCGCAGCGTGGCCGACTACGGCCGGGCGCTGGGCACGGCCTGGGGCGTGGGCCAGCGCACCAAAAACAACGGCGTGGTGGTGCTGCTGAGCGCCCAGGAGCACAAAGTGACCATCCAGCCCGGCTCGGGCCTGGCCAGCGTGATTACGCCCGCCGTCACCAGCCGCATTATCGGCGAGATGACGCCCGCCTTCAAGCAGGGCAACTACTTTGCCGGCCTGCGCAGCGGCCTCAACACGCTGCTGGTAACGGCCAACCCCAGCTCGAACCCGCGCAAGCAGGCCGTGGGCGCGGATGCTAGCACTGCCGCTACGCCAGCCACAACGCTGTCTGACAACAGTGGGGTTACTTCTACTTCCAGTTCTGCAACCACCAGCGACCCGGCGGGAGCCCAGACGGGCGATATGTCGGGTACTTCACTTATTCAAACAATGGGAATAGGTACGCTGCTCATCGGCGCGCTGCTGATTGGTGGCGTGTTGTGGTTCATAATCAAGCTGTTTCGTGGTAGAAGCGCCGCTGCGCAGAATAGCGGCCAACCGAATTTTTACCCCAACCAGGGCGGCAACAACCGCCCAAACCAAAACCCCGGCCAGCCCAATTTCTACCCCAACCAGGGCGGCCAGGGGCCGGGCTTTGGTGGCGGCGGCTACAACCAGGGCAACAGCGGCGGCAGCGGCATGGGTGGCATCTTGGCAACCGGCGCAGCGGCGGCGGCGGGCGCCTACATCGGCAACCGGATGTCATCGCACAGCTCAGACAACGACTCGGCGCAGCACTTCAGCAACAACAACGATACCTCCAGCCTGGGCGCCGGGGCAGCGGGCGCAGCCGGAGCCGCTGGCACGGGCGCGGCGGGCGACTACTTCTCCTCGCGCGGGGGAGCTGAGAACGCCGGCAACGACAGCCCCGACTATTTCTCGGGCAACGACGCGGCCAGCGACTCGTCGGGCGATTATTTCTCCTCCGACAACTCTTCTTACGACGATACTTCCTCGGACGACACGGGCGGCGGCGGCTTCGACGATACCAACGACAACAGCGGCTCGTGGTAAAGCCGGCACTTCTATCTTTGGATAAGGTATAGGCTACGGCGAATGCAGTTTTTGAAGGAGTTAAAAGTGAGGAATTAAAAATTTGGCTGACAGATTTTTAATCCCTCACTTTTAATTTTATAACTCCTTCAAAAACAGTGCGTTGCTTGCCAAATAGCTCTGGCGAGGCTGGTTTTTACTGTTGAGCTCGGTTGCCGCCTTGGCCAGGCGGTGGGTTAGGGGCCGGTGGGGCGCAAGGGCGCTACCCACCGGCCTTAGTTTTGTGGCTGGCTTTCCATTTCATCCTTTTTTACCCATGCCTGATTCCCTGGCGCTGCTCCCGGCAGGGCTGCCTGCCACCCCGCAGCTGTTGCCCGCCCTGCTCGACCTGCTGCCGACCGGCGTGGTGTACTACACCCCGCAGCTTGACGCGGCCGGGGAGGTGGTCGACTTTGCTTTTGCCTACCTCAACCCCGCGGCCCAGCGCAGTTTGCGGCTGCCGGCCCAGCCCACTGCCACCTACGGGCAGCAGTTTCCGGGCAGCCGGGCCAACGGGGCGTTTGCGTTTCATTGCGCTACGTGGCTGGCCGGCGGCGAAGCCCGGCACTTCGAAATGCTGTACCAGGCCGATGGCTACGACAGCTACTTTCGGGTGCAGGCCCAGCGCCTGGCCGGCGGCCTGCTGGTGAGCTTTTCGGACAGCACCGACCAGCCGCGCTCGGCCGTGGAGCAGGCCCTGCGCGCCAGCCAGGCCCGCGAGCGGGCCGCCCTGGCGGCGGCCGAAGCCCAGCGCGGCGAGCTGCAGCACATTTTTGAGCAGGCCCCGGTGGCCATTGCGACCTTCCGGGGCCCCACCTACCTTATTGAGCTGGCCAACCCGCTGGTGTGCGCCCTGTGGGGCCGCACGCCGGCCCAGGCCCTGCACACGCCCTTGTTTGAGTTGCTGCCCGAGATAGTGGGGCAGGGCTACGAGCAGCTGCTGGCCCAGGTAATGGCCACCGGTGTGCCGCACGTGGCTCAGGAAATGCCTTCCACCATCGACCGCCACGGCCGCCGCGACACCGTGTACTGGAACTTTGTGTACCTGCCGCTGCGCGAGGCCGACGACCGCATCACGGGTGTGATGGTGGTGGCCACCGAGGTGAGCGAGCAGGTGCAGGCCCGCCACCAGGTGCAGGCCCTCAACGACGAGCTGGAAGCCCGTGTGGCCCAGCGCACCGGGCAGGTGCAGGCCGCCCTGCAAGAAGCTGAGCACCAGCGCGACCAGCTACGCATGCAGCAAGTGCTGCTGGGTCAGATTCTGGGGCAGGTGCCCGCCGCCATTGCCACCCTCACGGGGCCCGAGCACCGCTACTCGTTTTTCAACCACCCCTACCAGGAGCTTGCGGCCGGCCGCACTGTGCTGGGCCGCACCGTGGGCGAGGTGTTCCCCGAGGTAGAGGAGCAAGGCTTTATCGAGCTGCTCGACCAGGTGTACCGCACCGGCCAGCCCTTTAGCGGCACCGATATCCTCATCATGCTGCACAACAGCGCCACCGGCCGAGCCGAGCAGCGCTACGTAGATTTCGTTTACCAGCCGCTGTGCAACGACCAGCAGCAACCCACTGGTATTCTGGCTTTTATCGTGGATGTGACGGACAAGGTGCGGGCCCGCAAGCAGGCCGATACGCTGCAGGCGGCCGTGCTGGCCGCCGTGCGCCGCCAGGGCCAGGAGCGCGAAAACGTGCACCAGCTGTTTGCGCACGCCCCGGCCGCCATTTGCCTGCTGCGCCAGCCTGCCCACCGCATCGAATATCTCAACCCGGCCTACCAGGCCTTGTTTCCGGGCCGGGAGCTGCTGGGCCACAACCTGGCCGACGTGCAGCCCGAGGCCCTGGCCCTGGTAGCGCTGCTCGACGAGGTGTATGAGTCGGGCCAGACCCAGTTTCAGCGCGAGGTGTTGGTGGCGGTGGCCCCGCCCGACGACCAGCCCTGGCTTATCCGCTACTTCGATTTCACCTACCAGGCGTACCGCGAGGACGGCCACATTGCGGGCGTGTCCATTTTCGGCTTCGACGTGACGGAGCAGGTGGAGGCCCGCCAGCAGGTGCAAAACCTGAACCAGGAGCTGGCCGCCATCAACGAAGAAATGCAGGCCACCAACGAAGAGCTGCACGAAAGCAACGCCCGCCTGTTGCGCACCAACACCGACCTCGACACGTTCGTGTACACGGCCTCGCACGACCTGAAGTCGCCCATTACCAATGTCGAAGGCCTGCTGCTGGCTTTGCGCGAGCACCTGCCCGCCAACGCCCTCGACGATGCCGTGGTGCCGCGCCTGCTCGACATGATGGCCGGGGCCGTGGGCCGCTTTCAGCAAACGCTGGGCCACCTCACCGACATTTCGCGCCTGCAGCAGGAGCAAAGCCAGCCCGCCGAACCCGTAGACCTGCCCGCCCTGGTAGAGGCCGTGCGCCTCGATATGCTGCCCGAGCTGACGGCGGCCGCGGCCACCCTCACGGTAGACCTGGACGGCTGCGCCACCATCCGGTTTTCGCCCAAAAACCTGCGCAGCATCGTCTACAACCTGCTCAGCAACGCCGTAAAGTACCATGCCCCCGACCGCCCGGCCCGCGTGCAGCTGCGCGGCCGCCGCGTGGCCGGCCGGGTGGTGCTTGAGGTGCAGGACAATGGCCTGGGCCTGAGTGAGGCGCAGCAGGGCGAATTATTTCGCATGTTTCGCCGCCTGCACACCCACGTCGAGGGCTCGGGCGTGGGCCTCTACATGGTGAAGAAAATGATTGAAAACGCCGGCGGCACCCTCTCCGTGCAGAGCCAGCTGGGGGTGGGCTCCACCTTCACCGTGGCGCTGCCCACCGGGCGCTAAACCGGGGCTTAAGCTACTGAAATGGTAGCGCCAGCTAAGGGAGGCTTCGCAGGACTCACACAAAGCCCTGCGCGAAAGAATTGAATGGGAAGTGTGGGTAAGGCCGGTTTCTAAAGCAAACGGTCCGGCTTTTCTTTCATAACTAACTGTATAATAAGTAGTTATGAAAGAAAAGCCGGACCGTTTGGGCGTTATGCTGGGGCCGCCCTAGCGCCGGGGCATGTTGGTGCGCGGTGGCCCCACCTTGATAATGCCACGCTTGGGGTGGGCTTTTTGGTAGCGGCGCTTGTAGCGCCAGCGGCCCAGCACCCCCATGCGCCGCCAGCGCTTGCGGGCGTCGCCGCGGTGCTTGTAGGCGGTGTAGCGCGGGCGGTGGCGGCCAGCCAGCGCGCTGAGCGTAGTGCTGGCACCAGCCTCACCCAGCGTGAGAAGCGCGCACAAAAGCAGGAGCAAAAAACGGGGCATAAGCAGCAGCGTAAAAATAGGCAGCCCGGCAAAAGGGGTGCCAGGGAATTACCGGGCTAGATTACCCGCTTACGTAAGCATGCAGCCCGATGGTTTGGCCGCTGGCGGCCTTAGTTACTGCGCGCTGCCCGCCAGCTGCAGCGGCGGGGCGGCCACCTCCACGTTGGCGGTGCGCGGGAAAGCCAGGAAGTGCGTGACGCGCGGCGGGGCCTCGCCCTGGTGAAAGCGCCGCACTTCGGCCTCCACCTGCTGGTCGTCGCGGGTGAAGCGGTGGTGCTGGCGCTCGTGCTCGGCCCAGGTAGCCACGTAAAAAAACTCGGTGATGCGGGCCGACTGGCTCACGTCGGTAAACACGCCGGCCCGCAGCGCGCCGTCGCGCAGGCGCAGGCGGGTGAGCTGCCGGGCCGCCAGCCGGAAGGCCGCGTGGTCGGCCGGGGCCACGGTGTAGTCTATCATCACCAGCACGGGGCCGTCGTCGGGGTCAATGGTTTCTTCGGCGGCGGGCAGCTGGTCGCTCCACGGCTCGGCGGGGCTCAAGTCCAGGCCCTCGGGCTGATGCATGGGAAAGGGCAGGGCCAGGGCCAGGCCAGCCAGCATCCAGCCCGCCGCCACCAGCAGCGCCACCGTGCTGGTAGCCCGGTCGGCCAGCTCGCCCCACACAATGCTGCCCAGGCTCATACCGGCCTGAAAGACCAGCATATAAATGCTAACGGCCCGCGCCTGCACCCATTTGGGCACGTGCAGCTGCACGCTGGTGCTAAAGCTGGTCATGGCAATAAGCCAGGCCGTGCCCGTCAAAAACATCACCGGAAACAGCCAGTACTCGCTATCGACCAGGGCCAGGCACAGGTTGGTGCCCACAAACACCAGCGAGCCCAGCAGCACCCGCCGGTTCAGGTTGAGGCGGTGGCCGATGCGGCCAATCAGCAACGCGCCCGTGACGGCGCCCGCGCCCAGCCACGACAGCATCACGGCGTAGGAGCCCGACTGCAGGTGCAGCCGCCGCGCCACCACCACGCTCAGCAGTGCCCACATGGCGCTGGCCCCAAACGAAAACGCGAACGTGCGCACTAACACCGCCACCAGCGGCGGCGAGTACTGCACATAGCGAATGCCGGCCCGCAGCGCGCCCGAAAAGTTTTCGGCCGGGCCACCCTCGTGCTGCACCTCGCGCCGCCAGCGGTACACCACCAGCCAGGTGCCCACAAACGACACCCCGTTGAGCAAAAACACCCAGCCCGACGAGTAGTAGGCGATAATGAGCCCGCCCAGCGCCGGCCCAATGGCGCGGGCAATGTTGTTGCTCACCCCGTTGAGCGTGATGGCAAAGGGCAGCACCGGCCGGGGCACCAGCTCGGTAGTCACCGTTTGCCAGATGGGGCCGTTGAGGGCCGCGCCCATGCCCAGCAAAAACGTAAAGCCCAGTACATCAATGGCCTGGATAGCCCCTGTGAACGTAAACGCGCCCAGCCCCAGCGCCACCACCGCCATAAAGCCCTGCGTAAAGAGCAGTAGCTTGCGCCGGTCGATGAGGTCGCCGATGGCCCCGGCCGGCATACTCAGCAAAA
>CAXTFI010000246.1:0-6863 GCA_964243255.1 uncultured Hymenobacter sp.
TCCCACAGCAGCCAGATTTCGTCGGAGTTCTGGCCGTAGCCGCTTTCCAGCATCAGGCGCTCCGAGTACACGGCCCAGCCCTCCACCATGGCCCCGTTGCCGAAGATGCTCTTCACCAGCGAAGGCGAGCGGTTGGCGTACACGAGCTGCGTGTAGTGCCCCGGAATAGCCTCGTGGATGTTGAGAATCTGCAGGGTATAGTCGTTGTACTCACGCAGATAGCTCTCGGCCTGGGCGGCCGTCCAGGCGGCGGGCAGCGGCTCCACGTTGTAGTAGGTGTTGGCCTTGGTGTCGTAGGGGCCGGGGGCGCTCACGCTGGCCCCGGCGCCACTGCCGCGCATGTAGCCCGGCGTTTCGCGCACCACCAGCGGCTTGCTGGGGTCCTGGGTAAGCAGGTTATGGTCGTTGACAAACTTGATGAGGGTCGGAATCTGGCGCTTCACGGCATCCATGAAACCCTCGCGCGGGGCGTGCTTAAGCGTCAGCTGGTCAATTACTTGCCGGATGAGCTGCAGCGTGTCCTTGGGCACGGGCTGGCCGGTGCAGTACTTGGGAAAGAGCCGCCCCGCCCGCCGGCCCATATCGTGCAGCAAGTCGGCCTGGTGGTGCTGGGCGAGCTGGAAAACCTGGTCGGCCGAGTAGCGTGACTGAATATCGAGCGCAAACTTTCTGTCAAACAGCACTTTGCCAATGCGAAACGAGCGAAAAGCCTTGGTGCTAGCAAGTTGCTGATTCAGAAACCCCACGTAACCCCGCACCGCCGCCTGTGCCCCGGCGATGCGCTGGGTCAGCAGCTGCTTTTCAGCCGCGTTCAGGGCCGACTTGCGCACCGAATCGGCCAGGGCGGGGCCAAATACGGCCAGGCCACCCTCGTTTCGCTGCACGGCCAGCGCCAGGTGCTCGCGGGTGGGGTTACTTATACTAGCTTGAGCAGCAGCATAGTAGGCCCCAGCCTGGGCAATCTTATCGGAGATGTTGCGCAGGCGGCGGGCCAGCGGGTAGTGGTGGCCGTTGAGCAGGTCGCCCACGCTGGCCCCGAGGTTGTAGCTGGCCGGGTTCCACTGCCAGGGCTTGAGCGTGTCGGCGTACCAGCGCGCCGAGCGCAGCTCATTGGTGAGCAAGCGGTAGTCAATCTGGTTGTTGGCCGACAAGCTATCGAACCCAAAGTGGCCGAGCGCCCCCAGGCTCTGGGCCACGAAAGCGGCCTCACGCTGGCGCTGCGCCGCATCGGGTATCACCAGCAGCGAGTCATACTTATGAAAGCCCCGCGACGAGGCGTAGTCGGGGTTTTGCTTCCACAAATCCAGCACAAACTGATTTTTGAAGCGGTCGAAGCGCGCATCGGCGGGGTCGGCCGTGGTGCTCGTAGAGTTGCTGGTGCAGGCAGGCAGGGCCAGCAAAAGCAAAGGCAGGTAGCGGAGTTTCATGGGGTGGGTAATAACTATTTAAACTATACCCCAGCTGGAATGCCACGAGCTTTCTCTACGGCAGCCCCGCCTTTTAGCCAAGCAATGCAGCCCGGCATATTTTCTGTGGGATTTACCCAAGCTACGGGGCGCGGAATAGCCAATGGCTGTGCGTGGGCGACAAATAGGTTTAGCACATTGGTTTCCTGCGAGACTACCGCGTGGTCGGTAGCCAGCGCGTTCTCTAATAAGTGCACGTCCTTAAGCATTTCCTTACGAGTCTTCACTGTGCAGTCCAGCGCATGAATGCGGTCAGTTAGGCCACTATCGGGCTCTGGCTTTAGCACATGCCAGAGTTTTTTCGACGCCATCCGCACCAGCCAGCCCTTGGTAAATAGTGACTGATGCTTTTGCCATTCTTTATACTGCGTGGCGGTTAACACCACAAGATGCTGCCGATTGATAATGGTTTCTAACACCTGGCGGCAAGCATCTGAAATTGGGTGCTGGCTTTCGCTAGCCGAGCGGGCTACATTAGTATCTACTACAATGCGGCGGGAGGTAGCCGGTAGCCTCATTGTGCAGCCTCTCCAAACTGCCGCAAGCCTACTGCCGTGAGGTAAGCATCTTGGGCCTTCAATTCTATATCACTAAAATCCTCGGGCCACTCGCCGTAAGCTCCATCCTCGTCGGGCTGCACGTATTGCACCTGGCTGGCTCCTTTTGCATTACGGGTAAACCAGTGTAGCCCTACGTCGGTATTCGCGATTTTGCCCTGCGCAATTAAAGTCTGCACCGTTAGCAACAACAGGCTGCTGTGCGTTTCTACAATCACGCGCACGCCCCGATTAGCAGCTTCGGCCAGCAGTTCGCCCATTGCCACTTGGGCGCGGGGGTGCAAATGCAACTCAGGCTGTTCTACATAAACAATTTGCCCTTCCTGAGCGGCAATAAGCGCTACCAGTATCGGCAGCACCTGCGACACACCGATGCCCACGTCGGCAATATTCACCATATCGGCTTTGCGAGGTTTGGTTTTGGAAGTCGAAGGCAGGCGGTTTACGCTTAGCTCTACTTCGTTCGCATTTTTCACCTTCGCTGTGACGGAATTGGTGAGGCCTAGGCGTTGGAGGGAATCGTTTAGTTGGGCTAGGGCTTCGGTATTGTTTTGTTGTTGCCATTGATTAATTGTACTAGCAGTATATATATCGAAAGTACCTTCTATTTGATTCCTCGCCCTAGATAAACTAGCAGTAAAATAAGAACGTTTAGGTGCACCACGTAAACCAGGCACATGTATAATTTGCCCAATACCATTTCTGAAAGAATCAGCTTCCCACGCATCAATAATATCGTTTTTATCCGCAAGAAACAAGCTTAGGAAAGCATCCATTTGGTTAACAAACCCATGTTCTATACCATGTTTCTTGTAGTTTTTTTGTACTTTATCCGAAAATTGGCCTTTAATATCGTCCCACGTATCATCTTCTGTGATTTGCAAGTTTTCGCCATTTAATAGCATAGCTTGCTTCTCTATTATGAACTGTTCATCTTTCACTTCATAATAGAGAGCTAGATGAGATGGGAGCATTTTATACAAATGCCTCCCAAATCCAGTTATACTTACCGAGAAGTTTTTTGCTCTCTTAGCACCTATTTTACTCACTAGCTCCCCAGCTGTTTCTGCCTGCATATGTGCACCACTAAGTACCAGTGCCCCGGCCGGCTGGTATGGCGCTTCTATCGTTTGCTTAATTAATAACAGCGGCTGCATAATGCTCGATTTACCCGAGCTGTTAGTGCCAGCCAGCAGCGTGAGGGGCCGCACATGCAGCGTGGCATCAACTAGCGACTTGTAGCCTTGCACCCGAATTTCTTCGATGAGCATATAGGGCGGTCGGGCCGGAGCAGGTGAGGGTGGCGGGGTAGAAGCGCGTTTGGTAGCCATGGGGCAAAGTACGGGATGAAGACTACAAGCGCTTAGAGGCTATCCGAATAGGGTTTAGGCATCATCCAAAAAGACACTTGTACCACGTGATTCGGGCGCAGGCAAAATGCAGCATGGCCAAGTAGTTTTCCGGCTTTTTAGCCCAGCGCATGAGCAAATGGCGGAACCGGTTGAGCCAGGAGTGGGTGCGCTCCACCACCCAACGTCGGGCTTTTTGCCCCGCTTGCTTGGCCTGCTTTTCTTCTCCCCTGGGGCGGATGTGCGCCGTGTAACTATGCGCAGCTACCACCGCCCGCACTTGGTCGTAGTCGTAGCCCGCGTCCAGGCACAGGTGCGACTCCCCACCGGCGGCCCGGTGCACGTCGCGGGCCGCTTCGGCGGCGGGTGGCATGCTGCTCAACGTGCTATCCGTCAGTTTCATATCATGCCAGTTGGCTCCCGCCAGCTCCAGCCCTACCGGGATGCCCCGTGCCTCGGTCAACAGACTGCGCTTGACGCCGCCTTTGCCGCGGTCCGTGGGGTTGGGACCGGTTTTTTCCCCCGCCCAGCGGCGCTTTGTGCAGCGAACCGTCGAGGGCCATCCAGTCGAAATCAAGGCCTATCAACTCGTCGTAGTCTTGTAAGGCTTCGTCCCAAAGCTGGGCGAAAACGCCCGCCTGCACCCACTCCTGGAAGCGGGCGTGAGCGGTAGAGCCGGAGCAGATACCCGTGGCGCTCAGCACCTTCCACTGGCAGCCGGTGCGCAACACGAAGAAAATGCCGTCGAGTACCTGCCGGTCAGGCACCCGCCGCTTATGGCAGCCTAAGGGGTGCGCGTTGGGGACGTGGACGGGCAGCTTGGGCGAGAGACGTTCCCAGAGCGCGTCCGAAATGCGAAATTCTTGCGTCGTAGCCATACCCTAAAAATACAACTCTTCTCATCCTATTCGGATAGCCTCTTAGCGCCAACTACCCAAGTGCCGGCCAGCAAACTATTAGCTAAGATGCCGCCGCTACGAGCCACTCCAACGTTTTATCCCATAACTGCTCACGCAACTGCCCATCGGCTGCTTGCGGCGCAAATGCCGCCAGCTTCTGCTGGTCGAAATACGCCCCCGTCACCTGCGCCAGCTCCGGCGCGGTAGCCAGGTAAAAGGGCGCTTTGCCCGAATTGGCAATGGGCTGAAACAACCCCAGCACGGCCCCGCCCACTCGCACTGCCACGCGCAGCCAGCCCGTCACTTTGAGCACCCTGGTATTGTAGAGGCCGGGGCTGAGCGCGTTTACTGTGATGCCCCGGTGCCGCGCGCGCGCGGCCAGCTCTACGGTGAATAACGCATTGGCCAGCTTGGTGTTGCGGTAGCTGGCGCGGCCGCCGAAGTCCAGGCCGTAGGGCGTGCGGGCCAGGTCGAAGTGGCCTTGCAGGTGCAGACCCGTGTTCACGGTGAGGATGCGGCTGGGCGCGTTGCGGGCCAGCAGCTCGACCAGGCCCGTACTTAAGATGAACGGGGCCAGGTAGTTAACCATGAAGTTGGTTTCGAAACCGTCGGCGTTCAGCTCGCGGCGGGTCATGAAGATGCCGGCGTTGTTGATAAGTATTTGCAAATCAGGTATTTCCCGTAATATCAGCTTCACCAGTGCCTGGCAGCTTTTGATGGTGCTTAGGTCGCCGGTCAGGCAGCGCACGTGCGGGTTGGCGGTTCGGGCGCTAATCTCGGCTACGGCCGCCCGGCCCCGCGCCGCATCGCGCGCTACGATTACGACCGCGTAGCCGTGTTGAGCGAAGCGCGTGGCGGTGGCTTTGCCGATGCCGCTGTTGCCACCGGTGATTAAAACAGTCTGCTTCATGCCAGGCGGGGCGCGGCCGGGCGGCGCGCAAACAATTGCCGGCGGGCGCGGCTTAGTACCCCGCACCTTTCTTTTCCTTTTCCGTTTTTTGTATGAAATATAACCTGCTGGGCAATACGGGCCTCAAAGTATCGGAGCTGTGCCTCGGCACCATGACCTTCGGCAGCGTGGGGGGCCGCTTTGCCGCCATCAACGGTGTAGACCAGGCCGGGGCCGACGCCCTGGTAAAGCGCTCGTTTGAGGCGGGCATCAACTTCATCGACACGGCCAATATCTACACCGAAGGCCAGTCGGAGGAAATGACCGGCCAGGCCCTGCACAACCTCGGCCTCAACCGCTACGACGTGGTGCTGGCCACCAAAGTGCGCGGCACCATGGGGCCCGGCCCCAACGACGTGGGCCTCACCCGCAAGCACATTATGGCCCAGGCCGAAGCCAGCCTCAAGCGCCTCCAAACCGACCACATCGACCTCTACCAAACGCACAGCTTCGACCCGCTCACGCCCTGGGAAGAAACGCTGCGCGCCCTCGACGACCTCGTGCGCCAGGGCAAGGTGCGCTACATCGGGGCCAGCAACGTGGCCGCCTGGCAGCTGATGAAGGCCCTCGACGTGGCGCACTACCAGCACCTCGAGCGCTACGTGTCGCTGCAAGCCTACTACACCCTGGCCGGCCGCGACCTGGAGCGCGAGCTGGTGCCCCTGCTGCTCGACCAGAAAGTGGGCCTCATGGTGTGGAGCCCGCTGGCCGGCGGCTTCCTCAGCGGCAAGTACAGCCGCGAAAACCAGCAGGCCGAAGGTGGCCGCCGCAGCGGCGCGTTCGACTTTCCGCCCGTTAATAAAGAACTGGCTTTCAACATCATTGATAAGCTGCGGCCGATGGCGGAGGCCAAGGGCAGCACCGTGGCGTCGCTGGCGCTGGCCTGGCTGCTGCACCAACAGGTGGTGAGCACCGTCATCATCGGGGCCAAAAAAATGGAGCAGCTCGAAGACAACCTCACGGCCGTAGACGTGCAGTTTACGCCCGAAGAACTCCAGGAGCTGGACGAGGTAAGCCAGCTCGCGCCCGAATACCCCGGCTGGATGCTGACCATGACCGGCGGCGACCGCCAGGCGTAGGCAGTAGCGCGGACTTTGCGAGTCCGCGCGCAGCATGGTTGAGCTACCCACGCGCGGACTCACAAAGTCCACGCTACAAAAGGGTTCGTGGCGCGGCTACGGGCCCTTTTTTCGTTTCTTGCCGTAGCGGCTGCTACTTTCGTTCCATGCGTTTTCACACTCTGCTTCTGCTGCCGGCGCTGCTGGCCTGCTCGCAGCCGGCGGCCGAGTCGTCGGCCGGGTCGTCGGCCACTGCGGCCACCGCCGCCCGGCCAGCCCAGGCTCCCACCGGCAGCTTCCCCGAAACCTTCGAAGCTGGTAGCAAAGGGGCCTACGAAACCGCCGACGTGGCCCTGGCCACCGGCCCCTGGCTATTTACCAACGGCCTGATTGGCAGCACCGAGCAAGACCACAAGGAAGGCGCGCACGCGGCCCGCCTGCGGGCCGGCGGCCGCCTCACCATGCAGTTTGACGCGCCGGCCGGCATTCGCAAAATCAGCATTCTGGCGGCGGCCTACGGCAGCGACGGGCCCAGCACCTGGGAGCTGTGGGTGAGCCGCGACCACGGCCGCACCTGGCAGCGCA
>CAXTFI010000247.1:0-6815 GCA_964243255.1 uncultured Hymenobacter sp.
AATTGCTCCAGTGAACGCAGGCCATCTTCGCTAATCAGCAAGGTGTCGGTGTTCAACAAGTCGTGAGTGTTGAGGCCTACGGCGGTCGAAATCTTCACCTTCTGCACGTTGCGGGCGCTGAGGAGCAGATTCTTATCGGAAGCTTCGCCAGTCACGTACAAGGTCTTGCGACCGTTGTTTAGCTTCAAGCCATCCAGAACGGCGATGAAGTCCTTGGTGCGAGGCGCACTGAACGCCAGGTTTTCAACCAACGCCACTTTGCCCTCGCGAGCCAGCACCGAAAGGGCCGACAGACGCGCAACGCGCTTGGTTTTCTTGTTTAGCTTGAAGCTATAGTCACGCGGACGCGGACCAAACATGCGGCCACCACCAACGAACACACCCGACTTCATCGAACCAGCACGGGCACCGCCGGTGCCTTTCTGCTTCTTCAGTTTCTTGGTGGTGCGGGAGATTTCGGCGCGCTCCTTCGATTTGTGCGTACCCTGGCGCTGGTTGGCCAGGTACTGCTTCACGTCGAGGTACATGACGTGCTCGTTCGGCTCGTGGCCGAACACGGCGTCGGACAGCGTAACCTTGCGGCCGGTGTCTTCGCCTTTGCTATTGAATACGGACAGTTCCATCTCTAGTAATCTTTGCAGGTTATTTCTCCAGGAACACGTAGCCATTCTTGGCACCGGGCACTGAGCCGCTTACCAGAATCAGATTCTTGTCAGCTACAATACGCATCACCTTCAGGTTCTGAATCTTGACGCGGTCGGTGCCCATGCGGCCACCCATGCGCATTCCTTTGAATACGCGCGAAGGCCACGAGCACGCACCGATAGAACCGGGGTGACGCAGACGGTTGTGCTGACCGTGGGTTTGACCACCCACGCCTTGGAAGTTGTAGCGCTTCACAACGCCTTGGAAACCTTTACCTTTCGAGGTACCTACTACGTCAACAAACTCACCTTCTTCGAACAGCGAGGTTTCAACCGTGCTGCCGAGCGTGAAAGTGGCGATGTCGTCGGTGCGGAACTCAACGAGGCGTTTCTTGGGAGTGGTGCTGGCTTTGGCGAAGTGGCCAGCCAGGGCCTTAGTGGTACGTTTAGCCTTCTTCTCGCCATAAGCGAGCTGAACAGCGTTATAACCGTCAGTTTCGACGGTTTTAACCTGCGTCACTACGCACGGACCCGCTTCGATGAGCGTGCAGGGAATATTTTTCCCGTCCGGAGTGAAGAGGCTTGTCATACCGATTTTTTTACCGATGATGCCAGGCATTCTAGTGGATATTAAATGACACAAAAAGAAAAGGCCCGAGTGGCCTTTTCGCTAAGGGAGTGCAAAGGTAGGAGTTTTCTGCGAGAAAAACCAAACCAGCTATGAAAATAATTTCAAATCAAGCTGTTAGCTTTTTAGCTCACTACCAACTGTCTATATTAGTCCTCTCGTAGCAGCGATGGCCTACTGGTAGTACTCGCTGCTTCACCAGCTGTTGGCACCAAAGCCAGTAGCGGGAAGAAGAGACCGATAATCACGCCAAGGTTAGTTTCCAGCGTGTATTCAGTTAGGAAAGAAACGGTGATGATAAGGTAAACGACCAGTACTAATAAGTTGCGCTGCCGGATGCCTACCAAGGCCGGGTAATAAAATCCTAGAAGGAATACCACTAAGCCAATAATCCCATAAGCAGTCAAGTTGTAGACAAACTGATTGTGGGGCAAAATATATTTTTCATAGCTTATTTCTGGATAGCGGTAGCTATACTGTTGTGCCATCTCAGCTTCTAGCTGCACTTTGCCCACTCCTAGCAGCGGATGCTGCCGAATAATCGTTTCAGCTATCTCGTAGGAATACAAGCGGGCCGTAACCGAGAAGTTGTTCGCGGAGCTTGCACTACCCCTTTGGGTGGCATCGTAGTAGGTATTGTTCACCCGGAGTTGGAGGGTAGGCAGCAGCCATAGGCAGGCGAGACCGAGTCCCCCTACTACTACTACACTGGCTACAGCGGTTTTCCAGCGCTTCAGTTGCCAACCTAGCCCTACTAACCACAACGCACCACCGGCATAAAGGCTGAGCAGACCGCTGCGAACCGCTAGAAGATGCTGGAACAGGAATAGAACGGCTACTCCCAGCCAAATGGCGAGACGCCACCCAGTGGTTAGTCCCTTTTGCAAGAGTAAGGTGCCCCCTGCCAAGATAGATATACTGATAAGCAAGCTGAAGCGCAGGTGGTCCGGCTCCGTAGGCATTACCTGTGAGCGATTATATAGCCCGGCAATTTCCTGAAAGTTCAACCCGTAATTAATCGTAGCCGCCAGGGCTGAAATCGAGCAACAGCCAATGACTATGCCCCACACAAGTCGCTTGTGCCCGGTGCGCCAATTGGGAAGCAATAAAAAGGATAGTGGCAGTAGCAAAAAAGGCAGCTGCAACACTAAATCTCTAAGCAACCCTTTGTCTAACAGACTATTATGCACTAACCCAGTCAGGAAGTGTAGCCAATAAACTAGCGTAAAGCTTAGGAGAGTATAAGCGTGCGCTCGCTGGGCAATGCTCCGGGTTGCGACAGCGTAGCCAATACTGGTCACGAATAAGCCAGCCATACCGATACTCGGCAGTATCAACACCCAGCGGGTAACAAATAAACCAACGATAATAACTGCACTCCAAAACACGCTCAACTGCTGCGTTCTGGCCTCAGAAAACAAACTCCACATGCTATAACTGCTGGTTCTGAGCGGCACTTAGAGGCTAACACCCACTTGACTGCATCCCCTCAAAAGCGGCTTTGCTAAATACTAATCAAAGGTAGCGCTTAGCTACAATCCACTTAGGCCCGCCACTCGCGCTAGTTAAAGTAAGCCAAAGCCGTTACGTAATAAGCTGTTCGCAATAAGTGGCACAGGTTACTTTTGTTTATGCGCCAACCCAAAGCCTCCGTCATTATTTCTGTTTATAATCGGTTCGATTTTTTACAACTCGTATTAGCTGGCCTGGAAACGCAGACGGAATCAGATTTCGAGGTAATCATCTCCGATGATGGCTCTAATGAAGTATTTATTGAGAAGCTTACCAATTTGCGCGCAATATCACCGCTTCGGATTTTTCACAATTGGCATCCTGATGCGGGCTTTCTAAAAAATCGCATCCTGAATACCTCCATTCGTTCAGCGAAGGGAGAACAGCTTATTTTTCTGGATGGTGATTGCATCCCTCACCCGGCATTCATAGCGGAGCATTTAGCTCACGGTGGCGCCGGCCGCTGCTTGGCTGGCCGACGCATCGATATCTCCAACCGACTTACTAACGAGCTCACTCCCGAGCGGATACGCCAAGGCATTCTGCAAAGTCCAGCTACTATGCTGGGGCAGCTGACTGATTTTCTAACGCGCCGCACCTTTCATTTCATGAATGGGTTCTACGTAACTAGTCCATTACTAAGGCGTTACTTCAACCGCAAGGAGCGCGGCTTACTAGGGGCTAATTTCTCGGTGATGAAAGCAGACCTCGAAGCTATCAATGGCTTTGATGAACGCTACACCGCGCCGACTTTCGGCGAGGATTCGGATGTGGAATTCCGTTTGCGCTTGCATGGAGTGCAAATAATACCAGTTCTCAATATTGCCGTTGCCTATCACTGTTACCACAAATTACTTCCCCGTCCCGAAGCTAATAAGACACTCTATGAGCAGGTGGTTCGTGAAGCAGTAGCATTTACCCCTTATGGCTTGATACGGAACTAGATAGCTACTGCACAAACACAAAGAAGCCCCGCTAGCGATTGCTAGCGGGGCTTCTTTATTCAAATTTTAAGCTCAGACTTTGATTTCAACGTCCACGCCACTGGGCAATTCCAGTTTCATGAGCGCGTCTACCGTTTTGCTGCTGGTCGAGAAGATATCTACCAAACGCTTGTACGTGCAGAGTTGGAATTGCTCCCGGCTCTTTTTATTCACGTGGGGCGAGCGTAGTACAGTGTACTTCTCCTTTTCCGTGGGCAACGGAATCGGGCCGCTTACAATAGCGCCAGTTGCTTTAACCGCTTTCACGATTTTTTCAGCCGACTTATCGACCAAGTTATGGTCGTAGCTTTTCAGCTTGATTCTGATTTTTTGGTTCATGGTTGGGAGAGGCCGATTGCCTCAGGGTGTGACAAGCTGAAAAAACTATTTACCGCCTTTGATTTTGGCAATGATGGCGTCTGCCATGTTTTGCGGTACTACTTCGTAGTGTGAGAAAGTCAGCGAAGCCGAGGCACGGCCTGAGGACAGCGTGCGCAGGTCGGTTACGTAGCCAAACAATTCCGACAGCGGTACGTCGGCTTTAATAATCTGGGCACCGCCTTTGGTGTCCATGCCCTTCATCAGGCCACGGCGGCGGTTCAAGTCACCCGTTACCGGGCCGGTGTACTCGTCGGGGCAAACTACCTCTACGTTCATGATGGGCTCAAGTAGTTTCGGACCAGCCTTACGGGCTGCTTCGCGGAAACCACCACGGGCGGCAAGTTCAAACGATAGAGCGTCTGAGTCAACGTCGTGGAATGAACCGTGGTACAAGCGCACCTTCATGCCTTCGATGGGGAAGCCAGCCAGGGGACCCTGACGCATAGCTTCTTCGAAGCCCTTCTGGATGGGCTGGATGAATTCGCGGGGGATAACACCGCCCACAATAGCATTATCAAACTCGAAGCCAGGCTTTTCGGGCTCCGTCTCTTTCGGACCAAGCTCAAACACGATGTCGCCGAATTTACCACGGCCACCGGTTTGCTTTTTATACGTCTCGCGGTGGTCGACTTTCTTGGTCAAAATCTCCTTGTAGGCTACCTGTGGGGCACCTTGGTTGATTTCAACTTTGAATTCCCGACGCATCCGGTCAATGATGATTTCCAAGTGGAGCTCCCCCATGCCGCGCAATACGGTTTGGCCAGTCTCTTCATCGGTGTTCACCCGCAAGGTTGGGTCTTCTTCGATGAGCTTGGCGATAGCCATACCCATCTTGTCAACGTCAGCCTGCGTCTTAGGCTCGATAGCGTAACCGATTACCGGCTCGGGGAATGACATTGACTCCAGAACTACGGGGTTCTTCTCGTCGGTCAGCGTGTCACCGGTTTTGATGTCCTTGAAGCCTACACCAGCCGCGATATCACCCGCCTGGATGCTATCAATTTGGTTCTGCTTGTTGGAGTGCATCTGCATGAGGCGCGAAATGCGCTCCTTCTTGCCGGTGCGGTTGTTCAGTACGTACGAACCACCGTTCAGCACGCCCGAGTAGCAACGGAAGAAGCACAGGCGGCCTACGTAGGGGTCGGTAGCAATTTTGAATGCTAGGGCAGTAAAAGGCTCCGAGTTGTCGGGATGACGCTCTACTTCGGCACCAGTATCGGGGTTGGTACCGATAATAGCCGGCATGTCGAGCGGCGACGGCAGGTAAGCCATTACGGCATCCAGCATCGTTTGTACACCCTTGTTTTTGAAGGCCGAGCCGCACAATACGGGCGAGAACTTCATGTCGATTACCGCTTTGCGGATAACAACCATCATTTCTTCGCGGGTAATGCTTTCCGGGTCCTCGAAGAATTTCTCCATCAAGGTGTCATCGTAGTCGGCTACGCTCTCGATGAGCTTCTCGCGCCACTCCGCTACCGTGTCCACGAGGTCTTCGGGAACCGGAACTTCGTTGTACGATTTGCCTTCGGTCGCGTCGTCCCACACAATGGCTTTGCCAGTGAGCAGGTCCACTACACCTTTGAATTCTTTTTCAGCGCCAATCGGGATTTGCAGCGGCACGGGGTTGGCGCCGAGCTTTTCCTTAATTTCGGCTACGGCTTTGAAGAAGTCAGCACCGTCGCGGTCCATCTTGTTGACAAAGCAAATGCGGGGTACATTATACTTGTCAGCCTGGCGCCATACGGTTTCCGACTGCGGCTCTACACCCGATACGGCGCAGAACAATGCCACGGCACCGTCCAACACGCGCAGCGAGCGCTCTACTTCTACCGTAAAGTCAACGTGACCGGGGGTGTCGATGAGGTTAATCTTGTACTGGTGCGTGTCGGGAATCGAGTTGCCCTGCGCATCAGTTGGGTAGTTCCAGAAAGTAGTCGTAGCAGCCGACGTAATGGTGATACCGCGCTCCTGCTCTTGCTCCATCCAGTCCATCGTAGCGGCTCCGTCGTGCACCTCCCCAATTTTGTGGGTTTTGCCGGTGTAGTATAGAATGCGCTCCGAGGTAGTCGTTTTGCCCGCGTCAATATGGGCCATGATGCCAATATTGCGCAGGTATTGTAGCTCTTTGTTGACTGCCATTACGGTGGGTTAATTAGCGCGTTAGCGGGTTGATGAGTTCAGGAAAGAAGACAACCAAAACTGGCTAAACATTCCGTCTAAACTTATCAACCCGCTAAACGCCCGATGTATTAGAAACGGAAGTGCGAGAAAGCCTTGTTGGCTTCGGCCATGCGGTGGGTGTCGTCCTTTTTCTTAACGGCAGCACCTTCACCTTTGGCAGCGGCAATGATTTCGCCAGCCAGCTTGTCTTTCATGGTTTTCTCTCCACGGCGACGCGCGTACTGAATCAACCACTTCGAACCAACCGCAATGCGACGGTCGGCGCGCACTTCAATCGGCACCTGGAACGTAGCACCACCAACGCGGCGGCTCTTTACCTCTACGGTCGGCATCACGTTGTTCAACGCTTTGCGCCACAGCTCGAGGCCGTTCTCCTTCGTGCGGGTTTCCACCTGCTCTACGGCGTCGTAGAAAATGGTGTAGGCCAAGTTCTTCTTCCCGTCATACATCATGTAGTTGACGAAGCGGGTTACGAGCGTCTCC
>CAXTFI010000248.1:0-6786 GCA_964243255.1 uncultured Hymenobacter sp.
TGGTGATGTTGTACTCGTGCGTGATTTCGTAAATCAGCTCGTCAATCTTGATGCTGGTAGCCGGGTCGAGGCCCGAGTTGGGCTCGTCGCAAAACAGGTAGGTACAATTCGGGGCAATGGCGCGGGCAATGCCCACGCGCTTTTTCATGCCGCCCGAAATCTCGGAAGGCATTTTATTGCCGGCATTTTCGAGGCCCACGCGCTTGAGGCAGAACTCCACCCGGTCGCGGCGCTCCTCTTCGGTCATTTCGGGCGTGAGCATTTGCAGCGGAAACTCCACGTTTTTGGCCACCGTCATCGAGTCAAACAACGCCGAGCCCTGAAACAGCATCCCGATTTTGCGGCGGATTTCCTGCCTAATATCCACTTTTGAGTTGGTATACACCGTGCCATCGAAGGTGATGGAGCCAATGTCGGGCTTCATCAACCCCACAATGCACGAGAGCAGCACGCTTTTGCCGGTGCCCGAGCCCCCGAGCAGCAGGTTGCACTTGCCGGTTTCGAGGGTGCAGCTGATGCCTTTCAGCACCTGGTTGCCGTCGAAGGATTTTTCGAGGTTAGATATTTCAATCATAAATAGGATTGCTCACTTGTTGGATGGCCCAGTTGCTGAATTGGTCGTGATATACTCTATGCAGAAACAACTCAGCAATTTAGCCATCCAACAGTTCAGCAGTTAAATTAAAGCAAAACTGCCGCCAGCACGTAGTCAGCTATCAAAATGGCGATGATGGAGTTGGTAACGGCCGCCGTGCTGGCCGCGCCTACCTCCAGCGCGCCGCCTTCGGTATAATAGCCCTTGTAAGCCGAAATGCCCGACACCAGAAAGGCAAAAACGACGGCCTTAATGAGGGCGAAGAAGATGTTGTAGGGAATAAAATCGGTGCGGATGCCCTCAATGTAATCCTGCGGGGCCATTACGCCCGACAGCGTGCCGGCGATGTAGCCACCCAAAATGCTCAGCGACATGGCCAGAATAACCAGCAGCGGAAACATAAACATGGCCGCCAGAATACGCGGCAGCACCAGGTAAGACGTTGAGTTGATGCCCATTACCTCCAGCGCCGAAATCTGCTCGGTGATGCGCATAGTGCCCAGGCCGCCGGCGATGGACGAGCCCACCTTGCCCGCCAGCACGATGCTGGTGATGGTAGGCGCCAGCTCCAGAATCGTCATCTCGCGCACCATGTAGCCGATGGTGGACTTCGGAATGAGCGGGTTAGTAAGGTTGTAGGCAATCTGGATGCAGGTTACGGCCCCGATGAAAGCCGACACGATGCCCACGATAAAGATAGAATTGACGCCGATGAGCGTGGCTTCTTCAAAAAAACGCCGCCACAACACTTTGAACCGCTCGGTTCGCGTCGTCATGTTATAGAGAAATAAGACGAAAGAGCCGAAGATTTTGAACATAGAAAAAGGAAATAGAAGCCGCCGGAGTGGCCCCGGCCGGCGGCGGCGGGGCATCTTTGCGCGTCATACGTATAAACCCAGCAAATAGTGGCCTCAGCAATGGAGTTAGTGGTAATAACGGGCGGTAGCCAGGGCATCGGGCAGGCCTTGGTACTGAGTTTCTTAGCCGCGGGCTTTGCCGTGGCAACCTGCGCCCGCAACCCGGCCGATTTAACAGCGCTGGCTGCCGCGCAGCCCGGCGCCGCGCTGCACACCCTGCCCGCCGACCTCAGCCAACCCGCCGACTGCCAGCGCTTTGCCGGCTTCGTGCTGGGCCTGGGCCTGCCGCTGGCCGCCCTGCTCAACAACGCCGGGGCCTACGTGCCCGGCCGCTTTCAGGACGAGCCCGCCGACGGCTCGCGCCTGCGCGAGATGCTGAACACCAACCTGCTAAGCGCCTACGACGTGACGCGCGCCCTGCTGCCCACTTTCCTGGCGCAGGGGCGGGGGCACATTTTCACCATCTGCTCCACGGCCAGCATCATGCCTTACCCGAATGGCGGCTCCTACGGCGTGGCCAAATTTGCCCTGCTGGGCTTCACCAAAACCCTGCGTGAGGAAGTAAAAGCCCAGGGCCTGCGCGTGACGGCCGTGCTGCCCGGCGCCACCCGCACCCGCAGCTGGGACGGGGCCGGCCTGCCCGCCGAGCGCTTCATCGACCCGGCCGATGTGGCCGCCGCCGTGCTCGGGGCCTTCCGGCTCTCGCCCCACGCCGTGGTGGAGGAGCTGCTAATTCGCCCGCAACTGGGTGATTTGCTGTAAGTTATGTATTACACTGCACGTCATGCAGACCGTAGGGAAGCAGCTCGCGTGAAGCACTAACTCCATCGTTCAACGAAGCGAGCGAGCTGCTTCCCTGTGGTCTGCATGACGTTCTGAATGCCCCCGACTATCGACCTTACTCCTGAAAAACACTGGCTTTATTTGAGCCTTTCACATCAATAAGCGTTGGGTTGCCGGTGTAAAAAAGCCGCCCGGTGCCGTCGAGCGTGCCGCCCAGGCTGCCGTGGCAGCGCACGTGCATGTCGCCAATCCAGGTGCGGTAGGTGAGAAAGTAGCAGCGCTCGGTGTCGAGGCCGCTGGCCAGCAAAAAGCCATTGCTGCCCAAGTTGGGGTGAAACTCCTGAGCGCTGCCACTTAGTGTCATGTCGCCCGCATCGTACACGTCGGTGTAGAGGTAGTTGGCGCGCACGTTCATGTTGAAGTCGCCGGTGCTTACCAGGTGCAGAAACAGCGTGTCCTGCGCCCACTGGCCTTCGGTGGTGATGAGGCCGTAGCCGCGCTGCTCGATGTCGAAGTTGGGGCGGCGGGCCACGTGCAGGCGCACCTCACGGGGCGTGTCGTAGCTGCGCACCCAGTTGCAGCGGCTGGTATTGGCAATGACGAGCTGCTGCGGCCCGGCGGGCGTCGTGAAGGTGATATCGTCGATGACGTGTTCGCCGGCCCGCACCTCGGCAAAGGTTGCCGTGTCGGGTACGATGGTGAGGTCCACGTTGTTATACACCACCACGTTGCGCAGGCGGCGGTCCACGGCGCGGCGCTGGGTGGTTACAGCGCCGTTGCTTTTAAGACAGTCGGCATCGTGGCCTGCCCCGCAGGCGGCCAGCGCCAAGCCACCGGCCAGCAGGCCCAGCGCCCGGCGCAGGCTGGCCAGCACGTTACTTTGTGAGCGCATTTGCAGTCGCATTCGTCAAATTTTGCCTGAAATTATGAACCTGAGCGGGAAAGTTGCCATCGTTACCGGCGTGAGCAGCGGCATTGGCCGCGCCACCGTAGAGGCGTTGCTGGCGCGGGGCGCGGCCGTGGCCGGCTGGGGCCGCACTGCCCCCGCGGGCCTGGTCCACGAGCGCTTCCAGTTTTTTGAATGCGACGTGCGCGATGAGCACGCTGTCGCCGAAGCCTATACCAACACGCAGCGCGAGCTGGGCCCCGAAATTCACGTGCTGGTCAACAACGCTGGCCTGGGCAAGTTTGGCCCCATCGACGGCTTTTCGTCGGAAGACTGGCACGCCATGTTCGATACCAATGTGCACGGCCTGTTTTACTGCACCCGCGCCGTGCTGCCCGCTATGAAAAAGCAGCACGCCGGCCACATCATCAACGTGGCCTCGCTGGCCGCCACGGCGGGCACCGCCAACCTGGCCGGCTACTGCGCTACCAAGTACGCCGTGCGCGGCTTCTCCGACGCCCTGTTTAAGGAGGTGCGGCCCGACGGCGTAAAAGTCACCTGCATCCTGCCCGGCTCGGTCGAAACCAACTTCAACGGCGCGCAGCCCGGCCAGGCGCCTGACCCCACCAAGATGCAGCCCCAGGACATTGCCGCCGCCATCGTGCACGCCCTCGAAGCGCCCGCCGCCACCATGATTTCGGAAGTGCAGATGCGCCCGGCGCAGGTAAAGTAGCCCGCCGCCCTACTCCGGGCCCGCTACCGAAGCCCAGTCGGCCCCCAGGTGGCCGCGCTGCAAGCGCATGTACAGGGTGTCGCCAGGTTGCTTGCGCGCGTAGTACGCTTTGCTAACTGACACAACTTCAGGCGTGTTAGCCGGCCCCCAAGGGTTCAGAAATAGGTAGTAGTGCGTGCGTTTGCCCTGCGAAATATCCCTGCTAGTAACGTGGGCGAGGTAGCGCTCAGTGTGCTGCCCGCCCCCGGCCACGTTGTAGACCGTGGCGGCGGCCAGCCCGTAGCCCGCCGCCAGCACCAGGGCTACGGCCAGCACCACCAGCCGCCGGGTAGACTGCGCCAGGCCCCGCCGGTTGCCCAGCAGCAGCAGCGCCCCGAATACCAGGCCGGCGCTGGCTGCTGCGGACCACAGCGGGTGCCAGGTAATAAACTGGTTATCAAGCACTACGTGCAGCAATAGCCCCAGCGTAGGGGCCGTAATGGCCGTTAGCATATCGGCGTGCGGGTCGTCGGTATTGGGCATGAATTGCATGAGGCCCTGGCGTCCCCACAAAGCCCCCACCGCCACCAGCGGAATAAGTAGCCCCAGCCCCGCTACCAGCTCCAGCGGGTGGGGGTAAAAGACCAGCCAGCCCGCCACCAGCAGCGCCGCTACATTGAGCCACAAGGTAAATTTTTGCCCCTGGCGCAATGCAGTGCGGCGGGCGTGGGTGGTGGGGCCCAACTTAGTGTCTTGCAGCAGCTTGTCGGTAGCCTGGGCGCGCGCCAGCAGGTGGCGCGTGCGCTCGGGCGCGTCGAGGTCGGGCACGTGCTTCGCTAGTAGCGCCCGTATTTTTAGGTAGCCGGCGTACTCAGCTTCTACCACGATGTTGCCGCCCGCGCCCGGCAGGGCTTCAAGCAGGGTATAGGTGCCTTGCTTTGACGTGTGCTCCGAGAAGCCTTTTACAGCGGTGTAGGCCAGCGTGTGCGTGGTCCCGCTCTGCTCTTTCGTTACGTGCGCCGGCCCGACAGTCAGGCACGTAACAGAGCTGTCAGTCAACACAATCACCAATAAATACACGATGAGCGCCTCGCCCAGCGCAAACCCCATATGCCCACCCACCGAGTGCGCGCCGGGCAGCCAGCCGGCCAGCAGCAGGCCACTAACCAGCAAAAAAATCAGCCAGGGACTGATGTACTTACTAAACCAGGAGGGCGGGGGCGGGTAGAACTTTTGTTCGGGAGCGTCGGAGGCGGGCGGCATAAGCAAAGAAAAACGGCAATATTTGCGCCCTATACGCAGATTGGGGTAGTGGGGGAGGGAGGCAAGCAGGCAGTACGGGCTGCTTGTTTGCCACCGTCCGCATGGCCCTTCCGGCTCGCTTTTGGGCCCCAGGAAATGCGCCCACGGAAATAGCGCCAAGTAGCGCGAACTTTGTGGCTCGGGCCGCAGCTTGCCGGCCACCCACCCTGCATGGTTGAAGTAGCGCATTTAAGTAAAACCTACGGTGCCCAAAACGCCGTCGATGACATCAGCTTCCGGGCCGACAAGGGCGAAATCGTGGGCTTTCTGGGCCCCAACGGCGCGGGCAAGAGCACGACCATGAAAATCGCGCTCGGCTACCTGCCGCCCACGGCCGGCACGGTGCACGTGGCGGGCTTCGACGTGCAGCAAGACCCCCTGGCCGTGCGTCGCCGCGTGGGCTACCTGCCCGAGCATAACCCGCTCTACCTCGACATGTACGTGCACGAGTACCTCGAATTTATTGGGTCGGTGCACGGGCTGCGCGGCCGCGCGCTGCGCCAGCGCGTAGCCCAGCTGGTACAGAGAGTAGGCCTCACGCGCGAGCAAAACAAGCAAATTGGGGCGCTCAGCAAAGGCTACCGCCAGCGCGTGGGCCTGGCCCAGGCCCTGGTGCACGACCCCGAAGTACTCATCCTGGACGAGCCCACTACCGGCCTCGACCCCAACCAGATTGGCGAAATCCGCCAGCTCATCCGCGAGTTAGGCGAAGATAAAACGGTGATTTTCAGTACCCACATTCTGCCCGAAGTCACGGCCCTGTGCTCGCGGGTCGTCATCATCAGCCGGGGCAGGCTGGTGGCCGATGCCCCCGTGGCCGAGCTGGCCGCCCGCGCCGCCGGCGAAACCGTGCTGCGCGCCGAGTTTGAGGGCCCTATCACCACCGCGCCGCTGGCCGCCCTGCCGGGCGTGCGCGCCGTGGAGGCCGCCGGGCCGGGCGTGGTGCTCATCCGCACCGCGCCGGGCACCGACGTGCGCGCCGCCGTGTCGCGCCTGGCCGTGGAGCAGGGTTGGCTGCTGCTGGGGCTCCGTCAGGAGCAGCAGAGCCTGGAAGCGGTATTTGGAGAGTTGACGAAGTAAAGAATATAGGTCGAAGACAAAGAAGAACGTCATGCTGAACGCAGTGAAGCATCTCTACCACGAGAGTAATCCTAATCGCTCAACGATGCGGTAGAGATGCTTCACTGCGTTCAGCATGCCAAAACCGCGCAGTCTGCGTTTGTAAATGCTCACCATCCTCCAAAAAGAATTTAACGCCTTCCTCAACTCGCCCGTCGCCTACGTCGTTATCGGCGTGTTTTTGGTGGCAACCGGGCTGTTCGTGTGGGTTTTCCCCGATAGCAGCGTGCTCGACTACGGCTACGCCGACCTGCAATCGCTGTTTAACCTGGCGCCGTGGCTGTTTTTGCTGCTCATTCCGGCCATCACCATGCGCACGTTTGCCGAGGAGAAGAAGGCCGGCACGATGGAGCTGCTGCTCACGCGCCCGCTCACCGATGGGCAATTGGTGGGGGGTAAGTATCTGGCTTGCCTGCTGTTAGCTTTAGTGGCGCTGATTCCGACGCTGCTCTACTACTTCTCGGTGTATAAGCTGGGCTCGCCGCCCGGCAACATCGACTCGGCGGCCACGGTGGGCTCGTACCTGGGGCTG
>CAXTFI010000249.1:0-6776 GCA_964243255.1 uncultured Hymenobacter sp.
CAAAGCGCCCATCACCAACATCGAAAGCATCGTGCTGGCCCTGCGCGACACGCTGCCCCCCGAAGTGCAGCAAGAGGAGGTAGTGGCCCATCTGCTGGACCTGCTCGACCAGACCGTGGCCCGCTTTCAGCTCACTATCAATCAGCTCACCGATATCTCCCGGCTGCAGCTGGCCCACGCCGGCCCCGCCGAGCCGGTCAACCTGGCGGCGGTGCTCGAAGCAGTGCGCCTCGACCTGGCCCCCGCCCTGGTAGCAGCCGATACCCAGCTCACCGTCGTGGTGGCCCCCAACCTGGTGGTATCGTTCTCCCCGGCCAACCTGCGCTCCATCGTTTACAACCTGCTCAGCAACGCCGTGAAGTACCGCGCCCCCAACCGGCCGGCTCAGGTGCGGGTGCACGCCGCGCAAACCGGGCCGGGCGTGGTGCTCACCGTGCAAGATAATGGACTGGGCATGAGTGAGTTGCAGCAGCGTCAGCTCTTTGGGCTGTTTCAGCGCCTGCACACCCACGTCGAGGGCACGGGCGTGGGCCTCTACATCACCAAGCGCCTTGTAGAGAATGCCGGCGGCACCATTGCCGTGCAGAGCCAGCCAGGTGTGGGCTCTACCTTCAGCGTTACTTTCCCTGCCTAAGCGCACTACTTGCTTGCCATGCCTCCCCTAACGAGCGTGCTGCTGGTCGATGACGACCCCACCACCAATTTTCTCAACAAGCTGCTACTCACGCGCATGGGCGTGGCCGGGCAGGTGCTCGTGGCCGAGAATGGCGAGCAGGCCCTGCGCACCCTCACCCAGACCTGCACAGCCCCGGCAAACTCCACGTGCCCCCAGCTCATCTTGCTCGACATGAACATGCCCGTGCTCAACGGCCTGGCCTTTCTGGAGGCCTACGTGCAGATGCCCCTGGCCCAGCAGCGGGCTATTGTTATTGTCATGCTCACCACTTCCCTGCACCCCCTGGACCTGGCGCGGGCCCAGCAGCTGCCCATTGCTGGCTTCCTCAACAAGCCCCTGACCAGGGAAAAGGTCACCGCCTTGCTGCAACAGCACTTTGCGCAGTAGCGCAGGGCCCCCAAATGGCCCCGCGCAGGAGCCGGCTTTGGCACTTCAAACTGCCTTGCGGAAGGACAGCGGGGTGCTGCCGGTGTGCTTTTTGAAGAAATTATTAAAGTAGGACGCATACTCAAAACCCAGGCTTTGCGCAATCTCGGCCACGTCCCAATTGGTGTGGTGCAGCAAGGCCTTGGCTTCGCTGATAACCCGGTCGGCAATGTGGCTCGTGGTGGGCTTGCCGGTCACTTCCTTCACCGACCGGTTCAGGCTGTTGACGTGGATGGCGAGGCGGTCAGCAAAGTCCTGGGCCGATTTCAGGGGCAGGGCCTGCTGCGGGCTCTCCATCGGAAACAGGCGTTCGAGCAGCTCCAAAAATAGCGAGGTAATCCGGGCGGAGGCGTTTTTGTGCTGAAAAAAGGTTTGCGTGGGCTGCATCCGCAGTGCTTCGTGAATAAGCAGCTGCAAGTAGGTGTGCATCAGGTCGTTCTTGAAGTGGTAGTCGGCGCGCTGCTCCGCCAGTATCTTTCGGAAGATGCCGGTCAGGTACGCGGCCTGCTTGTCGCGGAGCTTGAACACGGGCGTGCTGCCAATTTGAAACAAGGGCGAGTGCTGCAAGCTCTCGGACCGGTCGGTGGCTTTGACAAACGCCTCGGTAAACAGGCAGGCGTACCCGGTTTGCCGGGCCGCGCGCAGCTCGGTGGAATACGGAATGTGCGGGTTGGTGAAAAGCAGGCAAGTGCCGTCGAGCTCAATGCTCTTATCGGCGTAGTGAATGGTGCTTTGGCCGGTAAGCAGGGCGACCTTGTAAAAGTCGCGCCGGCTGTAAGTCGGCACCGGGTTGACGGACGTGTCCAGCTCATAGACTTTAAAGCCTTTCAGCTTTACCTCGCCGGTATTCACCTCATCGACGGTGGCTACAATTTCGTTGCTCATGGGGCAGGAAATAACATGGCGCGCTTGCCGCCGCGGCCCGCAACACATTTAAAATGAAGAGGTTGGCTCGCGGCGTTTACTGCGCTGCGCTACTCCACCTCGGCCGGCTGCAACTGCTTTTCGCGCAGCTTGTATTCTTCTAAGTCCAGAATGGCCAGGTACTTCCGAATAATTTCTTCGTCAAAATCAACTTGGCGGTTCAAGTCGGCAAGCAAGGTTCGCTGCTGCTCCAATAGGTTTAAATAGTGGTGCTGGTAGCGTTGCCGGGCGTCTTTCGGGGCGTTGGCGGGGTCTGCCATCGCCTGCGCAAAAAACTGCGTATCCAGCTGCAGCCGCTGGCGCAGGTTGTGCAGGTAGTCGTTTGGGGGGCTGCCGGGGTCGTCGTTTTCGTCGAGGCAGCGCAGCGCTAGTTGGGTGAGCTGCTGCTGAATGAGCAGCTCCTGCCGTGCTTCCGGGATGGTAGTATACTTGTCCTCCAGGTCGGCCATGCCCACTTTCCGAATCAGCCAGGGCAGGGTCAGGCCCTGAAAAACCAGCGTGACGAGGATAACCACGAAGGTGATAAACAGCATCAGGGCGCGGTAGGGAAAGGGCTGGCCTTGCGGGGTGAGCAGCGGCACCGACAGCGCGGCGGCCAGCGACACTACCCCCCGCATGCCGGCCCAGCCCGAAATGAGCGGCAGCTTCCAGCTGGGGCGGGCGTCGGCCACCGTGATGAAGTGGCTGGCAAACCGGGTAAACAGCGCCGCGCCAAACGTGCACAGCAGCCGGCCCAGGATGAGGGCCAGCGAGATAACCAGCCCGTACCCAATGGCAGTGCCCAGGCTAATAGTACCGAGCTGCTGAATAATGGCGGGCAACTGCAGCCCTATCAGCATGAATACCAGCCCGTTGAGCACGAAGCCGAGCACGTTCCACACGTTTACGCCCTCCATCCGGCTGCGATACGTGAGCAGCTTGTTGCGCTGGCTGGAGAGCAGCAGCCCGCCGCTGACTACCGCCAGCACCCCCGAGTAGTGGAAGTGCTCGGCCACGTAGTACATGCAGTAGGGCGTGAGCAGCGTGAGCACGATGTCGATGCTGGGCGTGGTGGGCAGCCAGCGGTGAATGCCGTAAAACACCCCACCAACAAGCAGGCCGATAAGCGTGCCCATAACAATGACCAGAAAAAAGCTGCCGGCCGCCTGGCCGAACGCAAACTGCCCGGTGAGCACGGCCGCCAAGGCAAACCGGAACACAATCAGCGAGGCCGCGTCGTTGAGCAGGCTTTCGCCTTCCAGAAAGCTCAGGAGCGTCTTGGGCACCCGCACCTGCCGCATGATGGCGGTGGCCGAAATGGCGTCGGGCGGCGATACAATGCCACCCAGCAGAAACCCCAGCGCCAGCGTAAAGCCCGGAATGAGGGCGTGCGACACCACCGCCACCAGGCACGAGGTGAGCATGACGATGGGAAAGGCAAAGCTGGCAATAATGCGCCGCCAACGCCAAAACTCCTTCCACGACACCTGCCAGGCCGCTTCGTAAAGCAGAGGGGGCAGGAAAATCAGAAACACGATGTCCGGGTCAATTACCAGGTTCGTGAAGGCCCCCGTGAAGCTGAGCCCCAGGCCGCCCACCACCAGCACAATCGGGTAGGCCAGCCGCAGCTTGGTGGCCAGCATCACCAGCGCCAGCACAATCAGCACCAGAAAGACGAACTCAAAGAACAGACTTTGCATACGGGAAGGGCCAGGTAGAAGCGACGAAAACCCCCGTCATATGCTTCACGGCAAAGGGAGGCAAAGGGTTAAGAACGAGGCTTATTAATACCCAGGCTTTGCCGGGCATACGGCTCGGGCGCCGCGATAATCTCGGTAATAAATGTGGCCGGGCTCTGCTGCGAAATAACCGAGCCGCGCTCCGGCTCGCCCTTGCGGGTGATTTCGTAGTCCACGTCGTTGTCGGCAATGAACCAGGCCGGGCGCAGCACGGTGTAATCCAGCGCCGAGGCTTCCAGCACATCGGCCGCCCCGCGGTAGGGCTTCAACACGGGCTTGAGCGGCGCGTCGTAGATGCCGATGGAGCTGATGAAGATGAGCTTGCGGACGCCGGTTTCCGTCATGGCCTGTACCATGTGCCGGGCCATGCGCTCCAGGTCGCCCGCGAGGTTGGCGTACACGACATCCTGGCCCGCCACGGCTGCTTGCAGCTGGCGGTAGTTCAGCACGTCGCCTTCTACCACGCGGGCATTGGCGGGCGGCTGACGCAGCCGGCGGGCGCTGCGCACAAACAGGGTGAGCTGGATGTCTTTCTTGCTGGCCAACAAGCCAATGACGTGCGTGGCGATGGTGCCGCTGGCCCCGAGGATGAGTACGTTTTTCATAAAAGGCTGGCTTTCGTGGTGAGCGCCCCGCTAGGGTGCTGTCTAGCAGCTGCTAATGGCCGTTGTCGGCCGCCGGCTTGTCATAGGCGAGCGAGCTGGATAATGCCCGGTGAGCGTCAATGTCCTGCTGCAAGTCGGCGATTACCTGCTCGGCGGTACCCACGGCATCGGCCCCGGCCAGAAAACGGCGGGGTGGTTTTGCGGCGCTTGAAATTGTGAGCAGCGCCTGGGCGAGCTTGGCCGGGTCGCCAGCCTGCTGGCCGTTGTAGCTTTTCCAAAACTGCTCCTGGGCTTCCCGGCGGCCGTCGTAGTCGGCAATGGGGTGCTCGGCGAAGCGAGTGGACTCCTCCGTAAGCAGCTCGGTGCGAAAAAAGCCCGGATTGACAAGGATAGCAGCAATGCCAAACGGGGCCACTTCGACTTGCAGCGAGCGCATCCAGCCCTCCAGGCCAAATTTTGAGGCGGCGTAGGCCGTGCCAAACTCAAAGCCCACCAAACCCGCCGTCGAGGAGATGGTGATAACCTGCCCCGACCGCTGCCGGCGCAGCACCGGCAGCACGGCCCGCGTCACATTCATCGGCCCGACGAGGCTGGTGGTCAATTGCTTGCCCATCTGCGCGGGACTTAATTCCTCAAAGAAACCGGCGTAAAAGTTGGCGGCGTTGTTCACCAGCACGTCAATCCGGCCAAAGCGGTTTACGGCGGCTTCAACGGCGGCCTCGGCCTCCGCGGGCTTTGTAATATCGAGGGGCACTACCAGCAGGTCAGTGGCCTCGCCAATGGCCTGGGCAACTTTGCCCTGGTTACGGCCAGTAGCCACAACGGCGTGGCCGGCGTCCAGCACTGCTCTCGTAATGTCGAGGCCCAGGCCCCGGCCCGCGCCGGTAATCAGCCATACTTGTTGATTTTTCATGTTGGTTTTGCATTGTGTGGGCGAATTGCGTCAGGGTACCATCCCCAACTACAAGCACTAAACGCGAGAGGCTGGCCCTTCGGGGGCAAAACCTACTCCAACCTGTTATACACACCACGCAAACAGTGCGGCGGTTTAGGAATGGGGCTAGTACACATTCGAAACGCGCATCAGCACCAACTAAGTCTCGGGCGGCTGCCCTCCCGAACAGCTTCCATGAGGCTTGAAGGGTAGGAAGGGGCTCATTTTGGCCTTAAGTCGCCGTAGAAGTAGGCGGCCGTTACGCCCCCGTCCATCAGAAAGTCGCTGCCAGTGAGGAAGGTGCCCTCCGGGCCCATTAGCAGCGCCCCGGCGGCCCCAACCTCGTCAGGCGTGCCGACGCGCCCGGTGGGGCAGCCCGCAATCAGGTGCCGGTACCCTTCCCCGCGGGGGCCGGTCAGCTCGTCCTTGGCTAAGGGGGTCAGGATACTGCCGGGGCTGCTGGTGTTGACCCGCCCCCCACGCTGGCCCCAGCGCACGGCCTCGGCCATCACCCGCAGCGAGTTGGCGCGCGGGCCAGGGATTTCACCCACGCCACGCCGGTAAAGTAATCGGCCGATGCCTGCGTAGCGCCTTGCGGGGCTACTGGCTGATTCTCTGGATTGTTCATCGGATAGGAAGGCTAAACGCTGCTTTCAGCGCGGTGCCATTTACCCTACAAAGGTCCCCGAACCAGACTCCAGCGAAAATCAGGCATCAAACTGATACTTATAAAATTCAAACAGCCGGCAACATTTTCGTGCGTGAGCCGTGCGAGGCTACTGCGGACAATTGACCCATCTTGGCAACTGCTTGCCGGCTAGCCGCCGTGACACCAAACAAAATAGGGCCGCCCCCATGACAGGAGCAGCCCTAGATACCGAAAAGAGCATGGCAACTTATTCTACTGGCTAGCCAAAAGCAAATCCAGTAAAGGATAAAGCGCTGGTGGTTGGTATCCGCAAAACGCCAAGCACTCCAAGCTGTCTGATATTCTGGCCGACGCAAAAACAAAAACCGCGTTTCCAGGCCGGAAACGGGGTTTTTTGTGGCAACAGTTGGACTAACGGTACACGACCCCCGCCGCTACTAACCGTCTTAGAACCCCTTAACAACTACTAAAAACGCCTTTCTCGATATTGCCAATCACGTTTTTTGGCTAATAAAGTCGGGTAGAATCGGCTGTTTTGTCCCAGATACCGTCCCAGGTTAGACTAAAGGTGTTAGCTTTGAAGTGGCAACTAATTCTCACTTCTAATGGCAAAAATACGCTTTCTGCTGGTGGAACCCAGCGCAATTAAACCGACCCCTCTTTTCGCTTTTCTGAGCTTTAACGGGCGACGTATCAAGGTCTATTCGGGCCGCTCCATTCATCCCAAGCAGTGGGACGCGGACGAACAAAAAGCCCGCACCAAAGGCTACCCCCGCAATGGGGCTATAAACGACTGGCTAGCCGTGATGACGGAGCGCCTGACCACGTGCTACGATACCCACAC
>CAXTFI010000250.1:0-6699 GCA_964243255.1 uncultured Hymenobacter sp.
CGCTCGCCGTTGAGCTGCACGATGTACTCGCCCAGGTCGGTTTCGACCGACTCCACGCCGCGACTGTGCAAGTACTTATTGACGTGGATTTCCTCGGTGGTCATGCTCTTGGCCTTCACCACGGTGCGGGTGTGGCGCGCCGCGGTGAGGCGGCCGATTTCGGCCAGGGCTTCCTCGGCATCGTTGGCCCACACCACGCGGCCGCCGCGGGCGGTGAAGTTTTTTTCGAATTCCAGCAGGTAGGTATCCAGCTTTTCAAGCACCTGCGCCTTGAGGTAGGCGGCGCGGGCGCGGGCCAGGTCGTGGTGGGCGTAGTGCTGCAGGCCCAGCGTAACGGCCGCGTCGTACTTGCCGATGTTGAAGCGGATTTTGCGGCGGTGCTCGAGGTCGAAGGCCTTTTTGTCCGCGTCTAGTAGAAATTGGGTAGACTTCATTTTCGCACAGAGTTCACGGAGTTACACAGAGTTTAATTTACGAGGCGTACAACCTGGTCACGCAGAGATATCGTGTTGAAATTGAGTAACAAGCCAGCTGGCAGTCCAGTTAGTTTCAGGTAGTTCAACAGCTGCTTAGAATGGATGGGTGCCAATGCCTGCACCGATTTTAGCTCCAGAATAACTCGCCCGTCCACAATTATATCGGCCCTGAAAGCAAGTCCCAAATCGACCCCCTCGTACAGCACCGGAATAGTTACTTCGGTAGCTATCAGCAGCCCCCTTTTATTTAACTTATATGCCAGGGCCACCGCATAAACGAACTCCAACAAGCCCGGCCCCAACACCGTGTGCACCCTAAATGCAGCTGCTAAAATACTCTCCGTCAACTTATTCAATTCCATAAAAACTCTGTGTAACTCCGTGAACTCTGTGCGAAAATCCCCTATGGCTTATCCGAGTCCACCGCCGGCCGCTCGTCCCGGTTAGCCAATTCCCAGGCAGTGTAAAATACCAGCCGGGCCCGCGCTTCCAGCTTCTCAAACTCAATCTTGGCAATCTCGTCGCTCGCCTCGTGATAATCCGGGTGCACGCCATTAAAGAAAAACGCCACCGGTATTTTGTGCACCGCGAAGTTGTAATGGTCCGAGCGGTAATAAAACCGGTTGGGGTCGTTGGGGTCGTTGAAGCGGAAGTCGAGGTCGATATTCCCGTGCTGGCGGTTGGCATTCTCCAGCACGCTATGCAGCTGCGACGACAATTTATCGGAGCCGATAACGTACACGTAATCAGGCTTATTGAGGTGCGCCTCATCGGTGCGGCCTATCATGTCGATGTTGAGGTCGGCCACGGTATTAGCCAGCGGAAATACCGGGTGGCTCGTATAGTATTCCGAGCCCAGCAGGCCCTTTTCCTCGCCCGTATTGGCCAAAAACAACACGCTGCGGCGCGGCCCGTGCCCCGCGTGCGCGGCTTTCGTAAAGGCCTGCGCAATGCTGAGCATGCCCACCGTACCCGAGCCATCGTCGTCGGCCCCGTTGTACACCTCGCCGCCGATGATGCCCAGGTGGTCGTAGTGCGCCGACACCACCAGTATCTCGGCCTGCTTATCGGTGCCGGGCAAGAAGCCCAGCACGTTTTCGGTACCCACGCTGCTGCGCTGCTGCGGCGCGCTGATGCTGAATTTCAGTGGCTTAAGCTTGTTAGCGACTGGCTGCTTAGCGACGGCCGTGGCCGCCTCGTAGCTACGGATAGTGGCCTCGTTGGTACCCAGCAGCTTGAGGCCCAGGGCCGGGGCCACGAAGAACGACGGGGCCCGCCCGCCCGCCGCATCGGTGGCCGCAATGGTGGGCTGCATCACGCGCGGGGCCAGGCGCGCCGCCACTTTGCCAAAGTCACTCTTGCCCGAAAAATCGACAAAGAATACGCTCCGCGCGCCCTTCTGGGCGGCCAGCGCGGCCTTGGCCCGAAAATCGACGGCCCACTTGGTGGCGCTGCCATCGGCGCTGAGCACCGACTTACCATCGGCCGTGCGCGGCTCGCCCAGCAACACGATGATATCCTGGCCCTTCACGTCGCGCCCGGCGTAGTCGGAGTACGCGCCTTGCTCGATGCCGTAACCCACGAACACCGGCTGCACCGCCGTGGCCTGCTGAAACGGTGAGCGCCCAAAGGCATAAAAATCCTTCAGCCACTCGTAGGCTTTGCCGCCCACCGTGAGGGTGCCGCCCGGCTGCCAGGCGCTGCGCTCCAGGTCGAAGGTTTGCAGGTAGGGGTTGGCCGCGTTGCTGGCTACCGGGGCCGTCAGGCTGTCGGCGGCAAACTGCTGGCTGATGTAGGCAGCGGCCAGCTTCTGGCCTTTGGTGCCGGTTTCGCGGCCCTCGTATTCATCAGATGCTAAGACGCTTAGGTCGCGCCGCAGGTGCTCCTGGGTGATGTAGCGGGTGGCATACTGCGTGGCGTAGTCGGGGGCCGGCGGCGCCAGCGGCGCGGGGCCGGGAGATGCCACGCCGCGGGCGGGCTGGTTTTTAGCTTTAAGCTTGGTTTTGACTTTGGTGGTTTGGCCGCGGGTGGCGGCGGGCAGGGCCAGCCCCGCCAGCAGCAGGAACGTGTATTTCATTGATAAGTAGCTAGTTGTCTGGTTTTTAGAATGGGGGGCGAAAACAGGAAGCACGTATTCCGGCAAGCTAAAGCTTACCGCACTTTGCCCTACCCTACACTGTGGATGAGCACGGTGGCGTAGGCGGCCACGCCCTCCTGGCGGCCTACGAAGCCCAGCTTTTCGGTGGTAGTGGCTTTGATGGAAATGAGGTCTTCCTCGACGCCCATTACCTCGGCCAGCACGCGCTGCATGGCCGGGATGTGGGGGTTCACCTTGGGCTGCTCCAGGCAAATGCTGGAGTCGATGTTGCTGATTTCGTAGCCCTTAGCCCGCAGCACGCGCAGCACCTCGGCCAGCAGGCGCTTCGAGTCGATGCCTTTGTACTGGGGGTCGGTGTCGGGGAAGTGGAAGCCGATGTCGCGCAGGTTGGCCGCGCCCAGCAGCGCGTCGCAGATGACGTGGATGAGCACGTCGGCATCGGAGTGGCCGAGCGCGCCGTGGGTGTGCGGCACCTGCAGGCCGCCGAGCCAGAAGGGCAGGCCGGGCTGCAATTGGTGAACGTCGTAGCCGAAGCCAACGCGGATTTTCATAAGCGCTAAAAAAGGGGTTGGGCACAAAGGTATTTGCCCGCTCCCAGGGCAGCCGGACACTATTAAAAAATCCAAAAAAATTAGCAAAAAATACTTGGTTGTTATTTCTAATTTTATTAGCTTTACTTCACAAAAGCAGCTCATAGCCAGCCCGCCACGCGTAGTAAAAAAAAGTGGCCCCGGCTAAAATAATCTCTGGCCCAGTGCGTCAGCGCAAGCAGCCTTGTTTGGCTGATGAAGAAACGGTAAAAGAAAAGATGGAAACTTTGAACCCACCAAAAGTTTCCGTTGTATCTTTGCCGTGGCAACCATGGAAATTAAAGACCGAATTCTGACCCAGGCCAGCGCCCTGTTTATGCGCAATGGCATCAAGAGCGTGAGCATGGACGACATTGCCGCCGACCTGGCCATGTCGAAAAAAACCCTCTACAAAACCTTCACCAACAAGGATGAGATAGTGCTGGCCGTGATGACGCGGCACCTCAGCCAGGCGCAGGGCGAATGCACCCGCGTGGCGGGCATTGCGGCCAACGCCGTGGAGGAGATGCTCAACATCTCGGCCTGGGCCGACCAGCAGTTCAGCCACGTGCACCCCAGCATTTTCTACGACCTTAAGAAATACCACGCGGCGGCCTGGGCCCTGTTTTCGGCCCACAAGCACGCGTTTATCCTCGACCAGATAATGCAGAATCTGCGCCGGGGCATTGCCGAGGGCCTGTTTCGCGCCGACCTCGACGTGGAGGTGCTGGCCCGCCTCAACCTGGCCCAGCTCGAGCTGGCCTTCGACCCTGACTACTACCCACCCACCCGGTTTACCCCCATCCGGGTCAATAAGGTATTTGACGAGCACTTTCTGCTGGGCGTGGCCACGCTCAAAGGCCACCGGCTTTTTAATAAGTACCAACACATTACGGAAGAGGAATAGGCTGACTAGCAGCCACTTTCAATCAACTCCTTCTTTCACCAATTTATGAAAAACAGTACCCTCGGGGTATTGCTGGCGGCTTCGGCGCTGGCGCTGGGGCCGCTGGCCCCGGCCCTGGCCCAAACGCCGGCCGCGCTACCCGCCGCGCCCCTCGCTGGCCCCATGGCCCTGAGCCTCTCGCAGGCCGTGCGCTTTGCCGTGGCCAACAAGCCCAGCCTGCTCGGCACGCGCCTGGCCGAGCAAACCGCCCACGCCAAGGTGGGCGAAATAAAGGCCCAGGGCCTACCGCAGGTAAACTTTGCGGCCAACGTGGCCGACAATTTCAAGCTGCAAAAGAGCCTGGTCGACTTTGGGTCTTTTGCCGGGCCGGTGCTGCAGGGCACCACGCTTTCGCCTGCGGATATTGCCAAGGCGCAGGCCGGCCAAACGACTACCCTGGCCCCGGCCTATGGCGACCCCGTTAAGCTGCCGCCCCAGCCGTTTGCCTTTGGCCTGCCCTACGCCGGCAACTCGTCGCTGTCGCTTTCGCAGCAGCTGTTTGATGGCTCGTATCTTATTGGCCTCAAGGCTTCTAAGGTGTATGAGGAGCTGAGCCACAAGCAAACCCAGCAGGCCGAAATCGACGTGGTGGAGCAGGTGAGCAAGGCCTATTACAGCACGCTGGTGGCCCGCGCCCGGCTGGCCCTGCTGGCCCGCAACGTGCAGCGCCTCGACACGGTGCTGTATCAAACCAACCAGACCTTCAAGGCGGGCTTTGCCGAAAAGCTCGACGTGGACCGCCTGCGCGTGCAGCGCAACAACCTGGTGGTGGAGCAGCAGAAAGCCCAGCGCCTCACCGAGCTGAGCGTGGCGCTGCTCAAGTTTCAGATGGGTTTGCCGCAAAATCAGCCCGTGCAGCTCACCGACTCGCTCGGTGCGGCCGTGGTCGATGCCGGTGCCCTGCGCCGCAACCTGGGCGCGGCCAACTTTGCTACCGGCGGCGGCGACAATAGCCTGGGCGGCGTGCCCAGCGCGCCCGCCAGTGCCACCCAAGGCGCCCCCACCAACGCCCCCACGCCTGGCCTCAACACCGGCCAGCCGGTGCAGGCTCAGGCGGCCTTCAACTACAACAACCGCATCGAGTTTTCGACCCTGCAAACCCAGCAGGCGCTGGCGGGCCTCGACTTGCGCAACCGCTCGGCCGGGGCCTACCCCCGCCTGGTGCTCACGGGGGCTTATGGCTTTAGCGGCTCGGGGCCCACGGCGCGCGACTTATTTGCCTTCCGCGGGCCCAACTCGACCAACAGCGCGGGCCAGCTCAACCAGAACTGGTTTGGCTTCGGCAACGTGGGCCTGGCCCTGACGGTGCCGGTGTTCGACGGCTTCCGGCGCCGCTACCAGGTGCAGCAGGCCCGCATTGCGCAGCAAACCATTGAGCGGGGCTTCGAAACCCTGCGCCAGAGCATCGACCTGCAGGATGCCCAGAGCCGCACCAACCTGGTGAATGCGCTGGATGTGCTTGACAACCAAAAGGCTAACCTGGACCTAGCCGCCGACGTGGCCCGCGTTACGCGCATCAAGTTCAACGCCGGCGTGGGCTCCAACATTGAAGTTATCACGGCCGAAACCTCGCTGCGCGAGTCGCAAACCAACTACTACGCCGCCATCTACGACGTGCTGGTGGCCAAGGTAGACCGCGACAAAGCCACCGGCGAGCTGTACCAGCAGGCCAAGTAGGGGCGGCTCGCAGCCGCCCGCCGTGCACGCCGCCCCGCTTGCCGGCCTCAAGTTTTCAAATTGTTCAGCCCAAACGCCGGGCGGGTGCGACCCGCCCCTACTGTATGAAAAATACCTTTCCCGTCCTCTTGGCCACTCTTTTCCTCGCTTCGTGCGGCGGCGGTGCCAAAGACCCCAAAGCCGAGCTGGTTAAGCTGAAAGCTGACCAGGCCGCGACCCAGGCCAAAATCGCCGACCTCGAAGCCAAAACCGGCGCGGGCAAAACCGACTCGGCCAATGCCGCCGTGCCGGTGTCGGTGCTGAAAGTGGCAACCCAAAACTTTGCCGGCTACCTCGAAGTGCAGGGCCGCGTCGACTTTGACCAGAACGCTACCGTGGGGGCCCGCGCCGCCGGCACGCTCACCAGCGTGCGGGTGCAGCGCGGCGACCACGTGCGCAAAGGCCAGGTAATTGCCACCGTAGATGCCAGCATCCTGGACGCTAGTATTGCCGAGCTGCGCACCCGCCTCGACCTGGCGCGCATCATCTACCAGAAGCAGGCCGGCCTGTGGAAGCAGCAGATTGGCACCGAGGTGCAGTACCTGCAAGCCAAAAACACCTACGAGGGCCTGCAGCGCAATCTCAGCACCCAGCAGCAGCAGCGGTCCCTCTACAATGTGGTGGCCCCTTACAGCGCCGTGGTGGACAACGTGATTCCGAAGCTGGGCGAAACGGTGTCGCCCGGCATGCCCGTGGCCCAGCTCAACAGTGGCCAGGGCGGCAAGGTACTGGCCGATATATCGGAGGCTTACGCGGGCAGCATTAAGGCCGGCGACAAGGCCCTGGTGACGCTGCCCGACCTGGGCGGCGAAGAAATCATGAGCACCGTGCGCACCGTGAGCCGCACCATCTCGGCCAACAGCCGCACCTTCACCGTGGAGCTGCGCCTGCCCG
>CAXTFI010000251.1:0-3890 GCA_964243255.1 uncultured Hymenobacter sp.
GAAGTCGCCCTCGCTGGCCCCGCCGTCGCCCGAGTAGGTGAGCGTCACGCGGGGCTGCTTATCGAGCAAATCGGCCAGCGCAATGCCGTCGGCCACGGCCAGCTGGGGACCGAGGTGCGAAATCATGCCCACAATGTGGTGCTCATTGGTGCCGAAGTGGAAGCTGCGGTCGCGGCCCTTGGTGTAGCCCGTGGCCTTGCCCTGCCACTGGGCAAACAGCCGCCCCAGCGGCACCCCGCGCCCCGTAAACACGCCCAGGTTGCGGTGCAGCGGCAAAATATATTCATCGGCGTTGAGGGCCAGCGTGCTACCCACCGAAATGGCCTCCTGCCCGATGCCCGAAAACCACTTGGTTACCTTGCCCTGGCGCAGCAGAATCAGCATTTTCTCCTCAATCATCCGCGGCTTCAGCAGCTCGCGGTAGAGGCGTAGGAGCAGGTCGTTGGGGTAGTCTTTGCGGTCGAATATCATGGGGGTGGCGGGGCGGGTTGGGGGCGACAAAGGTAGCGGCGGGCAGCGGGCACGGCGGCGCTCGGCAAGCAATTGCCCGGCCTTACCTTGCACCCATGACAAAGGCCGACCATATTGCCTATTGGATAGACATCGCGGCCGATGACTGGCCGCCTGTGCAGCGCATGATGGCGGCCGGCGACTACGTGCAGGGCCTGTTCTTCGCCCATCTCGTCATCGAAAAGCTGAGCAAGGCGCATTGGGTGAAAGACAACGCGGGCGATATCCCGCCGCGAACCCATAACATCGGCCGGCTCTGGCAAGCTACCCAACTAGCCCCCGCACCCGCGCAAATCGCGCTGGCTGCCTTGCTGAACGACTACCAGCTGGAAGGGCGTTATCCTGATTACTTGAAGAAGCTCAAGACGCAAACTACCTCCACGTTTGCCACCCAACTATTTATCGAATTACCGAAATAATTGCCCTACGTCAATGGTGACTCAGCAGCTTGCCCTAGCCGAAGTTCAAGCTTTTGTGACCGACCTGCACGAGCTAGGTATCCACCCCCAACAGGTTATTCTGTTCGGCTCCTTTGCCCGCAACGAGCAGCGCGAATGGTCGGATATTGACCTGGCCATTGTAGCGGAAGAGTTCAGCGGCTTCCGGCCCGCAGATTCAGCCCGCATGTCGTCGGCCCTGTGGAAGCACGTGGCCATCGAGCCCCACTCCTTCCGGCCCGAAGACTTTACCGACTGGAATCCGCTGGTGCAGGAAATCAAGCGCACAGGCATTCGGGTGGTGTAGCGGTTACTTTTGCCGGCATGCCCATTGCTACTGCCCAAACCTACGCCCACGACTTCCTTCGCCATCTCGGCACGGCCAACTCGGAAGCTGCTCGCAAAGAACAGTTTGTAACCTACCTCAACCAAGTGTTTGGGACCGATGACGACAATCGCCGCCTAATTCAGGAATTTAACCGGGGCGCTGAGCATCAGTTGCGCATTCCGCGCCCCGACCGTAGTGGCGGGGCCGCCGCTGGTCGCGCCGATACACAGTACCGCGACGTTATTATTGAGTTTGAGCGCGACATTAAGGCGCCGGCCAAGCTGAGCCACGCCAAGAGCCAACTTCAGGATTATTTCGCGGCCAACTACAACGCCGGGCGGCGCGACGACTTTCGCCTTATCGCCACCGACGGGGTGCGCTGGCGCGTGTATGGGGTGGCCGCCGAAAGTTACCTGGGTAAGAAAACCCTTACTTCGGCCGAGGTGACGCTGCGTGATACCGAAAACTTTGACCTCGCGGCCGGCACGGCCCCCGGCTTGTTTGCCTTCATCGACCGGCACCTGTTTCGGACGCAGCCGCAGCAGCCCACGCTCGACAATATCTTATTTGATTTCGGCGACTCGTCGGCCTTGTTTGGCACCACGTTTCAGGTGCTCAAGGCGGCCTACCACGACGCGGCCGGCCGGCCCGAGCTGAAGGTTGCCTACCGCGAGTGGGGCAAGTTTATGTCGCTGGCTTATGGCTCGTTCGACGACTCGCCCGATGTGTTTATCACGCACACCTACCTATCGGTGTTTAGCAAGCTCATGGCATATGAGCTGCTGAGCGCTGGCCAGAACCCTGACCTTGGCGGGCCGCTGCTGCGGCAGGTGCTCACGGGCCACGCTTTTGACAGCTTGCAGGTCGAGAACTTCGTAGAAAATGACTTCTACCAGTGGCTCGCGGCCGATGAGGAGGCCTTTGCTGCCGTGCGCCCCGCCCTGCGGGCGCTGGCCGACCAACTCGCCGACTACGACTACCGCCACACCGATGCCGACATTCTCAAGGGCATTTACCAGAGCTTAGTGAGCAAGGCCACCAAGCAGGCCCTGGGTGAGTACTACACCCCCGACTGGCTGTGCCAGCAGGTGGTGAGCAGCCTGCACCTGGCCCCCACGGCGCGGGTGCTAGACCCGGCCTGCGGCTCGGGCTCGTTCCTGTTGGCCGCCGTGCGCTCGCTCACCCTCGCCGACCCCGAGCGGCCGGTAGAGGCGCTGTGCGAGCAGGTAGCAGGCATCGACATTCACCCGCTGTCGGTGCAGATTGCCAAAACCACCCTGCTGCTGGCCCTGGGGCAGGAGCGCGTGCGCCAGGCCCGCCGCAAGGTGCGCCTGCGCGTGTACCTGGCTAATACGCTCGATACGCCGGCCGGCGGGCAGGTGGCCCTGTTCGGCGACGACCTGAGCGTGCGCATCAACCGCAAAACCCTGCACTTGCCCGCCCTGCTGCTCGACCACCCGGCCCTGTTCGATGTAGGCGTCCGGCAGGCCGAGAAGCTGGCCGCCCAAACCCAGGGCCAGCCCGATGTGGCCGCCGCCGCGTTGGCCCGCGCCATCGAAACCGAGCACCGGGGCGTGGGCTACCCTAGCCTCTACGGGGCCTTTTATGAGGTGTACCGCGAGCTAAAGAAGGCCAAGGAAACCCGCCACGACAGCATCTGGCACTTTTTGCTGCGCAATACCTATCAACCGTTTTTTCTCAAGCAGCAGTTTGATGTGGTGGTGGGCAACCCACCGTGGTTTACGTACAATGCCGTAGAAAATGCTGATTATCAGGCCCGCCTGCTACGCCTGGCCAATGCCTATCACCTTGTGCCCAGCCGCAAGGCCCTGATGCCGCAGCTCGAAATAGCGGCCATCTTCCTGGCTCATGCAACTAGCTACCTGCTGCGGCCGGGTGGGCAGTTGGCCTTTGTACTGCCCCGCTCGTTTTTGTCGGCCGACCAGCACGCTGCTACCCGGCTGGGCACGGCGCAGGGCTTCCGCCTCACCAGCGTGTGGGACCTCAAGGGCGTGCAGCCCCTGTTTCCGGTGCCGGCCTGCGTGCTCTTTGCCCAAGCCAGCCCCGTGCCCTACCCCCTGCCCGCCGAGGGTCTGCCCGGCCGCCACTACACCGGCCGCCCCCGTCGCCCCAATGCCACCTGGGAAGAAGCTCACTCGCGCCTGACCGTGGGCGAGGTGACGTGGCGCGTGGCCCGCACGGCGGGCGGCTCGGCGCTGGTTACCAGTGAAGGCGGTGATGAACAGAGCAGCGGTGGCACGCCTTATAAAGAATTGTTTAAAAATGGGGCAACCATCTTTCCCCGCAACTTCTACTTTATAAAGCCCGAAGGCACTATGCCGCCCGATTGGCTAGACCGTAGCATCGTAGTACGCTCGGACGAGGCCAACGACAAAGACGCCAAAGAACCTTGGAAAAACATCCGGCTCAAAGGGCGCATCAACACCAAGTTTTTGTTCCGCACGGCACTGGCTCGCCATTTGGTCCCTTTTGGTCTGATTAACCCAGCGCTGATTGTACTGCCCATTGTAATAAAGCGGCAGAGTGATTTTACCACTCCCCCACCCCTCGCCACCGTCCCCCTTCTCTCCTCCTTATTTCCTTCTCTACCTATC
>CAXTFI010000251.1:3900-6698 GCA_964243255.1 uncultured Hymenobacter sp.
CACCCATTTTTTTTTCCCCCCGGCCCTGGCTCCCCTTTTGTTCCCTTTTGGTCTGTTAAACCCCCCGCTGTTTGTCCTGCCCATTTAAAAAAAGCGCAGGCTTTTTTTTTCCCCCCCCCCCCCCCCCCCTCATTTTCAGCTCTTTACGTGTCAAATGACCTGCGGGAAGCGGGTGAATTAGATACGGCGCAGTGGTTTGCGCAAGTCGAAAAAGCCTGGGCAAACCATCGCACGGAGAAAAACGAAAAGACAACGGCTACCAATTATCTAAATTGGCAACACAAGTTGACTGGCCAAGACCTAGATGCTCCCTTCTTGGTGCTGTACTCCGCTTCGGGCAAAGATGCCAACGCATATACCCTGCGTCGGACTGACCTGGACCTTCCCTTTTTCGCGGATAACAAATCGTATGTCTTCGCCACTACCAACGAGGAAGAAGCACACTACTTGTCCGCCTTTTTAAATTCCAACCAGGCTAATGAGGCTATGAAGCCTTTTCAATCGACCGGACTATTTGGTGCTCGTGATGTACACCGTAAAATCCTCGACGTACCCCTGCCCCGTTTCTCCGCTGCAAACTCGCAGCACCAGGCGCTGGCCACGTTAGGCCGCGAAGCCGCCGCTGCCGTAGCTGCCTACGTGACTGAAAGCGGAATAGCTCGCACCGACTATGTGGTGGGCAAAGTGCGCCGCCACCTGCGCCAGGTGGTGCTGGCCGAGGTACTGCCCCGCATCGATGCGGCACTAGCAGCTTTGTTACTTATGCCCCCTAGCTAACCCCCGCCGCCGCGCGCCCCGCCGCCCGGCCCGAAAAAAGGCAGCCGCCCAAAAATGTGCCCTCCAGCGCCCGGTAGCCGTGCATGCCGCCGCCGCCAAAGCCCGCCACCTCGCCCGCCGCAAACAGGCCGGCAATGGGCTGGCCGGCCGCACCCAGCACCCGGCCGTGCAGGTCGGTGAGCAGGCCGCCGAGGGTTTTGCGGGTGATGAGGTGCAGGCGCACCGCAATGAGCGGGCCGTTGGCGGGGTCGAGCAGGCGGTGGGGCTTGGCGGTGCGAATGAGCTTGTCGCCCAAGTACTTGCGCGCCCCGCGCACGGCCGTCAGCTGCGCGTCTTTGCCGAAGGGGTTGGTGAGCTGGCGGTCGCGGTTTTCAATCTCGGCCCGGATGGTGGCCAGGTCGAGCAGCGGCGCGGGGGTAAGGGCGTTCATGCCGGCTACCAGGTCGGGCAGGTTATTGCGGACCACGAAGTCGGCCCCTTTTTCCAGAAAGGCGCGCAGCGGCGGGGTGCCGCCGCCGCGCACCCGGCCCAGGGTTTGCCACACGCTTTTGCCGGTGAGGTCGGGGTTTTGCTCCGAGCCGCTGAGGGCAAATTCCTTCTCAATAATCTTCTGGGTGAGGATAAACCAGGAGTAGTCGTAGCCCGTTTTTTGGAGGTGGGCCAGCGTACCCAGCGTGTCGAAACCGGGGTACAGCGGCCCCGGCAGCCGCCGCCCCACGGCATCGAACCACAGCGACGACGGCCCCGGCAAAATGCGGATGCCGTGCATCGGCCAGATGGGGTCCCAGTTCTGAATGCCCTCCGTGTAGTGCCACATGCGGTCCGAGTTAATAAGCTGCCCGCCAGCCGCTTCCGTGATACCCAGCATGCGGCCATCGACGTGCGCGGGCACGCCCGAAATCAGGTTTTTGGGCGCCGTGCCCAGGCGGGCGGGCCAGTTGCGGCGCACCAGCTCGTGGTTGCCGCCCAGGCCGCCGGCCGTGACAATAACGGCCCCGGCGCTCAGCTCAAACTCGCTTACCGCCGTGCGGCTGCTCGACTGGCCCCGCGCTACGCTGCTGGGCGTCAGCACCTCGCCGCGCACGCCCGTCACGGCCCCGTTGGTGACTATCAACTCATTAACCCGGTGCCGAAACCCGAACGTGAGCAAGCCCTTGGCCTCGGCGGCGCGGGCCTGGGCAATGAAGGGCGCCACCACGCCCGGCCCGGTGCCCCACGTCACGTGGAAGCGCGGCACCGAGTTGCCGGGCCCGCTGGCGCCCGCGCCGCCGCGCTCGGCCCAGCCCACCACCGGAAAAAACCCGATGCCGCGCTGGCGTAGCCAGCTGCGCTTTTCGCCGGCCGCCCACTGCACGTAGGCCTCGGCCCAGCGGCGCGGCCAGGCGTCCTCGGGCCGGTCAAAGCCTGCCGTGGCTTGCCAGTCGGCCCAGGCCAGGTCGTAGCCGTCGCGGATGCCCAGCCGCCGCTGCTCGGGCGAGTCCACCAAAAACAGCCCGCCAAACGACCAGAACGCCTGCCCGCCCAGGTTTTGGGCGGGCTCCTGGTCGAGTACCAGCACTTTTTTGCCGGCGGCCGTGGCTTCGGCGGCGGCCACGAGGCCCGCCAGGCCCGCGCCAATAAGGAGAACGTCGGCCGAAAGAGGGGTTTGCATGCGGCAAGATAGTCGGCGTGCCGACTATCTTGCGTACACCTTTTGGGGACCGGCGCTGTTAAGTTGCTACTTACCAGCGTAGCCATTTTTTGGTCAGCATTATTTATGATTCATTTTCAGGAATTCACTTTGCCCAACGGCCTGCGCTGCCTGGTGCACGAAGACTTTACCACGCCGCTGGCCGTGCTCAATATTCTGTACGATGTGGGCTCGCGCGATGAAAGCCCCGACCGCACGGGGTTTGCCCATCTATTTGAGCACCTGATGTTTAGCGGCTCGGTGAATATCCCGAACTACGACGAGCCGCTGCAAAAAGTGGGCGGCGAAAACAACGCCTTCACCTCGCAGGACATCACCAACTACTACCTCT
>CAXTFI010000252.1:0-6690 GCA_964243255.1 uncultured Hymenobacter sp.
GGCATCGAAACCTACAACTGCAAGAAAGGCAGCAGCTACACCGCCGCCACCGACTTCACCGACGCCGACAACAACTGGACGGCCGCCGAGTACAACAACGCCAACTTCGACAACGTGGCCGGCGATGCGCACTTTGGCGCGCAGGCTACCTACGACTACTGGAAGGCCGTGCACGCCCGCAACAGCTACGACAATGCGGGGGCCAAAATCAAGAGCTACGTGCACTTCGACGATACCCCCGGCGACGGCAAGGGCTTCGAAAATGCCTACTGGGACGGCACCGAAATGACTTACGGCGACGGGGCCAGCACCTTCAAGCCCCTCACGGCCCTTGATGTGTGCGGCCACGAAATCGGCCACGCGGTGTGCGAAAAAACCGCCAACCTCACCTACGCCAACGAGTCGGGGGCCATGAACGAGGGCCTGTCGGACATCTGGGGGGCTAGCGTGGAGAAATACACCTGCGACAACCTGGGCCTGACCAAATCGACCTGGGACATTGGCGAGGATATTATGAAGCAGGGCGGCGCGCTGCGCTCGATGAGCAACCCCAACCTCTACGGCCAGCCGGCTTTGTATAAGGGCAAGTACTGGGCGGCCACCACCTCCGCGCCCTCCAATGCCAACGACCAGGGCGGCGTGCACACCAACTCGGGCGTGCTCAACTACTGGTATTACCTCATCAGCGTGGGCAAAACCGGCACCAACGAAGTGGGCAACTCCTACTCGGTAGCCGCGCTGGGCCTGCCGGTAGCCGCCAAAATCACCTTCCGTATGGAAAGCGTGTACATGACGGCCTCTTCGACCTACGCCCAGGCCCGTACCTACGCCATCCAGGCCGCTACCGACCTGTATGGCGCGGGCTCGACGCAGGTGCAGGCCGTCACCAACGCCTGGTACGCCGTGGGCGTGGGCGCGGCCTACGGCGGCACCACCCCGCCGCCCACCACCTCTAACTACTGCGCCAGCAAAGGCACCAGCCAGAGCTACGAGTACATCGACTACGTGAAGCTGGGCACCGGCATTGCCCGCACCAGCGGCGCCGATGGCGGCTACTACGACGGCACCGCCAGCACGGCCACCGTGGCCGCCGGCTCGAGCCAAACGATTAGCTTCTCGGTTGGCTTCACCGGCTCGGCCTACACCGAGAACTGGAAAGTGTATATCGACTACAATCAGAACGGCGTGTTTACCGACACCGGCGAGCTGGTGGTGAGCGGCAGCAGCAGCAGCGCGGCCACCCTCAGCAGCACCTTCACGGTGCCCAGCACGGCCAAAACTGGCAAAACCCGCCTGCGCGTTATCCTGAGCGACGCCAGCGCCACCACCAGCTGCGGCACCTACAGCTACGGCGAAACCGAAGACTACAGCGTGAGCATCACGGGCGGTGCCGCCATCGCGGCGGGCGTGGCCGGCCCGGCCTCCCTCACCGGGGCCAGCACCTTCAGCGGCGACGCCGTGCTAAGCCTCTACCCCAACCCGGCCGCCTCGGTGCTCACCCTCTCGCTTAGCTCGCATGAGGAGCTGACCAAGGTGGAAGTGCTTGACGCCCTGGGCAAAACGGTATCTGCCGCCCGCTACCAGGGCAACGGTCAGCTCGACGTGTCGGGCCTGGCCGGCGGCCTCTACCTGCTGCGCGCCAGCAGCGGCTCGCAAACCTTCGTGCAGCGCTTCGTGAAGCAATAACCTCCCGCGGCAGCTGCCTAAATAAAAAGAAGCCCGGCCAAGTTGGCCGGGCTTCTTTTTGTTTAGGCAGCTCATTGACAATGAGTTATAAATAACGTCATGCCGACCGCAGGGAAGCAGCTCGCTCGCTTCGTTGGATGGCGCGAGCGAGCTGCTTCCCTGCGGTCTGCATGACGTTCTAATTTAGTATACTGGTTACCTCATCAAGCACCTAACCCAACCAGCCAGGTTTCGGCGTCTTTTACATTGTCGAAGCGCTTGTAGACAAACGCCGTGGGCGAGGCGCTCACCACCGACTGCGTGGAGAGGCGGTGCAGGGGATTGGCCCCCTCCACAATGGCGCAGTGGCGCACGCCAGCCTGGGCAATGGCGCGGGGTATCCAGCTGGTAGTTAGCCAGGTTTGGGCTTCGGCGGGCAGGGGCGCCCGCTGCCCGTGCTCCGACAGGATGCGGTGGCTGCCCGTGTTGCGCAGCAAGGCTAGCGCCTGCTCATAAAAGGCCTGAATGGGCGCTACCGGCAGGCGCTCGCTGCTCCACACCAGGTGCACGTAGCCGGCAGTACGGTAATACAGCCGGCCGGCCTGGTTTTCAAAGTAAAGGGTTTCCTGAGCGCGGGGCTGCATAAAAAAGGTTGGAGAAATCCTTGTAAAGTTACGGCAATTGGGGCCGCTACCAGGCCTGCTACCCGTGGGCAAGCCCCGCAGTGGCAGCCGGCGCGCGGTAAATAAGTTACCGGCACCATTCTTTGCGCCTGGTTTTTGGCCAACTGCTAAGTACTGAGTACCTTGAGCTAGCCAAACAGCCACCAGTTTATTTTTACTACTTCCTATTCAGTTATGCAGCCTGCTTATCCTACCACCGGCGATTTATGTACTGCCGTCTGGCTCAAGCACTTTGCGGCCCGGCTCCCTCATTACGCGGCCAAATACCAGATTGCCGAGACTGAGGCGGCGGCGCTGCAGCGGGCCACCAGCTACTTTCTCGACGGCCTGGGCGAGCAAATTTGCCGCGTCACGCAGGCCATTTTGCTGTTTGCGGCGGCCCCCTACGCAAGCAGCTGGCCGCCCGCCGCCGTGCCCCGGCGGCCCGGCATGCGGGCGCTGCCGCAGCTGGCGGCCGCGCTCAGCTACCACATTCTCACCCACGCCACCTACGACCCGGCCGACGGCTGCGCCCTGGGCCTGGAGTGCCGGCTAACGGGCTACTGGCCCGCCTAGAGTGGTTTCATGGTTAGGGTCCGGTAGGGGCGGGGCCTGCCCCCGCCCGCCGTTGAACGATGACCGTCAGGCGGCATAGGCGACGGGCGGGGGCAAGCCCCGCCCCTACCGGATATTATTTCCAAATTTACTCTGGGTGCGTTAGTAACATCTTGATTATTTGATAATTACCAACTCCACGCGGCGGTTGAGCTTGCGGGTTTCTTCGCGGTCGTTGCCAAACTTGGGCCGCGAGCCGCCGTAGCCGATGGTGCTAATGCGGCTGGCCGCCACGCCCCGGCCCACGAGGTAGCGCTTCACGGTGGCTACCCGGTCTTCGCTGAGAAGCTGGTTTTTATCGGCCGGGGGCTCGTTGGAGGTGTGGCCTTCGAGGCGAATTTCCAGCTGCGGGTTGTCCTTCAGCGACTCGGCCAGCTTGTTGAGCGTGGGGTACGACGAGCCCAGCAGCTGGGCCTGGCTTTGTACAAAGAGCAGGTCGGGCAGGTCGAGGCGCGCACCCACGCCGGCGGGCGTGAGGCGCGGCTCGTAGCGGCGCGACTCGCCGGCCTTCACCGTCAGCGTGTCGATGCGCGTGAGCAGGCCGGCAGTGGTAGTCAGGCGGTAGCGGCCGGGAGCCAGCGACATCTGGAAGCCCACTGCATCGGCGCGGGCGGTGCTGCGAAAGTCGATGGGGCCGCCCAGCAGCAGGGCCTGCACCTCGGCCCCACCCGCCAGGGGCTGGCTGGTGCGGCCGTCGAGCACGCGGCCCGTGAGCAGGGCGCGGGGCTGGCCCAGGGGGTCGGCGGCGGCCGCGATAATGGCCGTGGAGTCAACGACCGGCGGCGGGCCGGGTGGGGTGCGAAAGAGCTTTTTGGGCGACGTGTCCTTGGCCCCGGTGCTGGCGTAGTAGGCCGTGCCATCGGGCCCGAGCGCAAAAAAGGCGTCGTAGCCGGTGCCGTTGAAGCGCGGCCCCAGGTTTTGGGGCTGGCTCCACTTGGTCCAGTCGTCGCTGAGGCGCTGGCTCACAAAAATATCGGCCGAGCCGTAGCCCTGGTGGCCATACGAGCTGAAATACAGCGTCTTGCCATCGGCGGCCAGCCAGGGGGCAAACTCGTAGCCCGGCGAGTTGATGACCGCGCCCAGGCTCTGGGGGGCGGTGTAGCCGCCCGCCCCATCGGGCCGGCTGATATACAAGTCGTTGGCCCCCTGCGAGTCGTCGCGCTCCAGGCTCAGCAGCAGCACTTTCTCGTCGGGCGTCATAAAGAAGGTGGTGGCCGGGCTGGTCGAGCCAAAGCCCGCCACGCGCACCGGCGCGGGCCGCCCGGTGCCCGCCACGGCCACCCGCGACACGCTTTCATCGCGGAAGCCGGCCGCGTCGTAGGTGCCGCGCAGCAGCAGCGCGGGGCTGCCGCCGGGGCCCATTATGGCCTGCACGGCGTTGTTCTGGGCCGTGTTGAGGCCGGCCGGGCTGGCCAGGTGGGTGGGCGCGGCCCAGGTGCGGCCCTGGTCGGGGCTTTCACTCAGCCAGATGTCGGCGCTTTCGGCCACGCCTTCCACGTTGCCCGCAAACCGCGTGCGGCTGAAATACAGGCCTTTGCCGTCGGGGGTGGGCACGGGCTGCAGCTCGTTGCCGGTGGGCGAGCTAAGGGCGGGCAGCGGCTCGGGCGCCGCAAAGTAGGGCGGCCCCGTGGCCAGCTGCATTTGCAGCTGAAATAGCCGCCACTGCTGGCTGAGCCGCCCCACGCTGCGCGCCGCCACCACGGCCGTGTTATTAAATTTGTCGTTGGTGGCCAGCGTGGCTACCCGGCCATCGAGCCGGTTTTCGAGCTGAAACGAGCCCACGATGCCCGTGGGCACCAGCCGCCACTGCTGGCCCAGCCCGCCCGTGAAGGGGCGCTGCACCAGCGGCGTGTTGGCCCCGGCAGGGGCCGTGGGGCTGGCTTCCAGCGTGAGGCACAGGCCGCTGTGCCTGGCTTCGAGGCGGTAATACTCGCCGCCTTCGCGGATGACGACCAGGTGCCACTGCTGGCTGGCGGCGTGGGTAAACTCCCACTGCACGGCGGCCGCGCCGCTGATGGTGGCCGCCCGCGCCACGTCGAGGCTGCGCCCGCTGGCCCGGTTGATAACGCCATAGAAGGCCCGGCCATCGGGCGCCGGCGCTTGGGCCGCGGCCGACAAGGCCAGTAAACACAGAAAAAATACTCGAACCATGGGGCAAAGGTCGGGCCGCCAGTGGAAATGCTCCGGCTTTGAGTTTATTCTCGGGCGCCGGCCGCGAATCTTCTTACCGCCGCCGCACGTTTAGTAGTTGTTCTCTCTTAGCTTCTCCCCACTCATGCGCAAAGGCACCCAGGTTAGTTGGAAATACGGCACCGGCACGGCCACCGGCAAGATAGAATCCGTTCATAAAGAGCCCATTACCCGCAAGCTTAAGGGCAGCGATATTCACCGCAACGGTTCGGCCGACGACCCCGCTCTGCTCATTGTGCAGGATAATGGCGACCGGGTGCTCAAGCTCGCCAGCGAAGTGAAGGCGCTTTAAATGAGAGAGCTGAATAAAATAGGCACGCCCCGCTCCGATACCGTGGCGGCCGACCGGCTGCGCTACTACGCCGTGCACTACCAGGCAGAGCCGCCCCTCATCCGGGGCACCGTGCGGCACCCGCTGTCGGCCACCGAGTTTACGGAGGCCTGCGAAATGCTGCTGGAGCAAGCCCAGCGCCACAGCTGCCCCTACTGGCTGCTCGACGGCCGGGCCGATAGCGCCACCGGCCGGCCACCCGACGTGTACGAGTGGCTGACCGAAGAATTCTTGCCCCGCGTGCACCGCACCCTGAACCGCGCGCCCTGCCTGGCCTTTATTGCGCAGGCCGACTTTTGGCACGAGCTGCAAGCCCGCCACTACGCGCCGCCCGCCCCCGCCCTGCTGTCGGCCACGTACCGCACGGGCTGGTTTGTGGACGAGGCCACCGCCCAGGCCTGGCTGAACCAGTCTCGGCCGGCCGGCAGTTTTGTAAAATAAATTGCTTGAACATAAAATACTAGGCCTTGCGCCAGAGCGTCTGTCCTTGCGAGCGCAGCGCGGCAATCGCCCCGGCACGCTACCCAAACGACTTGTGCTGGGGCGGTTGCCGCGCTGCGCTCGCAAAGACAACGACGCGTGCGTAAGTATTGACTACTTAACCTAGTACACATAAAGAATCCCCGCCGGCAGGCTGCCGACGGGGATTTTTTATGTGCAGCCAACCTAGCGGTTGTGCGAGTCGGGCTTGATGAAGGCTTCCTCGTCCATCTCGCTGGGTATCACCACAATGCCCTTCTGGAGCATCGAATTGCGCTTGCCGTAGAGGAAGTACACAATGAAGCCCAGCAGCATCCAGGCGAAGGCCACCTGCAGCGTGAACGAGTCGAGGCCCACAATCAGCAGCGTGCACACCAGCGCGCCCATCACGGGCACCAGCGGGAAGCTGGGCGTAGAAAGCGGCGAGCGGAACGGCCGGGGCTGCTCGGGGTCCGATTTGCGCATAATCCACACGCCCAGGCTCACCAGCACGAAGGCCAGCAGCGTACCAAACGAGGTGAGGTCGCCGGCCAGGGCACCGGGCACAAAGGCCGCAAATAAGCCCACAAATACCATCAGCATGAGGTTGGATTTGTAGGGCGTGTTGAACCGGGGGTGCAGCTCGGAGAAAGCTTTGGGCATCAGCCCGTCCTTGGCCATGGAGAAGAATACGCGGCTCTGGCCCATGAGCATTACCAGGATAACGGAGGTGAAGCCCAGCAAGATACCGACCGTGACGGCCGTAGC
>CAXTFI010000253.1:0-6569 GCA_964243255.1 uncultured Hymenobacter sp.
AAGTGGTGCTGCTGCTGGCCATCACGCCCGGCGGCGCGGGCATTGCGGAGGGCGCGTTTCCCACGTTTTTTGGGCGCTTTATGGGCACGGCCGCCATGACGAGCTTCCTGGTGCTGCTCTACCGCATCGTTACCTACTACTTCTACTTGGCGCTGGGCGTGGCTTACCTGCCGCGCTGGCTGGCGGGGTCGCCCCCCCGGCCAGCGGCCCCAATTAAGGCTGCGCCATGGGCGACACCACCGCCGGAATAGCACCCGCCAACGGGCCGCCGGGCCGCTGGTAGCCCGCCCAAAACTCGGGCTGGTAGGGCACGCTGAGCGGCGCGGCCGGTAGCTTTCCCTTTGGAGGAGGCACCGGGGCAGCTCCAGCCTCGGGCAGCAGCCGGAAGTAATGCTCCGTAAAGCTTTGGCTATAAAACGCCCCCCGGCCCAGGGTACGGCCGGCGTTCAGGGTCTGCCCCAGGCTGCGGCGCACGTAGTAGCGCCCGTTGGCCGCCGGGGCATACTCGACTACGTGCGTGGTGCGGTCGGCCGTAAACACGTGCGGATAAAGCCGCGCCGCCCCGTTGGGGCGGCCATAGCTTTTGCGGGCCGTGGCGTTAATGGCAGCCGTATCGGCCTGCCACAGCGCTTCATAGCGCAGCACGGCGTAGTCGCGGGCGCGCACCAGCAGCCGGCCCTGGTAGCCGCTCATCAGGTAGGTGCCGGTGCTGCGGTGGTCGCCGTGGCGGGCGGCAAAGCTGAGTACGTACAGCGTATCGGCGCCCTGCCGGCGCACGCTATCGAGCTTGAGGAGGAAGCGCCGGCCCGCGCGCGCCCCGAAGAGTGGCGAAGTCCGCACGGGGTCGGCCGCGCTAAAAGCTGCTCCCTGCGTGCCTGTGTACAGCGCCGGCATGGTGGCCAGCGTTAGCGGCCCCCCGCGCTCGGTGAGCACGTGCCGCTGCGCGGGCTGCCAGGCCACGTCGTCGTCCTGCCCCAAAAAGCCTTTGGTAAAATGCCGGTAGCCGGCTGGTACCCGCAAGCGGCCCACGGTTTCTACTTCGGCCCGCAGGGTGTCGAAGCTGCTGAGGCGCCGATAGGTGTACACCTCAGTGGCGTAGTCATACTGCTCATAGTTGAGGGGAATCCGCTTGGTCACGCGTTGCAGAATCTCGGCGGCGCTGAGCGGCCGGGCGCTGGCCACCCTCACCTCGTCGAGGGCATAGCTGGCGGGGGCGAGCAGCACGGTCAGCTCTTCCCGGCCGCGGGGCGACTGCACCGTGGCGACCTCGTAGCCCAAGCTACTGATTTGCAACGCAGTAGGCCCCGGCAAGGCTAGCGAGAAACGCCCTTGCGCATCAGCTACCGTGCCCTGGCCCTGCCCCGCCAGCTGCACCGAGGCGTAGGGTACCGGCCGCCGGCGGCGCTGGTCGAGCACCACCCCGCGCACGGTGCGCACCCCCGACACGTCGGCCACCGCCACCGGGCGGCGCAGCGTAGCCGTGCCCCGGCCGGGCGCGGGATTGAGCGAGCCGGGCTGCCGCGCGGCCAGGGCCGCGGTAGCCGCGCTGTCGCCCTTAACCGACAGTGCGGCCGCGGCCGCACTGTCGGCGGCCAGCAAGTGCGGCGGCTCCACGCTGCGCAAAAACAAAAAGCCGTCGACCACCTCACTCCACGGCCCGGCCAGCGGCTGGTAATCAAACGCATAGGTGGTGAGCTGCAAGCCGGGCGCGTCGTGCTTTAAGCTCACGAAGGCATAGGGCGTATTCTGGGCTAGCAGGCTGGCCTCCAGGGTGCCGGGCGCGGGGGTGGGCACGGGCTGGCCGGCCGTGCTGGCCGGGCCGTAGGTGCCGCCGCCCGCCAGGGTGCCCAGTATATACACCTGGTTGGGCCCCAGCGCCGCTTTCACGGCGCGGCCCATGGGGTGGTAGGCGCGTAGCTCGTCGGTGCCCAGCACTTCCACGTGGTTGGCAAAGTGCGCCAGCGCGCCCCAGCACACCACTTTTTCGGTGGGGTGCTGGCGCAGGTACCACAGCAGGTTATCGGCCATTTGGGCGTCGCGGGGGTTGCTGTCGGCGGCTACGTAGTCGGCCGCCGTTTTGGCGTTGGGGTCGTGGGCGGCGTAGTCGCGGGCCAGCGCCCGCAGGCTGCGCAGGCACTGCTGCCAAAAAACCGCCTCGTTGCGGCGCGCGGCGCTGGGGGCGGCCGCCGCCTGGCGCAGCAGTGGCTCGGCCTTGTCCAGCTCGGCCTCGAAGCCCGCCAGCGGCTGGGTGGGCGAAAACGCAAAATGCTCTTCCATGTAGCTGGCCGCTTCGCCGAGCAGGTCGAAGTTGATAGCCGCCGCGCCTTTGCCTTCCTCCAAAAAGTCCTCCAGGTCGTCTAGTAAATCGTCGCTGTAGTCGCCGCTCAGCTGCGGGTCAAAGCCCATAATCCGCAACCCATCGGGGCTCACCAGCGGCACCACCGCCTGAAACTCCCGCGTTTTCATCCAAATGGGAAACACGCTGCTTTGCAGGTTTTTAGGCACCGATTTGCCCACTCCAATGGCCCGCTGCGCCTTGTACAAGTCGAAGAAGCCGCTTTCCATACCCAGCGTGGTGAAGCCCATGCGCTGCTGCAAAAAAGCCAGCAGCCGGGCCTTGGCCGCCAGTACATTGCCCTCACCGTGGGTGGGCTCGCCCAAAAACACAACCCGCGCCCCCCCGATTTCGGCCCGCAAAAACTCCAGCTCGGCAAAAGTGGTGTCGGTGGGGGCCACGCTGCCCAGGGTGCGCAGGGGCAGCGTGGCCTGCGCCTGCGCACCCTGAGCCAGCGCCCCGATTAAAAACCACACAGCCAATACCTTACAACCGATGCACATGGAAGCAAATACGTTAGATTAGCAGCGCTGCCGCCAGTTAGCAGTGCTCTATAAACTCCTAGTAAACTACGGAACCAGCTCGGATTGTATACCGGCTCCGCACCCAAAAAAAAGCCCCGCTCCGTTACCGGAGCGAGGCCTTTGAGCGGGCATAGGCCCTGCTAAAGGTGCGGTTACTTAGTTTTGAGCTGCAGCTTGGCGCCGCTGGCGCCCACTAGCGTCAACTTGTTGTCGGTCAGCGTTTCTACGTTGAAGGTATTGCTGGTGGCGCTGCCTTCGGGCGTCATCGTGATGGTTTTGGCAGTTTGGTCAAACACGTATTTGCCACTCTGCGTGCCGGCATACGTGCCGTTCGAGGCAAAGCTGATTTCCATGTTCTCATCGGCATCGCTCTGCTTCACTTTGTCGCCGGTGGCATCGGTCTGCTTGTCGGTTACCCAGGCCTTGCTGCTGCTGCCATACAGCATGTTCACGCCTTCTACCTTGCCTTTGTCGCTGCCGCACGACGAAACGATGAACAAGAAGACCAGTACGCTCAGCATGGAGGCGAAATAAGACCGGAAAGACACGTGTGAGAAGTTCATAAGGAAAAAGAGTGAGGGTGAAAGAAAAGCCGTAACTGACTTCGGCTCTGCTTACGCACGCCTTTTTTTTTAGTTATACCTGGTAACCATACCGCCCCACCTCCGTAAAAAGCTCAAAGCCACCCAGCCCAGCTGCGGCAGCTAATGTTCCACCTCCTAACCGCACTTGTCACATGGGCTTGCTCGATTTTTTGAATAACGAGGGTGATAAAAAGCCGGTTGATGCTACGCAACCCGCCGCTGGCACCGATTTTTTTGGCAATAAACCCGCTGATGCCGCTGCTGGCACTACCTACACTGTAGTAAGCGGCGACTCGCTCTCCAAGATTGCTACCCACCACTACGGCGACGCCGCCAAGTGGCACCAGATATACGAGGCCAACAAGGCCATCATCGGCTCTAACCCCGACCTCATTGAAGTGGGCCAGGAGTTAACCTTACCTAGTATCTAGGTACTTTTTGCAGAAAAAAGGTGAGAAAAGCCACTCCAGTATTGGGGTGGCCTTTTTGTTGTGCGTAGAGTAAGCTTTAGCTTGCCGTTGGCGGCCTGTGCGGTAAGCTTTAGCCTGCCGTTCTGTTAGTAGAGTCGTCAAACCGATAAAACGCATTACGGCAAGCTAAAGCTTACCGCACATTCTGTTGCTGTGCGGTAAGCTTTAGCTTGCCGTTTCGGGTAACAACGCCCGGCAAGATAAAGCTTACCCTACACGTACTTCCGGCAAGCTAAAGCTTACCGCACATTTTTTCGGCTACCCTTGCCTATTTGGCAACTGTGAGTATATTTGCCGTTACCAATCCGGTACTCCCCGCAGCAGGCGGGGCAGTTTAGTTGAGTTTTATACAGAAGCGGCGAGAGATTAGGCTCCCTGACCCGCTGGCAACCTTCACTCGTTGAAAGGTGCCAATTCCTACCCCAGCAGCTGCCCGCGCAGCCTGGGGGGCTATAAACCGAGTACCCACATGGCACACGCACCCTTCTTCGTTGCTTTCCGGCTTACCACTGCGCTCGCAGGCGGCCCCGGCTCTTTCGTGCAATCAGCTTTAGCGAGCCCGGCCCTCATGGCCCGGCGAATGCGCATGTGCTGTTGTTGCCAAGGCTAACGCTTTCGGTGCTGTTTGCTCCTCTTTTTCGTGGGTGAAGTTTTTGCCGGCTGGCTGCGCCACGGCAGACGCTGATTAACAGGGTTGCCTGGGTACAACTGATTGATTAGCAACTACTTATACTAATGGCTTCTTTTCGGAGCTTTGCCGAGGAGCGAAACAGCCAACAGCACGGAGTTTACCAAAACTTTTTTATCGCCGCTATTTCTCTTTTCGTATGTCTGCTTTAGCTCAGTCTTCTCCTATCTCAGCCACCGCTTTTCAGCAAGAGCTGGCTGCTACGGCCCAACACCTGGCTACCGCGTTGCCGCCGGCCGCTTCGCAAGTTATCGACGGCGGCATTGCCCAGGTAGCGGCCGCCGGGCTTACCCGCCACGCGCTGGCAACTGGCCAGGTGGCCCCCAACTTCACCCTGCCCGACGCCAATGGGCAGCCCCAGACCCTGGCCGCGCTGCTGGCGCAGGGGCCGGTAGTGCTCACTTTTTACCGCGGCAACTGGTGCCCCTACTGCAACGTGCAGCTGCGCGCCTACCAGCAGGCCCTGCCCGAGCTGGCCCTGCGCGGGGCCACGCTGGTGGCCGTGTCGCCCCAAACGCCGGAGCGTAGCAGCCTCACGGCCAGCGAGAAAGAGCTAAATTTTCCGGTCCTCAGTGACGTGGGCAACGTGGTGGCCCGGCAGTATGGCCTGGCCTACGGCGTGGGGCCCGAGGTGGCCAATACGCTGCGCAGCGTGGGCATCGACCTGGCCGCGTACAACGGCACCGAGGCCGACGAGCTGCCCCTCACGGCCACCTTCGTTATCAACACCAATGGCGTGATTGGCCGCAGCTGGGTGGAGGCCAACTTCAAGCAGCGCGTTGACCCGGCCGATATCGTTCGGGCGCTGGAGCAGCTGCCGGCTCCTTACTTGGCTTAGGCAGTAGCCTTGGCTTATCTACTTGATTTTTAATTCAAAACCCTTTTAATTCCCTGCAATCATGGCCACTCCCAATCTGCACTTCGAAACGCTGCAACTCCACGCCGGGCAGCAGCCCGACCCCACCACCGGCTCGCGCGCGGTGCCCATTCACCAAACCACCAGCTACGTGTTTAAGAGCGCGGAGCACGGGGCTAATTTGTTTGCTCTCAAGGAGTTCGGCAACATTTATACCCGCCTGATGAACCCCACCACCGACGTATTCGAGCAGCGCCTGGCGGCGCTCGAAGGTGGGGTGGCGGCCGTGGCCGTGGGCTCGGGGCAGGCGGCGCAGTTTATTGCCCTGAATAACATTTTGCAGGCCGGCGACAACCTGGTGGCCAGCTCGTACCTCTACGGCGGCACTTACAACCAGTTTAAGGTGGCCTTCAAGCGCTTGGGCATTGAGGCGCGCTTCGTGGATGGCGACGATGCCGAGGGCTTTGAGAAGCTGATTGACCAGAACACCAAGGCGTTGTACGTCGAAACCATCGGCAACCCGAGCTACAGTGTGCCTGATTTTGAGCGCATTGCGGCCGTGGCCAGGAAGCACGACATTCCGCTGGTGGTGGATAATACCTTCGGCGCGGGCGGCTACCTGTTTCAGCCCCTTAAGCACGGCGCCAGCATTGTGGTGGCCTCGGCTACCAAGTGGATAGGCGGCCACGGCACCAGCGTGGGCGGCATCATCGTGGACGGTGGCACCTACGACTTCGGCAACGGCAAGTACCCGCAGTTTACCGAGCCCAGTGAGGGCTACCACGGCCTGATTTTCAACGACGTGTTTGGCAAGAACGGGCCGTTTGGCAACATCGCCTTCGCTATTCGGGCCCGCGTGGAGGGCCTGCGTGACTTTGGCCCCGCCATCAGTCCGTTCAACTCCTTCCTCTTGCTGCAAGGCCTCGAAACGCTGAGCCTGCGCGTGGAGCGCACCGTGGAGAACGCCCTCAAAGTAGCCCAGTGGCTGGAGCAGCGCCCCGAGGTGGCCCACGTGAGCTACCCCGGCCTGGTGAGCAGCCCCAACCACGAAAATGCCGCCAAGTACCTCAAGCGCGGCTTCGGCGGGGTGCTCTCGTTCACGCTGCACGGCA
>CAXTFI010000254.1:0-6549 GCA_964243255.1 uncultured Hymenobacter sp.
TGCGCATCTGCGCCCAGGCCCGCGCCATCGAAAACGAGTGCTACGTGGCCATCACGGGCTCGGTGGGCAACCTGCCGCGCGTCGAAAACATGGACATCCAGTACTCGCAGTCGGCCGTGTTTAGTCCCTCCGACTTTGCCTTCCCGCACGATGCCATCGTGGCCGAAGCCACGCCCAACACGGAGATGACCCTTATCGCCGACCTCGACCTGGACTTGCTTAAGGACCTGAATACCAGCGGGGCCGTGCGCAACCTGCGCGACCGCCGCAAGGACCTCTACGGCGTGAGCTGGATACCCAAAAAGACCGAGCGCGACGACGAGCTGCTGGCCCAGGGCGAGGAGCGCCAGCCCGGTACCCGGCCCAGCCGCCGCAAGGCCATCGCGGCCGGCTAGCGCTGGGCCTGCTATAAGGAAGCAGCTACTGCAGCGACTTCCTGGTCAACCAGAACGTCCTGCCCATCTGGCGTCCGTTTGCCGAAGCATCTCTACCGCGCCGGTTGGATTAATCGTCCAATGAGGCGAGCGAGCTGCTTCAGCAAGCGGACGCTAGATGGGCAGGACGTTCTTTTTTGTCTGCTTATTTATCCCAAAACCGATGAAAGGTGCCCTTACCATCCTGCTACTCACCATCTCCAACCTGTTTATGACGTTTGCCTGGTATGGGCATTTGCAGTTCAAAAAGCTGGCCTGGTTTAGCAAGCTGGGTTTGGTGGGTATTATCCTGGTGAGCTGGGGGTTAGCTTTTTTCGAGTACCTGTTTCAGGTGCCCGCCAACCGCGTGGGGTTTGAGGAAAACGGCGGGCCGTTCAACCTGTTCCAACTCAAAGTCATTCAGGAGTTTATCACGCTCACCGTGTTTACGCTGTGCGCGGTGTACGTTTTCAAAACCGACAAGCTCGGCTGGAATCATTTAGTAGGTTTTGCTTTGATACTACTGGCGGTTTATGTAATTTTCAGAAAGTGGTAGCACTGAGGTGTGCCCGGCGCGGCAGCTGGCCGAACCCGGACCACTTTGGCGAATCCGCGTTCAAGTTGGCAAAAAAGAAGAAAAGCATTAAATCGGCGTTAAAATTCATTTCTGCTTCATCCAGCCCCAGGGGTTTAGTCGTAAGTATGCACGGGCTTAACTGCTTGTGTTACAAATAGAATTCTCACCTTTTATTTCTTTCTTCATCTCATGCGTACACTTTTTACCTTCGATTTGCGAGCGGCTACGGGCCGGGGCCTGGCCCTGGGAGCCCTGCTGGCCGGCGCGCTGGCCCTGCCGGCCGCCGCCCAAACCGTTTACGGGCTCGCCTCCGGCACGAGCGGCGCCGCGAGCCTGGTCACCTTCAATGCCACGGCACCGGGCACTTTCACGGCCACGCTCCCGATTACGGGGCTTACCGCCGGCCAAACCCTGGTGGGGCTCGACACGCGGCCCAATACGGGCCAGCTGTTTGCGCTGGGCTACAACCCCACCGGCACCCAGTCGCAGCTGTATAGCCTGAACGCCACTACCGGCGCACTCACGGCGGTAGGCACCGCGCTCACTACCCTCAACCTGGGTACCACCACCAACCGGATTGGCTTCGACTTCAACCCCACCGTGGACCGCATTCGGGTGACGGGCAGCAACAACACCAACTACCGCCTGAACCCCGCCAACGGCGCGGTGGCCGCCACCGACCTGGCACTCAACTACAACCCCGGCAACACCACCTCTACCCCCACGGTGCCCGCCGACGTGAACGCGGGCCAAACCCCCGTCATCGGGTCGGTGGCGTATGCCAACTCCTACATTGGGGCTACTAATACGGTGCTCTACGACATTGACGAGGCCAAAAGCCTCTACACGACGCAAAACCCGCCCAACGACGGCACCCTCAACAGCCGCACGGCCCTGACGGTGAGCACGGCCACGGCCCTGGCCACCGACCTCGATATTTACTTCAACCCGACCACCCGCGCCAACGCGGCCTACCTGACCATTGCCAGCGGCACGGCCGCCGCCCCCACCACGCAGCTTTATACCCTAAACTTTATTACGGGCGCCGATATGGTGGCCGTGGGCGCCGTGGGTCCGGCAGGCACCCTGGTTACGGATATTGCCTTCGCCATCGACCGCCCGGCTACGCTGCCGGTGGTAACGGGCCAGCTGGCCTACGCGCTGGGCGGTACCAACCTACTCACGTTTGACACGGCGCTGCCGGGCACCATCCGCACGTCGGTGGGCATTACGGGCGTGGATGCCACCCAGACCCTGGTGGGCTTGGATGTGCGCCCCCTCAACAACGCGCTCTACGCGCTGGGCTACAATGCCGCCGCCGCCGCGGGGGTAGCTAACTCGCAGATTTACACCATTAACGCGGTTACGGGTTTGGCTTCGGCCATTGGCACGGCCGTGCGCCTGGAGCTGGGCACGGGCAACGTGGGCTTCGATTTTAACCCTACCGTGGACCGCATCCGGGTGGTGGGCGCCAACCGCAACAACTACCGCCTCAACCCCATCACCGGGGCTCTGGCCGCTACCGATGGTGTGGTGGCGTATACCACGGGCACCGCCACGCCCACCATCGGCACGGTGGCGTACACCAACAGCTTTGCTGCCGCCAGCGCCACCACGGGCACCATGCTCTACAACTACGACCAGGCGCTGAACCAGCTCAACACCCAGGCCACCGCCAACCCGCCCATGGATGGCCAGCTCACGCCAGTGGGCGCCTCGGGCATCACGGTGAGCACTACCGCGCCCATCGTTTCGCTCGATATTTACAGCACGGGCGTGGGCGTGAACACCGCTTACCTATCGGCCAACAGCACTACTTCGGCCAACACGTCGCTCTACACCGTGAACCTGACTACTGGCGTGGCTACGCTGGTGGGGCCCATCGGCAACGGCCTGGCTGCCCGCGACATTGCTATTGCCGCCGCTACGGGCGTGGTTACTTCCAACCGTGGTGCCGAGCTGGCCACCAGCTTCACCCTATTTCCTAACCCCGCCGCCGGGGCCACCAGCCTCAGCTTTGGCCTGCCCCGCGCCGCCCGCGTCGAGCTCACGGTGAGCGATGCGCTGGGCCGCACGGTGGATAAGCTGGACGCCGGCCAGTTGGCCGCCGGCCCGCAAACGCTGCGCTGGAGCCACCCCGGCCTGGCCGCCGGCCTCTACTTCTTCCGCCTCAGCTTCGACGGCCAGGCCGCCGGCACCCGCCAGGTGGCCCTTACCGAGTAGTCGGCGATTGATTTTACAGGTAAAATAGTAAAGGCCAGCCTCTTAAGGGGGCTGGCCTTTTGCGTGGGCGCTTCTGCCAAGGGGCAGCTTCCGCAAAAAATAAATAGCGCTAAGCACGGGAGACTTTTTATGGTATAATATATTGATTGTAAATGCCTTATAAATGTTAGGCACTGCTCATAATCAGTAAGCATTCAGGTACTGAGGCACTGCGGGCGTAAATTCGGCTTTGTTACCACGCAGTATTTTTTGATTTTTCTCTCCGTACGTTCATGCTTCAAAACTTCACTAATCAAATAAAAATACCTAAGTCGCTACTGCTAAGCTTATTGCTGGCTGGGGGCGCCGCCCTGCCGGCTGCGGCGCAAACGGGCTATGCCCTCACCCGCACCACGAGCAACAATTACAGTCTGTCTACTTTTCAAGTCACGAACCCGAGTGCATTCACCGCCACCGTTGCCCTTACGGGCATACTCAGCAGCAACCAGTACCTGATAGGCATTGACTTTCGGCCCGCTACCGGGGAGCTGTTTGCCCTGGGCTATGCACTTATTGGCCAGCAGGTTCAGCTCTACAAGGCCAACCTGACTACGGGCGCGCTGACGGCGGTGGGCAGCGCCCAAACCCTGAACCTGGGCAACAACCCCGCCCGCATTGGCTTCGACTTCAACCCCACGGCCGACCTGATTCGGGTGACGGGCAGCAACCGGGTCAACCTGCGCCTCAGCCCCGTTACGGGGGCCCTGGCCGGCACCGACACCCAGCTGGCTTACGCCAGCACCGACCCCAACGCCGCTACCACGCCCGTGGTGGGCTCCTCGGCTTATACTAACTCGTACATCGGTAGCCAGGCTACCACGCTCTACGATATTGACCTCGCCGCCAGCCGCCTGGTAACGCAAAACCCACCTAACGCGGGCACCCTCAACACGGTGGGCACCCTGGGGGTGAATACGAGCAGTGACTACCAAAGCTCCGACCTCGACATCTACTACAATCCGGCCAGCGGGCAAAACGTCGCTTACTTGTCTACCAGCGACGTTTCGACGTCTACTTTCCTCAATACGTCGGCGCTTTACAGCCTCAACCTGGCCACGGGGGCTACTGCCCGCCTGGGTGCCCTGGGTAACAACACCAGCCTGGAAGTAGCTGATATTGCGCTGGCCATTGGGGGGGCTGCCCCCGCGCCGGTGCGGGGCCAGCTGGCCTACGCGCTGGCGGGCACCAGCCTCATTACCTTCGACACGGCGCTGCCCGGCACCCTGCGCTCGTCGGTGAGCATCACGGGCGTCGATGCAACCCAAACGCTGGCCGGCCTCGACGTGCGCCCGCTCAACAATGCGCTCTACGCGCTGGGCTACAATGCCAGCGCCGCCAGCGGAGCCAACGCGCAGGTGTACACCCTTAATGCCGTAACGGGCGTGGCTACCCCCGTGGGGGCCGCCGTGCGCCTGACGCTGGGCACGGGCAGTATTGGCTTTGATTTTAACCCCACCACCGACCGCATCCGGGTGGTGGGCGCCAACCGCAACAACTACCGCCTCAATCCCCTCACCGGCGAGCTGGTTGCCACCGATGGCACGCTATTTTACTCCGGCAACGCCTCGCGCCCCAGCGTGGGAGCCCTTGCCCATACCAATAGCTTTGCGGGAGCTACTGCCACCTCGACCACCACCATCTACGACTACGATGAGGCGCTCAATACGCTTAATACCCAGGCAGTTTCCTTCACGCCGCTCGTTGATGGTCAGCTTACGCGCGTAGGGTCGTCGGGCATCAGCGTGAACGCTACCACGCCTACTGTGGACCTCGATATTTACAGCACGGGCGTGGGCCTGAACACGGCCTACCTGGTGGCCAACACCGGCACCTCGGCCAATACGTCGCTCTACACGGTGAACCTGACGACCGGGGCCGCCACCCTGGTGGGGCCCATCGGCAACGGCCTGGCTGCCCGCGACATCGCCGTGGCCGCCGCCACGGGCGTGGTCACGGCCAGCCGCTCGGCCGAGCTGGCCACCAGCTTCACCCTGTTCCCGAACCCCGCCGCCGGGGCCACCAGCCTCAGCTTTGGCCTGCCCCGCGCCGCCCACGTCGAGCTCACGGTGAGCGATGCGCTGGGCCGCACGGTGGATAAGCTGGACGCCGGCCAGTTGGCCGCCGGCCCGCAAACGCTGCGCTGGAGCCACCCCGGCCTGGCCGCCGGCCTCTACTTCTTCCGCCTCAGCTTCGACGGCCAGGCCGCCGGCACCCGCCAGGTGGCCCTTACGGAGTAGCCCGAGTAGCTGACTGACTATTAGTCAGCCCAGAAGAAAGGCCGACCTCAACTGGGGTCGGCCTTTCTTCTGAGCTGTTGTGAAGCGAAATATCGCTAAAAATCAATTTCCTAGACATGCCCCACCAGGTGGGCGTGGTCGCGCAGAATGGTGCGCAGAAACGCCTCGTCGGGCAGGTCGCTGCTGAGGTGCAGCAGCTGCTTTATTTTAACGGCCGTTTCGTGCAGCAGCAGGTAGTTTTCGTGCTCCAGGCTGCGGCCAAGCAGCTGGCGCAGCAGGGCCACGTCGTGGTCGCTGAGGTCGGCGGCCTGCGCAAATACCGGCTGGTAGCCCACCGGCGCGGCCGGGGCCGCCAAGTCGGCGAGCTGGCCGGGGCGGGCCCGCAGGCTGATAACGCTGGTGCCGGCGGCCAGGTCGCCGAGGCGCTGGCCTTTGCCGTTGGCGGCAATGGTGACGACGGCCACCAGCCCGCTGCCAAACCCAAAATCGACGAGGCGCAGCAGCCAGCGCAGGAAGTAGTCGCCCAAGCGCGGCGCGGTGCCGTCGAGGCGCACCACGCGCAGGTGCTGCGCCTTCTTGCCCAGGCTCTGGCCGTTGAAATATACCTCACTCAGTAAGTGGTAGAAAACGAAGGGGATACCTACCAGCAAGCCAATTATCCAGGCAATTAACGTGCTGTGGCGGCCCAGCAGGGCCGACGCGGTGAGCATTACCGCAATCGCCCAGGCCACGATAATCAGGTTGTCGATAACCGAGGCCACAATGCGGCTGCCGATGCTGGCCACCTCGTATTCGAGCGTGACATTCTGGGTGGTGTGAATGCGAATGGTCGCCATGAAGCCTGCTAGCCTGAAATGAGCCGAAAAATACACCTTTCCGACTAAGTGCGTATTCAGCCGCTGCCTACCTTTAAGGCCCTAACCCCGCCGACTTATGCGCGAAGCCGTTTTTTTAAGTCAAAACCAGGCGCGCTGGCAGCAGTACGACGCCCGCCCGCCCGCCTCGCCCGACGAGCTGGCCGCCCGCTTCGTGGCCCTCACCGACGACCTGGCCTACGCCC
>CAXTFI010000255.1:0-6546 GCA_964243255.1 uncultured Hymenobacter sp.
CGAGTTTCGGCGGCGCTACGGCCTGGAGTGGCGCGCCCCGCTGGGCTTCAACAACACCTACTGCCTGCTCATGCGGGGGCAGCAGGCGCGGCAGCTCGGCATTGCCAGCATCTCGGAGCTGGGCGGGTATTTGAGAGGGAATTAGGAATGAAGAATTGAGAATGAAGAATTGAGAATGAAGAATTGAGAATGAGGAATTGAGAATGAGGAATTGAGAATGAGGAATTAAGCAGTTATTTTTTTCATTCTTAATTCCTCATTCTTAATTCCTCATTCTAAATTCCTAATTCTTTATACTGCGTAGGACTGTCTGCATCGCATCCTTCACGGCCGGCACGCGGTAGGCCCAGTCGCGCAGGCGGGCGCGGTGCTGCGCGGCCCGCGAGACGTAGCCAGTAGCTACCAGCTGCTGAAAAGTGGGCAGGTCAGTAGAAGCCGTGAGCTCGAGGCGGGGCAGGCGGCGCGGGTCGCTGGCCGGGGTGGCGGGGCCGGTATGCACCGAAAAGCCCGCCGCGTAACCCGCCGGGCCCAGGGCGCGCAGGGTGTGCCGGTCGTAGCTGCCGTAGGGAAAGGCGAAGAACCGCGGCGCGCGCCCCAGGTGCTGGGCAATGGCGGCCCGGCTACCGCGCAGCTCGGTTAGCTGCGCCGCCGGGGGCCGCCCGGCCAGGGCCTGGTGGCTGCACCCGTGGGCCTCGATGTGCCAGCCAGCGGCTTGCAGCGCTTGCAGCTCAACCCAGCGCAGGGGCGGGTCGCCGGCCGGGGCCGAGCGCGCAAACTCGCCCTGGCCGGCGTAGCTGGGCTCGCCCACCGCGTCGGTGGTCAAAAACAGGGTGGCCGCGAAGCCGTACTGCTGCAAGATGGGCCGGGCGTGGGTGTAGAGCGACTGGTAGCCATCGTCGAAGGTGAGGGCCACTACCGGGGGGCCGCCGGCCGCCGGCGGGCGCAGGGTGGCCAGCGCCTCGGCCAGCGGCAGCACCCGGTGGCCGGCGGCGGCCAGCCAGGCCATTTGCTCGGCAAAGCGGGCTATGGCCACGTGCACGGCGGCCATATAAGGCTCGGGGCGCGCCACGAGCGCGTGGTACATGAGAATGCTGACCTGCGGGCGCGCCATAAGCGTAGCTATCAGTCTACCAGCTCTTTGCTAACCAGCTTTTTACTCGCCAGCCGCGTGGGCTTCCAGTCTTTCTCCTTGTACCCCACCAAAATCAGCGCCACCGACTTGGCCACGCCCATTACCAGCCCTACCCCCACCAACAGGGCCAGCAAGTGCCGCGGGGCTGCGCCTATCAGGCGCAGCCCCAGCACGCCGTAGCCCAGCAGCGACCCCGCCAGCACCAGCCACGCCCCGCCCAGCGCCGGCTGCCCGGTGCTCAGGGCTACCGCGCCAAACACCAGCGCGGCCACCAGCAGGCACGAGCGGGGCGGCTGCAGCAGGTCGCAGGCAAAGTCGAGCTGCGTGAGGCTGCCCCGGCGCAGGCCCTGGGCCAGCAGGGGCAGGCCGTGGGTGCGGGCCGACGTGAGCTGGCCTGCCAGCCACCGCTGGCGCTGCTTGCCAAAGGCCTGCGGGTCGCTCACCGTTTGGTAGCTCAGGCCGGCGGCCGGGCAGTAGGCTACCGGCACCCGGCGCTGGGTTAGGTCGGCTTTCCACTCCTTGTCCTCGGCCAGCGAGGTTTGGGGCAGGGCCATGAGCCGGGCAAACTCGGGGGCCCGCAGGCAGCAGCCCAGGCCCAGAATAAAGGCATCGAGGCCCAGCAGCGCGCGCGTGCCCAGCCCCACCTGCTGCCGCATGGCCTCGGCCGCGGCATCGAGCACCGTCACGTCCGACTCAAAGGCGTTGCCCACGCGGCGGCTGCACTGCACCACCGGGGCCGCGCCGGGCCGGGCAAAGTGCCGGTCGAGCTCCGTCAAAAACTGCGGGTCGAGGTGGCAATCGGCGTCCACGATGCACACCACCGTCTCCGCACCCTGGTCTGCCAGGGTTAGCTGCTCGGCCGCAAAGCGCAGGGCCTGCGCCTTGCTGGAAACCTGGCTGGTGGTGCGCACCAGGCAGGTAGCCCCCGCCGCCTGGGCCAGCGCGGCGGTGTCGTCGGTGCAGTTGTCGGCCACTACTACCGTACGGTAGCGGCCGGCTGGGTAGCTCAGCTGGCCCAGGCTGGCCAGCAGGCCGGGCAGCAGCGCGGCCTCGTTGTGGGCCGGCACCAGCAGCACAAAATCGGTGCGGGCGGGTGCCGCCGGGCCCCCGCCCCGCCGAAACAACCGGTTGATGCGCGCCGAGAACAGCAGGTAGATGATAACCGGACTGAACACGTAGGCATAAAACAATAGTACGTAGCCCTGCATTACGTACCAGATGCCGTGCGCCAGACCAGCCAGCCAGCCGGGGCCAGTGAAGCCGTAAAATGGTACCATAGCGGGATTGAATAGGGGTAGCAGCTTGTTTTCGGGAAGAGTAGTAGTACTTAAGTGCTGCAAGGTACTACCCTCTCCTACAAACGGTGGGCCACTATGCCGCTATTTCCTCCCTGCGCTACCTTTTTTAGGGGCTGCCAGTCCGCGCTCATGCTGCCATCGGCCGGGCCTTACAATAAGCTTCGATTACGTTTTTCAATGCCTTTTTCTCCTTTTATGCTCCCTACCATTACGCCCCCGCCCATTGCCCCGCCGCCCTTCACCGAGCGGCGCTATATTATTACGCTTGTTTTTGTGGTGTCGCTGTTCATGCTCTGGGGCCTGGGCGTGACGATGGGCGACGTGCTCAACAAGCACTTCCAGCAGGTGCTGCACGTGAGCAAGGCCAATTCCGCCTACGTGCAGGTGGCCATCTTCGGGGCCTACTTTGTGATGGGCCTGCCCGCCGGCTGGTTTATGAAGCGCTTTGGCTACCAGAAGGGCGTTATCCTGGGCCTGGGCCTGTACGCCGCCGGGGCCTTTCTAATGGTGCCGGCGGCCAATGCGGCCTCGTTTAATTTCCTGCTCGTGGCGCTGTTTGTGCTGGCCTGCGGCCTGGGCACGCTCGAAGCCGTGGCGCACCCGTTTCTGGACGGCCTGGGCGACCCGGCCAGCTCCGACCGGCGCATCACTTTTTCGCACGCCATCAACGGCATCGGGGCGGTGTCGGGGCCGCTGATTGGGGGCTACTTTGTGCTGCGCGGCACCCATGCGGCCGGCGACTTATCGTCGGTGAAGGTGCTCTACTCCCTCATCGGGGCGGTGGTGGGCAGCATTGCCCTGGCTTTCGCCTTTGTGAAGGTGCCCGCCCTCAACGCCGAGCATACCCCCGGCACGGCCGTGAGCGAAACCGATGACACGCCCACCGACCTGGCAGCCGACAAAAGCCTGTTTCAGCACAAGCACTTCGTGTGGGCCTGCGTGGCGCAGCTTTTCAACACGGCGGCCCAGGGCGGTACCTGGGCGTACTTCATCAACTACGGCACCGACTATATGGGGCTGAAGCCAGGGCCGGCCATTCACGGCTTTTGGCAGGTGGGCACCCTCTTTAGCCGCACCGTGGGCCTGGGGCCCGGCCTGCCGCACCTGGCCAACGATGTAGCCGCTTACTTCTTCTCGCTCAGCCTGGTAGGCATGATGCTGGGGCGCTTCCTGGGCACTTACCTCATGCAGTTTATTGCGCCCAACCGCCTGCTGGCGGCCGCCGCGGTGGCCAATATTGGGATGTGCCTGCTCGTGGCCCAGCACGCGGGCTGGGTATCGTTTGGAGCGCTCATCGGGCTCAACTTTTTCTTCAGCATCATGTTCCCCATCATCTACAGCCTGGGGCTCAAGGACCTGGGGCGGCACAAGCAGCTGGCCTCGTCGTTCATTGTGATGGGCGTGGTGGGCGCGGCGCTGTTTCCGCGCTTCGTGATGGGGCCGGTGGCCAACCTAAGCGTAGCGCACGCTTACTACCTACCCATTATCTGCTACGTGGTCGTGTTTTTATATGGCGCTAGGTTCTATAAGGTAACGCCCGACGAGGTGCCAGCTCGCGGCTAAAAGCTATTTGAGTTAGCTCCAGCACGCCGTAGAGACGCATCTTTGCGTCTCGTCGTTGAACGATTGCGATAGTGCACGTTCAACGACGAGACGCAAAGATGCGTCTCTACGGCGTGCTGGATAAACTAAGAATCAACTCAAACAGTCCCAGCCGGCCAACCCGCTGGCCCGGCCTGCCCAGGCTACACACGAGCGAGAACGTTGCCGATAACGTTTGCGAAGATAAATAACGCCCCTGCTTGCCTTACTTAGAGGTAGTTACCGCTACTTTACAGCCGCCGTTGGCCGCTTTACCGGAGAATGCCCCGGTAAGGCAGTACTTCCCACCCCAACGCTTTTCAGCCCCTGCCGTGAAAAAATCTCTCGCGCTCGCCGCTGGTGGGCTGCTAGCTGGCCTGGCGTGTAGTGCGCCTCTGGCGGGCTGGGCCCAGGCCGCCACCGGGCAACCGCTGTTTGACGGCAAAACCCTGGCGGGCTGGCACCGCCTGGGAGGCACGGCCGAGTACCGGGTGGAGAACGGGGCCATTGTCGGTACGGCCGTGCCGGATTCGGGCAACACCTTTCTGGTGACCGACCAGGAATACGGCGACTTCGTGCTGGAGCTGGACGTACTGATTGAGAGCCCCTTGAGCAACTCGGGGGTGCAGACCCGCAGCCATTTCAACCCCGCGGGGCACCCCGGCAAGGTGTACGGCCGGCAGGTCGAAATTGACCCTTCGGCCCGGAGCTGGTCGGGCGGCATCTACGACGAGGCCCGCCGCGAATGGCTTTACCCGCTCGACCTGCACCCGGCGGCCAAAACGGCCTTTAAAGTAGGCCAGTACAACCACCTCAAAGTGGAGTGCATTGGCCCCGAGATGAAGACGTGGGTCAATGGCGTGCCCACGGCCTACGTAGTCGATTCGCTTGACCCTAAGGGCTTTATCGGCTTGCAGGTGCACGCCATCACCAGCGGGGAGCAGGCCGGCAAGCGGGTCTATTTCAAGAATATCAACCTGCAAACGACGGGCCTGAAGCCCAGTGCCTTCCCAGCCGATATTTACGTGGCGGGGTTTGTGCCCAACTACCTGAGCGCGTACGAGAAGCAGCACGGCTGGCAGCTGTTGTTTGATGGCAAAACCACCGCGGGCTGGCGCAGCGCCCGGGCGGCTACCTTCCCGGCCGGCGGCTGGGCCCTCACGGCGGGTACCCTCACGGTGCTGCCCGCCGAAGGCAAGGAGGCGGCCAATGGCGGCGACATCGTGACAACGGCGCAGTACAAGGCGTTCGACCTCTCGTTTGAGTTCCGGCTGACCCCCGGTGCCAACAGCGGCGTGAAGTATTTCGTGACGCTGGCCGAGCAAACCGAGGGCTCGGCCATCGGCCTCGAATACCAGGTGCTCGACGATGCGCTGCACCCCGATGCCAAGCTCGGGCGCGATGGCGACCGCACGCTGGCCTCGCTCTACGACCTGAAAACGGCCGACAAGCCGGCCCGCTTCGTGCACCCCATCGGCGAGTGGAACGTGGGCCGCGTGGTGGTGTACCCCAACCACCACGTCGAGCACTACCTCAACGGCGTGAAAGTGCTGGAATACGTGCGCGGCGACCCGGAGTTTCTCGCCCTGGTGGCGCAAAGCAAGTACCACGTCTGGCCCCACTTCGGCTTGGCCCCGCAGGGCCATATCTTGCTGCAAGACCACGGCAACCGCGTGTCGTTTCGAAGCATTAAGCTCAAGTCGCTCAAGTAATTACTCTCCATCCTCTTTTTCCCACCCATGGCTACCGAACCCAACCCCCGGCGTCTTTTTCTCAAGCAAACGGCCCTGGCCGGCGCGGGCGTGCTGCTGGCGCGCACTTCCTGGTCGGCCAGCAGCTACAAGCGCATACTCGGCGCCAACGACCGGGTGCGCGTGGGCGTGGTGGGCTTTTCGGACCGCCACCGCAGCTCGCACCTGCCGTGCTTTCTGAGCCACTACAAGGAGCTCAACTTTGAGGTGGTGGGCGTGTCGGACATCTGGAAAAAGCGCCGCGAAGAGGGCGCCGCCCTCTGGAAGGAGAAGATGCAGCGCGACGTGGTGGCCTACCGCAACAACGAGGAGATGTATGATAAGAAGGTGGTGGACGCGGTATTCGTGAGCACCGCCGACTTTCAGCACGCGCTGCACGCCATCGAGGCCGTGCAGGCCGGCTGCGACGTGTACTGCGAAAAGCCATTTGCCGAGACAATGGCCGACAACCGGGCCGCCCTCAAGGCCATTAAAGCCTCGAAGCAGATTGTGCAAATCGGCTCGCAGCGCCGCAGCGGGGCCAACTACCAGGCGGCCGAGCAGTTCATCAAGTCGGGTAAGTTTGGCGCCCTCAAAATGGTGGAGCTGACCTGGAACGTGAACCAGCCCGGCCGCTGGCGCCGCGCCGACCTCGTGCCCCAGCTCCGGGAAGCCGACACCGACTGGAAACGCTACCTGCTGAACCGCCCCGCCGAGGCTTTCGATGCCCGCAAGTACTTGGAATTTAGACTGTTCTGGCCCTACTCGTCGGGCTTGCCGGGCCAGTGGATGAGCCACCAGATTG
>CAXTFI010000256.1:0-6477 GCA_964243255.1 uncultured Hymenobacter sp.
GTGGCCTGAATGGTGGCGCGGCTGGCGGCGTGGTGGTGGGCAATGCGCTGGGCCAGGGTGAGGGTATCGCCGTCGGTGCGGGCATAGGCCACGCCGGCCGGGCCGCCGCCGCCCTGCTCGTAGGTCATGCCGATGGCCCCGTTGAAGCTGGGCCAGGTATCGCCGTAGGTAGGGGCAAACAGGTCGTACACCTCGCGGGTAAAATAGAGCCAGTTGTTTTGGTCAAACACCTTACGGTTGTAGTCGCCAATCACGTTCTGAAACTGGCGCTGCCAGGGCGTAATGTCCTGGTGAAAGGGCTTGGCGGCCGGCGAGAAGTAGTACGAGTTGTTCGGCCCCATCTCGTGGAAGTCGGCGTGCACCTGCGGCAACCACTTGTTATACAGCACAATGCGCTGGCGGCTTTCCTGCTGGGTTTGCCAGGCCCAGTCGCGGTTCAGGTCGAAGTAGTAGTGGTTGTAGCGCCCGCCGGGCCAGGGCTCGTGGTGCTCCCAGGAGTCGGCGCCGGCGTTGGGGCTCTGGTTGCGCACGCGGTTGTACCAGTTGGCGTAGCGGTCGTGGCCGTCGGGGTTTACGCAGGGGTCAATCACGACCACCGTATTCTGGAGCCAGCCCTGCATCTGGGCATCCTGGGGGTTGGCTAGGTCATAAAGCACTTGCAGCACGGCCTCCGAGCTCACGGCTTCGTTGCCGTGCACGTTGTAGCTAAGCCACGCCACAGCGGGCATTTGGCGGCTGGCGGCGCCGCTCTCCAGGCTGGCCAGCCGGCGGCCATTGCGCTGAATATCAGCTAGTCGGCCGAAGTTTTCGGCGTTGCCAATTTCGATTACTTCCAGCGTGCGGTGCTCGTAGGTTTGGCCGTAGCGCGTGATGCGCATGCGGCCGGGCGCGTGGGCCACCACGTGGGCGGCGTAGCGCAGCACGTCGGCCTGGGGCGTAAACTGGTCGCCTAGCTTATAACCCAAAAACTGGGCGGGCGTGAGCAGCGGGCCGGCCGCGTCGGCCGCGGCCGTTGGGGGCGGGCTGGGCGCGGCGGTTTGGGCGTGGCCGGCCCTGCTGGCCAGCAGGCCGGCCAGCAGGGCCGTGCCACGTAGCCAGCGCCTGGCATCAGTTCTAAGATAAGAAGCGTAAGAAGGCATCATAGAGCAAAAAAACGGTTGACGGGCACAAGGTAGGGGGCAAAAAGGAGGTATCTCCCAAAAAAATCAGTGTATTTTACCCTATTACCCCCTCCGGCCGAAGCTAGCGCGCTGCGTAACTTTGGAGAATGACCCAACCGCCCAAAGACCTGCTCGCCAGCAAAGACGTGCTGCACCCGCGCAATCCGCACCGGGAGCGCTACGATTTCCCCGCGCTCATCACCGCCAGCCCGCCGCTCGCTGCCTTCGTGCAAGTCAATAAATTTGGCAACGAATCCGTCGATTTTACCAACCCCGAGGCCGTGAAAGCGCTCAACCAGGCGCTCCTCAAGCACTTCTACGGCATTGCGCACTGGGATATTCCGGCCGGCTACCTGTGCCCACCCATCCCCGGCCGGGCCGACTACCTGCACTACGTGGCTGACTTGCTGGCCGATAGCAACGGCGGCGTAGTGCCGCGCGGCAAAACCATCTCGGTGCTCGATATTGGCGTGGGGGCCAACTGCATTTACCCCATTATCGGCCACCAGGCCTACGGCTGGCGCTTTGTGGGCTCCGAAACCGACCCCGTGGCCCTCGAAGCTGCCCGCCACATGGTGGCCGCCAACGAGGCGCTGCGCGGCAGCATCGACTGCCGCCCCCAGCCCGACGCGCAGCACCTGCTCGTTGGGGTAGTCAAGCGCGGCGAAGTGTTTGACGCCACCATCTGCAACCCGCCGTTTTTTGCCTCCCTGGCCGAGGCTACGGCCGGCACGCGCCGCAAAACCGCCAACCTGGGGGGCCGACACGCGGGCCGCCCCGCGCCGCCCGTCCGCAACTTTGGCGGGCAAGCCAGCGAGCTGTGGTACCCCGGCGGCGAAGAAGCCTTCGTGCGCCTGCTGGTGAAGGAGAGCCGGCAGCAGCCAACATCGAGCTTCTGGTTTACCACGCTGGTTTCGCAAAGCCACACGCTACCAGGCATTTACAAAGAGCTGCAATGGGCGGAGGCTTTAGAAGTAAAAACTATTGAGATGGCGCAAGGCCAGAAAAAGAGCCGGCTCGTGGCCTGGACGTTTCTTACGCCCGAGCAGCAAGCGGCCCGGCGGGCAACGCGCTGGGCCAAGGCGCAGTAGGTTTGATCGCCTTTTGCGGGGGGCCCCACCCCCAGCCCCTCCCCGATGGGGAGGGGAGCCTATTCTGAGCTGTTAGCTACTAGCGCTGTTCTGAAAAAGCTAACAGCTAACAGCTTATACAACGGCTCCCCTCCCCATCGGGGAGGGGCTGGGGGTGGGGTCCCCCGCAAAGGGCGACTAAACCTACTGCGTCGTTATACCTGCTCACCGTCTTTTTCCCGCTGCTTATGAAAAATCTGCTATCCATTCTCGCCGCCTTGAGCCTGCCGCTCGCTAGCGTGGCTCAAACTGCGCCCCGCCCCCTCAACCTGCGCGACCTGGCGCAGCTGCGCGACGTAGCCGACCCCAACCTCTCACCCGACGGGGCGTGGGTGGCCTACACCGTGGCCCGCGTGGACACCGCCACCGACAAGCGCGACGCCGACGTGTGGATGGCCCGCGTCGATGGCAGCCAAAACCTGCGCGTCACCACCAACCCAGCCAGCGAAACCAAGCCCCGCTTCAGCCCCGACGGCAAGTACCTGAGCTTTGTGTCGAGCCGCGGCGAAGACGATGGCGGCAACGCCCAGCTCTGGCTGCTAAACCGCGCCGGCGGCGAGGCCGAGAAAACCACCAGGCTCAAGGGCAGCGTGTCGGACTACGTGTGGAGCCCCGACGGCAAGCGTATCGCGCTCATTATCCGGGATGCCGACCCCGACTCGCTCACCGCCGCCCAAAAAGCCCGGAAGAAAACCGCCCCGCCCATCGTCATCGACCGCTTCCAGTTCAAGAAGGATGTGGACGGCTATTTGAATAATCAGCGCCAGCACCTTTACGTGTTCGACGTGGCCACGCGCCGGCTCGTCAACCTCACGCCGGGCCAGTATGATGAGCACCTGCCCGCCTGGAGCCCCGATGGCAAGCAGCTGGTATTCAGCAGTAAGCGCGGCCCCGACCCCGACCGGCACGACAACTTCGACCTCTTCCTGATTGACGCGCAGGCCGGGGCTACCGCCCGCCCGCTGCTCGCCACCGACGTGCCCGAGAGCGCGCCCAACTACGGCAGCCGCCCCGCCTGGAGCCCCGATGGCCGCCGCATCGCCTTCGTGCAGGGCGGCCCCAAGGAGCAGCTCGTGTACGCCCTGCACCAGCTCATGGTGGTAGACGTGGCCGGTGGCCCCGCCCGCGCCCTCACCGCCGGCCTCGACCGCAACACCACCCAGCCGCAGTGGAGTGCCGATGGCAAAAGCGTGTATTTCCTGCTCGAAGACGACCGCGCCGAGTCGCTGATGCGTGTATCAGCTACCGGCGGCAAGCCGGAGAAAGTGCTGGCGGGCCCCCGCCAGGTGGGCGACTTTGACATGGCCGGCAAAGGCGCGGTAGTGGTGCTCAGTAGCCAGCCCCAGCAGCCCACCGAGGTGTTTGCCTTGGATAAGAAAGGCGCCCTACGGCCGCTCTCCAGGCAGAATGACGCGTGGCTACGCGGCGTGACGCTCGGAGCGGTCGAGCCGATTCAGGCCAAAAGCAAGGACGGCACGCTGGTCAGCGGCTTCACCATCAAGCCCGTGGGCTACCAGGCGGGTCGCAAGTACCCGACTATCCTGCGCATTCACGGCGGGCCAGTGGCGCAGTTTGGCTACGGCTTTTCGTTTGAGTGGCAATACTTTGCCGCCAATGGCTATGCCGTAGTGGTAGCCAACCCGCGCGGTAGCTCGGGCCGGGGCCTGGAGTATAGCAAAGCCATATTTGCCGACTGGGGCAACAAGGACACCGACGACGTGCTGGCCGTGGTAGATTATGCCGTGGCGCAGGGCCTGGCCGACCCCGCCCACCTCGGTGTGGGCGGCTGGAGCTACGGCGGCATCATGACCGACCAGGTTATTGCCCGCGACCAGCGCTTCAAGGCCGCCGTGAGTGGCGCCAGCATCGCCAACGTGCTGGCCGGCTACGGTACCGACCAGTACATCCGCGACTATGAAACTGAGCTGGGCACGCCCTGGAAAAACCCCGACGTGTACATGCGCGTGTCGTACCCCTTCTACCACGCCGACCGCATCAAAACCCCCACGCTTTTCGTGTGCGGCGAAAAGGATTTCAACGTGCCCCTGCTCAACACCGAGCAGATGTACCAGGCGCTCAAGAGTCTGAACGTGCCTACGCAACTGGTTATTTACCCCGGTCAGTTTCACGGCGTTACCACGCCCAGCTACGTCAAGGACCGGTACGTGCGCTATCTGGGTTGGTACAATAAGTACCTGATGGTCAAGGGCACGGCGCAAGCCGGCGCAGTGGGTGGGCAGTAGTGCGCCCGGCTGCCGAAACTTCGCCGCCCAGCCTGTTTGTTGAGGTAAAGCCACCCCGTAACTTTGAAGCTATGGACCTGATTGTAACCGTGCCCGACGACCGGGTTTCTTTCGTGAAAAAGCTCCTGCGCGAGCTGAACCTACCGGTAAAGCCCGCGGCTAAGGCCAAGCCCGCTGCGGCCCCCAAGCCTAAGCAGTACACGCCCGAGCAGCAGGAATGGATTGATGATTTCCGGGAGGCGCTGCATGAAGTGGAGCTGCATCAGCAGGGCAAGATTAAGTTGCAAACGCTTGACGAATATTTGCATGAGCTTCGAAATAGTCCTGACGAAGAGCTTTAAGCGTACTGCAAAGCCTTTAGTAAAGCGCTTTGCCTCATTCGAGCAGGACTTGGCAGCCTTAGGGGAAGAATTGCTAGCCGACCCGCGTACGGGCGAACCACTAGGCCGTGACTGCTATAAAGTGCGGGTTCGCATTGCGGCGAAAGGAAAAGGCAAGAGCGGCGGTGCCCGCGCAATTACGTGCGTTAAAATAATTGGCGAGCAAATCTTCCTGCTTACGATTTATGATAAATCGGACCAGGATTCCATTTCTGATAAAGAGCGCGATGACCTGTTGCGCGAAAACGGATTACTATAAAAATGAAAAAGCCCACTGCAAGTGCAGCGGGCTTTTTCATTTTATAATCAGAACGTCATGCTCATCTGGCGTCCGCTTGCCGAAGCATCTCTACCGAACGATACTCGAACGACACGGTAGAGATGCTTCGGCAAACTCAGCATGACGTTCTGTTTAGTGGATGGTAGCTTACACCACCACGTTGACCATGCGGCCGGGCACGACCACCACTTTCTTGGCCGCTTTCCCCTCGCCGAAGCGGCTCAGGAAATCCGATTCCAGAATAGCAGCTTCAATCTCGCCCGCGGTGGCGGTGGCGGCAAACTGGCGCTGGTCGCGCACCTTGCCGTTGATGGCCACGGGGTAGGTCACGTTGGCCTCCACCAGGTATTCTTCGCGGAACTCGGGGTAGGCGGCGTGGCTGATGCTGCCGGAGGCATGACCTAGCTCTTCCCATAGCTCTTCGGCGAGGTGGGGGGCGAAGGGCGAGAGCAGCAGCACGAGCGGCTCCAGGATGGCGCGCTTGTGGGTGCCGAGGGCGGTTAGCTCGTTCACGGCAATCATGAAGGTGCTGACGCTGGTGTTGAAGCTGAACTTCTCCACGTCCTGAGCCACCTTTTGGATAACTTTATGCAGGGCCTTTAGCTCGGCGGGGCTGGCGGACTCGTCGGTCACGGCCAGCGCGCCGTCTTCGGGGTGGAAGAGCCGCCAGAACTTCTTGAGGAACGTAGCTACGCCGCTGATGCCGTTGGTATTCCAGGGCTTGAACTGCTCCAGCGGGCCGAGGAACATTTCGTAGAGGCGCAGGGCATCCGCACCGTATTGGCTTACTAGAACGTCGGGGTTGACGACATTAAACTTTGCCTTCGACATTTTCTCGACTTCCCAGCCGCAGATATAGCGGCCATCGTCTTCTAAAACGAACTCAGCATCAGTATAGTCGGGTCGCCATTTCTTGAATGCTTCTGTATCAAGCACATCATTATTGACGATACTTACATCCACGTGTAATGGCGTGAAAAGCGGATTACCAAACTCAGCAGTAGCAGCAGAACCGTTCTCTCCAATCGGAGATGCGAGCTTTCCTACAAATTCTCGTAGGCGAGTTCGCACGGCACCTTGCTTATCCTTGAATATTTCATATGAATTCTCTGCCGCATCAATCTGCTCATAAATGCCCTTAGAAACTAATAGCATAGGGCCATTTACGATTTGAAATTCACCGGTAGTATCAGGCTGCTTGTACGTGAGATTAAGCCGATACACAAAACTCGACCGGCCCAAAATCATCCCCTGATTTATCAGCTTCTGGAACGGCTCGCTGTG
>CAXTFI010000257.1:0-6474 GCA_964243255.1 uncultured Hymenobacter sp.
AGATGCTGCTGTACTTGGCCTTGCCCGAGTGCAGGTCGGCCAGCATCTGGTCGCGCGAGGTGCCCAGGGTTTCGGCGGCGCTGTAGAGGTAGAGGCCGTGGCCCGCCTCGTCCTGCACCTTGGCCAGCAAAATGGACTTGCGCTTGAGCGAAGGGGCGCGGGTAATCCAATTGCCTTCGGGCAGCATGCCAACCAGCTCAGAATGAGCGTGTTGCGAAATCTGCCGAATCAGCGTTTTGCGGTACGCCTCGGGCATCCAGTCTTTGGGCTCGATGCGGATGTCGGCGTCGATGCGCGCCTGAAACTGGGCTTCGGGAGTGAGGTCGTGGGCGAGGGTTTCCATAAGGCTGCAACGCTAACTAACAAATGTTAGTTTTTTTCAAAGATAAAGAAAAAGAATGAGAGCGGGGTAAACGGAATTTTCAGAAGGTCATGGTCTTAAACAAGAACGTCATGTAAACCTGAGCGTCATACCATAGAGAACGTCATGCTGAGCCTGCCGAAGCAGCTCGCTCGCATCGTTGTAACGGCTCAGACGATGCGAGCGAGCTGCTTTGGCAGGCTCAGCATGACGTGCTGGTATGTAGTGTCACTCTTACATAAATTACTCACCACCAATTAATTATACCTTAACCGCTTCATCACCCAGCACATCCTGCACGTACAGCATTTTCACCAGCACGGTCAGGATAGCGATGATGGGCGTGGCCAGCGTGAGCCCCAGCAGGCCCGTAAACGAGCCGATAATGAGCTGCCCCACCAGGATGAGCGCGGGCGGCAGCGAAATCAGCCGCTGCTGCAGCACCGGCGACACGGCGGCGCTTTCCAGCGTTTGGGTGCCCAGGTACAGCAGCAGCACGTAGAGCGCCATGGGCGGGCCGCCGTTGAAGAAAGCCAGCAGCAGGGCCGGCACCATCGCCACCACCGGCCCAATGTTGGGAATAAACGTGACCAGGCCCGCAAACAGTCCCAGCACGCCCGCCTGCGGCATCCCCAAGAGGTTGAGGCCCAACACGGTGAGTACGCCCACTACGGCCATCGATACCAGCCGGCCCAGCACCCACTTCACCAGCGTATCGCTGATTTTGTCGAGTACTTCGTGGGCGCGGGTGCGGCCGGCTTTGGGCACCAGCATCACGAGGCCGGCGCGGTAGGTTTTGGGCTGAATGACCAGAAACACGGTCAGAAACAGGATGACGTAGCCGTCGGCCACGATGCTGAGCGTAGTTGAAAAAATACCCGTGGCCCGGCCCAGCCACTCCGAGGTGCCGCCCATGAGCTTGCGCACGTCGAAGTTTTCGCTGGCCAGCCACTGGCCCCATTCCGTGCCGCGCACGTGGTTTTGCACATCGCGCACGGCCTGGGGCAGCTGCTGCTGCAAGCCGCTGAGCTGCTCGCTGAGCCGCGCCGAAAACAGCCAGCCCATGCCCCCTAGCAGCCCCAGCACCACTAGCGCCAGCAGCGCCAGCGCCAGCGCCGTGGGCAGGCCCGTGCGGCGGTGCAGCCCCTCGGCCCCCGCCCGCAGCGGCAGCGCAATGAGCAGCGCCGCCAGCAGCCGCAAAAACACCCCCAGCGCCGTGCCCAGCAAGCCAGTTAACAGCAAGGCTGCCAACGTGATACCTACGGCAATGCCGACTTGCCGCACGTAGGCGCCGGGAGGAGAAACGGGGGCGGAGGAGAGCTGCTGCATGGGGGCGAAGAAGCGAAAAGCCACTGGGATAGCCGAGGTAATCAGGCTGTACGCACAACTGCCACTACGCGCTGCCGCCGCGCCCACCAGCGGCCGTGCTACTCATCAAAATCGACCGTAACGGTGGCCGTAGTGGGGCGGGCCTGGCAGGTGAGCACGTAGCCCTTAGCCACCTCCGTTTCGGAAAGCGAGTAGTTAACATCCATGACAGTGGTGCCGCTGGTAACGCGGGCGCGGCAGGTGCTGCACATGCCGTTTTTGCACGAGTAGGGCGCGTCGATGCCCGCGGCCAGGGCCGCATCGAGCACCGTATCCCCGTAGTACGACATGTCGAGCAGGTAGCCGCGGCCGTCGAGGCGCAGGGTTACCTGGCTTTTCTGGTCGTCGTCGCCCACCGGGCGCAGGGCCTTGGCCTTAGCCGGCCCGCCGGCCGAAGCAAATAGCTCAAAATGGATGGCTTCGGGGGCTACGCCGGCTTCGGCGAGTGCCTGCCGCACGCCGTGAATCATCTCTTCAGGGCCGCAGATAAAGCACTCGTCGAGGCGGGCGGCGGGCAGCGCTATTTGCAGCAGCTGGGTGGCTTTGGCGTAGTCGAGGCGGCCAAAAAACAGGTCGCTGTCGCCCTGCTCGCGGCTCAGCACGTGAAATATGCTTAGGCGCTGCACAAACTTATTCTTCAGGCCCTCCAGCTGTTCCTTGAAAATGATGGAGTTGCGCCCCCGGTTGCCATATACCAAGTACACCCGACTGGCCGGCTCGGTCAGCAATATCGTCTTGGCAATGCTCAGGATGGGCGTAATGCCGCTGCCGGCCGCAAACAGCGCGTAGCTTTTGGCCTGGGTAGGGTGTAGGCTGGCCGTGAAGCGGCCCTGCGGTGGCATCACCTCCAGGGTGTCGCCGGGGCGCAGGCCGTCGTCCACGGCCAGGGTCGAGAAGCGGCCCTCAGGCACTTTCTTGATGGCCACGCGCCACTCGTTGTCCAAGGGGCTGCTGCACAGCGAGTAGCTGCGGCGCAGCTCTTCGCCCTGGTGCTCGCGGCGCAAGGTCAGGTACTGGCCAGGCTCGTAGCGAAAGGCTTCGCGTAGCTCGGCCGGCACCTCAAAGGAAAGCGACACGCAGTCGGGCGTTTCGCGGGTAACGCTTTTGATAACTAGTTTATGGAAACGACTCATTTAGTGTGTTTTACCGATGAGCAGGACGCTCTTTTTATATCTTCTTTATTTTCAACTGACAATCACTTCACTTCCCGCAAGTCCTTTACGCGATTTAGCTTGCCGCCCTCACTGCGTGGCAACTGCCCGCAGCCCAGCAAGTTGACCCGCATGCTGAGGCCAATGTTATCCTTGATTTTTTTGGCAAGCTGGCCCTGAAGCTCCCGCAGAACCTCGTGCTGCTGCACGTGCGCGGCGGTGAGGGCAGTTGTGACCAATCCCAGCTCGCGCAGCAGCGTTTCGGCTACCTCCACATTCACCTCCACCTCGTCGAGGCTGCCGCGGCGGGTGGCTACTATCTGGTAGTGCGGGCTGGCGTGCGCCAGGCTACTAAGAATATCCTCGACCTGCGTGGGGAAAAAATTGACTCCGCGAATGATGAGCATATCGTCGGCCCGCCCCCGGATGGGGCCCATTTTTACGTGGGTGCGCTTCACCGAGTGAGCGTAGTAAATGGTGGTGATGTCGCCCGTCCAATAGCGCAGAATGGGCATCGCCTGTTTGGTCAACGTGCTGAATACCAATACGCCCATTGCGCCTTCGGCCACGGGCTCGCCGGTGTCTTTGTCCACCACTTCGGGGTAAAAGTGGTCTTCCCAGATGTAGCTGCCGGTGCCGCGCTCGTCCACATCCTCCTGCGAGATGCCGGGCCCGAGTATCTCGCTGAGGCCGTAGATGTTGGTGGCCGCCACATGCAGCCCACCCTGCACCTGCTGGCGAATAGCCTCCGTCCAGGGCTCGGCGCCCAGCACGGCCAGCTTCAGATTGATGGCCTCGGGGGCGATGCCGCGCCGCTGCAGCTGCTCGGCCAGCACCTGAGCATAAGAGGGCGTGGCACAGAGGATTTCGGGTCGAAAATCCTGCAATAATTGCAGCTGGCGGTCGGTGCTGCCGCCCGACACCGGAATAACCGTCAGCCCCAGCTTTTCGGCCCCGTAGTGAATGCCCAGGCCGCCCGTAAACAGGCCGTAGCCGTAGGCATTTTGCAGTTTCATGCCAGGCCGGCAGCCGGCGGCGGCCAGCGAGCGCGCCACCACCTCCGAGAAAATACCCAGGTCGCCGGCCGTGTAGCCCACCACCGTGGCCTTGCCCGTGGTGCCGCTGGAGCAGTGCAGCCGCGCCACCTCCGCCTCGGGCACCGCAAACAGGCCAAAGGGGTAGTTATCCCGAAAATCAGCCTTCCTGGTAAAGCCCAGCTTAGTCAAGTCCTCCAGCCCCCGAAACGTAGCCGGCGTACTACCCGCCTCGGCAAACTTGCGCTGGTAAAACGGAACCCGCGCGTGCAGGTAAGCTACTTGCTCCTTGAGTCGGGCGTTTTGCAGGGCACGCAGCTGGGGCAGCGGCAGTTGCTCGATTTCGGGTTGGAAGAGCATAGGAGGGCCAGGGTGGGAGGTTAGCCAGCTAAGACCGCAAAACTAACGAACGCTTGTTGTTCAGTAGCCAGTAGCGCGAAGCGCTGCTTCGTGCGCGCGCGCAGTGCGCAGCTTGCGTTTAGGGGGCATCCAGGCGGCGCGGTGCCGCCTGGATGCCCCCTAACGCAAGCGAAATCTTACGCCACATGCCGCTTCGCGCTACACCTTTAGCAACGCTGCTTCCTTATGCCCCGCTAGCTGCTGCCACAGCAAAATGAGCACCGCCTGGGTGGTGTATTCGATATTAGTCTGCCGGCCGCGGTCGATGCTGATTTGCCGGCTCACGGTACCGGCGGGGGTGGCGCAGGCGATAAAAATGGTGCCCACCGGCTTGAGGGGCGTGCCGCCGCCGGGGCCGGCGATGCCGCTGGTGGCCAGGGCTACGTCGCAGCCCAGGCGGGCGCAGGCCCCCTCAGCCATCTCGCGCACGGTGGCTTCACTCACCGCGCCGTGCGCGCCCAGGGTTTCGGCATTCACGCCCAACAGGCTTTCCTTAAGGTCGTTATCGTACGCCACCACGCTGCCCCGAAAATAGGCCGAGCTACCCGCCACGCTGGTAATGCGCTGCGCCACCGCGCCGCCGGTGCAGCTTTCGGCGGTGCCCAGCTGCCAGCCTTTGGCCTTAAGTAGCTGGCCCACTACTACTTCGAGCGGCGAGTCTTCCTCGGCAAAAATGTAGCTGCCGATGCGCTCGTGCAGTGCGGGCAGCAGGGCCAGTATGCGGGGGCGCAGGTTGGGGAGGCCGTCGGCGGTGCCGGTGAGGCGCAGCCGCACGCTGCCCAGGCTGGGCAGGTAAGCCAGCTTGATGTTGGCCGGCAGGGCATTCTCCCAGTCCTTGATTTTCTCGGCCAGGAACGACTCGCCCAGCCCGGCCGTCATCACCACCACGTGCTCGATGGGCGCCAGCTGAAACTTCGCCCGGAGCTTGGGCAGCACTTCGTCGGTCATCAGGCGCTTCATCTCAAACGGTACACCGGGCAGGCTAATAAACACAGTGCCAGCGTCTTCCAGCCACATGCCGGGCGCGGTGCCCACCGCGTTGTGCAGCACTTCGCAGCCGGCCGGTACCAGCGCCTGCTGGCGGTTCACGTCGAGCATGGGGCGGTTGAAGCGCCGGAAAATTTCTTCCACGTGGTGCAGCGTGGGCTCGTGCAGCACCAGCTCGCGGCCAAAGTAGCGGGCCAGCACGTGTTTGGTGAGGTCATCTTTGGTGGGGCCAAGGCCGCCGGTCATCAGGATAACTCTGGCGCGCTGACGGGCCTGGTCCAGGGCGGCCACTATCTCGTCGGCGCGGTCGCTCACGCTCGTTATCTGGCGCACGCGCAGGCCCAGCAGGCCCAGCTGCTGGCCCATAAAGGCCGAATTAGTATCCACGACCTGCCCGTAAAGCAGCTCGTCGCCGATTGTCATAATTTCAACGTCCATCGAGAGGGGGCTAGAATAGTTTGGCAGGGTTTTATGGAGAACTTTGCGGCGCGGTGCTTGCAGGACAGCTATACGGGCCGTCCGGTTTTTTACACCCCGCTTTTTTCTTTTTACCCCGCATGAAAAATCTACTCCTGGCGCTGGCTTTGCTGAGCGCCGCTCCGGCCCTGGCCCAAACCACTAAAAAGGCTACTACCACTAAAAAAACAACCGTCGTGAAGAAAGTGGCGGTAAAAGCCCCCGTTAAAAAGGCGACCACTACCACCACAAAGCCCGTGGCTGCCGCGCCGGCTCCCGCCCCCGTGGCGCCCCTCACCGAGGCCGAAGCCAGCACCGGCCTGCGCGAGGCGCTCACTACGGGCATCACCAAAGCCGTGGCCTTCGCCTCCGAGCCCGACGGCTTCAACCTGAACGACGACATCCGCATCCCCTTCCCGCCCGATGCGCAGCTCGTAGCCACCACGCTCAGCTCGCTGCCTGGCCCGCTGGGCAAGCAGGCCGTGGAGCAAACCACCAACCTGCTCAATCGCGCCGCCGAGGCCGCCGCGCCCGCCGCTAAAGACATCTTCCTCACTGCGTTGCAAAACCTCTCGCTCAGCGATGCGCTGTCGCTGGTTACCAGCAGCAGCAAGGATGCCGCCACCCAGCTGCTGCGCAAAAACTCGGAAACGGCCCTCAACGCCGCCCTGCGCCCCAGCATCGTGCAGAGCCTCGACCAGGTGGGCGCCAACGCCGC
>CAXTFI010000258.1:0-6464 GCA_964243255.1 uncultured Hymenobacter sp.
CGCCCGCCGGCATCACCGTGAAGGTGACGCCCCACCACGGCGGCGAGCCCGTGGTAACGCCCACCAACTCAGCCGCCTACCGCGCCGCGGCCAAGGCGCTCGAAACCACGTTTGGCAAAAAGCCGGTGCCCACCCGCGGCGGCGGCTCCATCCCCATCGTAGCCATGTTCAAAACCGAGTTAGACCTCGATTCGGTGCTCCTCGGCTTCGGGCTGGACAGCGACGCTATCCACTCGCCCAACGAAAGCTTTGGGGTATTCAACTTCCTGAAAGGCATTGAAACCATCCCCGAGTTTTACCGTGAGTATGCGGCGGCTAACTAGGCACTAGGCCCGCCTATTCCATTAAAAAAGCCCTTGCTCCAACTGGAGCAAGGGCTTTTTTAATGGAATAAATAATTGATAATAAGTTAGTTAAATGAATAAGTTGCGTAAAGCTGAAAGGCACTGTTGCGTTCGCGCCGCTGCACGGTCACGTTGCCGGCCGTGTACGAAATAGGTACGTTGGTAAAGGCCCCGTTGTAGCGCAAGCCCACACCCAGGCCGTGCTTAAGCTGGTAGCCCAGACCCGCCAAATAGCCAAAATCGACGGACTTATAATTGTTCTTTGTGTCGACCGATACGCTGCCAGCTTCTTGCTTAGCAGCTAGCAGAAACCCAACCTGGGGTCCAGCTTCAAAGAAAAAGCCGTCCGTATTAACGTGAAAGGCCAGCGGCACATCCACGTAGTGCAGGCGGTAGCCGTTGTCGCTGCTGCCATTGAAGCGCGCCCCCTTTTGCGAATAAAGCAGCTCGGGCTGAAACGCGAACAGCTTCGCGAAGCCAATATTGGCAAACACGCCCGCGTGGAAGCCAAAGCGGTAGTCGTACGCAGAGGTACTGCCAACCTTGGTGTCGGCGCCCACAAAGCTGGTGAGCGAAGCGCCCGCCTTAATGCCCAGCGATACGTTGCCGCCGCGCCCGCGATACTGCGCCTGGGCGGCCGTGCTCAGGCCAAGGCCCAAAGTCAGTAGGAGGATGGTCTTCTTCATAAGAAAAAAAGGAGATTAGCGGAGAGAGGATGAACGGGGCAAAGCTACGGCTCTAGCCTGGGCTTGTGAGCACCAAAAGGCCAGCCTCTGCACAAGCGATGGCTGGTGAGGCAGTGCCGAAGGGCCTAAGAGAAACCAGAAGAGCCAGCTCCTATCAGGAAGCTGGCTCTTTTAATTTCTGGATAAAGCAATGCTTAGCTTTTGCCACCAAACAGGTAGTGCACCTGGAATTGGAACACGCCGTTGTGGAAGTTGTTGCTACCCCGCAGCGGCGAGCTGCCCGAGCCAAAACCATCTTTGTATACGTTCGAAAAATCGCCGGTGTAGCGGAGGCCCAGGCCTACACCGCTAGTGATTTGGTAGCCAATGCCCCCTACGTAGCCAATACCAACGGGCACCAAGCGGTCAGTAGAGTTAAACACGGTAACCTCCTTGGGGCTACCAGCTTTTTCGCCTTGCGGGCGGAAAAACTCGCGGTCACCAACGGCGAAGCTAGCCTGTGGGCCTACTTCGAAGAAAAGGCCTTTGCCCTCATCACCGGTGTTCACCTTAAACAGCACGGGAACGTCGATGTACGAAAGAGTAGAGCGATACTGCTGGCCGTTATAGGCGCTTAGCGGAGCACCAGTATAGTTGGCTTGGTCAATAAAGACACCTTTCTGCGAATAGAGCGCCTCAATTTGCAGCGAGGTCATGTCAGAAAGGCCATAGTTAGCCAGTGCACCAGCGGTGAAGCCGGGCTTGAAACCAGCGCTTGAGCCAATATCACCGCCGCCCGTGTAAGAGCTCAGGCTAAAACCACCCTTTACGCCATATTTCAGGACGCCGCTTTGGGCATTGGCCGCGCCAGCAAAGCCAGCCAGAAGAGCGAGAGAAAGAAGTACTTTTTTCATGACTGAAAAATTAGTTAAATGAAGTCCTAGTCGGCTAGAGATAAAATAATTGTAAGGTGACCAGGAATGCGCCTTATACTTGTTGGGGGTATGTTGAGGTTACATTCAGAATAAAATTTGGGGTTTTGGCCAGGGCATTTGGGCCCAGCAATTGTGGAGTGTAGCTTTGAAGCTAGTTTGCTTATTGCGTGATACAAGAGCTTAGGTCTAAGTTGCATCGGGCTAGATATTATCTACTTAGCACCGCCTTGCTAAGCGCTGGGAGCGTTGCTTTATCCGGCGCGGCCTGTGCCCAAGCCCCGGCCGACTCGCTTAAAAAAACTGCGCAGCTTACCCCATTTATTTTTGGGGCCTACGCCCAAGGAGGTATCATTATCAACCACACGGCCCCGGTGAGCCACCTGGTCGCCTCGCACCCCACGGGCTTCGAGCTGAATGTGCAGCGCCAAACCAGCGGGGCGGCCCCCTGGCACAGCTGGTACAACTACCCCAAGGTGGGCCTGGCCCTGGTGTACTACGACTACCACAATTCCATCCTGGGCCGCAGCTACGCGGCCTCGGCGTACCTGAGCAAGGCCATTAGCCGCACGGCGCGCCACGATTTCAGCTTCCGGCTGGGCACCGGGCTGGCGTATTTTCCGCAGCACTACGACCTGTATACCAACCGCAAAAACACGTTTGTGAGCTCGGCGCTCAATGCCACGCTGCAAATGCGGCTGGAGTATGACGTGGCTATCAGCGAGCACCTGGGGCTGCTGGTGGGGCTGGCCCTCAACCACTATTCCAATGGGGGCACGGCCAAGCCCAACTTTGGCATCAACTTACCCACGCTGCAAGTGGGGCTCAACTACTACCAGCAGCGCGTAGTGCCGACGGCCAGCAACCCCGCGCCGGAGCCCACAGATATTGGGCATAACTTTTTGACCATCAGTACGAGTATGGGGTATAAGCAGCGTACCGGCGGCGACCCTATCCACTACCTCGTCAACTCGGCTACGCTGGCCGTGGGCCGGCGCGTCAACCGCAAAAGCAATGTGCTGGTGGGCATGGAGGGCTTCTACGACCGCTCGCTGCTGGCCGTGCTGCGCGACACCGCCCGCACCCAAGACCAGTTGCCCGACACCAAAAAAGCCAGCGCCTTTGTGGGCCACGAGCTGCTGTTTGGCCGGTTGGCGCTGGTCACGCACCTGGGGCTTTACGTGTATAGTCCCTATAAATCCAGCCCTGCTTACTACGAGCGCATTGGGCTGAAATACCAGTTTACCAACCTGCTCTTTGCCGACATCGACTTAAAAGTGCACCGCGCCACCGCCGACGTTATCGAGTTTAAAGTAGGCGTGAAGCTCTAGCCAAAAGCGCTTCGGCTGGCAAAAGCAGCGGCTGAGTGGCCCGCCGCTACGCTTGGGACACAAGGAGTTGCGGGCCAGGCACCCAGCGTGCACCTTTGAGCCACGAAACCCGCTGATTTTCCGGGCTTTGGCGCGCTTATGCTCTCCACCGTTGTTCAGTATACCCGCTACCTGCACATTGCGGCGGGGTTTGTGGGCTTTTTTGTGGCCCCGGTGGCGCTGGCTGTGCGCAAGGGCGGGCCGGCGCACCGGCTTTGGGGGCAGGTATTTTTTTGGGCCATGGTGGTGGCGGGCCTCACGGCGATGGTAGTGGCCGGCTTGCAGATACTATTTATGCCGCTGGCGGCGGGGCGCTCGGTGGCGCTGATTTTTCTGTTTATCACGGCCATCTTCAGCCTCTACCTGGCCGCCTTTGGCTACCGGGCGCTGCATCTCAAAAAACTGGGCGAAGGCCAGCGCCCGGCCTGGGTCGATTGGCTGATGGTGGGGGTGGGCTTGCCGGTATTCAGCTTTTTTGGCTATTACGGGGTGCAGCACGGCATTGTGCCCGCCATCGTGTTTGGGGTGGCCGGGGTGGTGCGCACCGGCAGCCAGCTCTGGAGCTACGTGCGCGCTGCCCCACCCCGCCCCGGCCAGTGGCTACGCAACCATATTTCGGGCTTTATTGGCGCGTACATCGCTGCCGTTTCGGCTTTCTCGGCCACCAGCCTGCACTTCATTCCCTGGCCCTGGAACTTCCTGTGGCCCACCATACTGGGCGTGCCCTATATGCTCTGGAGCCAGCGGCGCTATGTGGGCAGCCGCGGCATCAAGCCCGCCACTATTGCCCCCGGCCTGGCCCCGGCGGCTTAAGGCTGGGTAGCCTGAGCCAAGGCTCTGTTAATGGCTTTCACCAGCCCTGGCCCCTCATAGATAAAGCCCGTGTAAAGCTGCACCAGGCTGGCACCCGCCGCCAGCTTGTCGAGCGCATCTTGCGCCGAGTGAATGCCGCCGGCCCCGATAATGGGCAGCCCGCCCTGGCTGCGGCGGTGCAGGTAGGCGATGACTTCGGTGGCCCGCGCCCGTAGGGGCCGCCCGCTGAGCCCGCCTGCCCCGTAGCCGGCCACCTGGCTGGCTTCGGTGGTAAGCCCGCCGCGGCTGATGGTAGTGTTGGTAGCTACCAGGCCGCTAAGCTGGGTTTCGCGGGCTATGGTAAGGATGTCGTCGAGCTGTGCGTCGGTGAGGTCGGGCGCGATTTTGAGTAGCAGCGGGCGCGGCTGCGGGCGCGCCAGATTCTTATCCTGCACTTGCTGCAACAGCTTGATTAATGGCTCTTTATCTTGCAGCTCGCGCAGGCCCGGCGTATTGGGCGAACTGACATTGACCACGAAATAATCGACTACCTCGGCCAGGGCCTCGAACGCGGCCACGTAGTCGTCGCCGGCGCGCTCGTTGGGCGTGTCCTTGTTTTTGCCGATGTTGCCGCCGATGATTAGCTGCCGGTTGGTACGCCCCTGCAGGCGCGCCGCCACGGCCGCCGCCCCGTCGTTGTTAAAGCCCATGCGGTTAATCAGCGCCTCATCCTGGGGCAGCCGGAACAGGCGCGGCTGCGGGTTGCCGGGCTGCGGCCGGGGCGTAACGGTGCCAATCTCGACGAAGCCGAAGCCCATGGTGGCCAGCTCGTCGGTGAGCAGCGCATTCTTGTCGAAGCCCGCCGCCAGCCCCACGGGGTTTGCAAAGTTGAGCCCGAATACCGTGCGCGCCAGGCTGGGGTGGCGGTAGTCGTAGAGGCCGCGCAGCAAAGCTTTAGTACCCGGTAACTTACTGGCCTGCTTTAAGTTATCGAATACGAAGTGATGGGCGCGCTCAGCGTCGAGCTTGAAAAGGAGCGGCTTTACAACTGATTTATACACCGGGAGCCTGCCGCGATTGTTCGTCGGCGAGTACTTGCGTCAACACATCGGGTAGCTCAACTGCTAGCGGTGGCAAGTGATTTTCAATTACATCCCAAATAATAGGGAAGTCGAGCCGAAAGTATTCGTCCGCTATAAAATTGCGCATTCCAGCCATACGCCGCCAATCAATCTGGGAATAGCGCTGCTTGGCAACTTCCGAAACTCGGGCGGCAGCTTCCCCAGCAACCAGCAACTGCCGAAGCACAATATCTTGCAAGTCCTCATCGCGCAGAAATTCAGCTAGCGTACTGCTTTGCGTTCGAAAAAGGATGCGGTTGACCGCGTATTGCAACTCCTGCAAGATGGTTGAATCAAGCCGCTTGCTCATAAATGGTGGTTAAGTCAGGCTCAATATAAGGGCGGGCGTAAGGTGATAAGGCAGTGCCAATATCAACCCGTAGCCCAAGCTTGGTTTGCAAATCTTCTTGATAATCAATCAAATCAAACAGCGACAGAGCGCCGCTTGGGTCGCGGTCGAGCAGTAAATCTAAGTCCGACTCGGCCGTGGCTTCGCCGCGCGCATACGAGCCAAACAGCTCAACCCGCCGTACCGGCTTGTCGGCAAAATAAGCGGCTACTACCTGCCGGATATAGTCGAGCGAGTGCGGAAGCTGTGCCATAGTACAAAGTACGGCACTTGCCGCGAAAGTGCCTACCCCGCCCAGCCCTCCCTATCCAGGCTGCGGTACTGGATAGCCTCGGCAAGGTGTTGAATCTGAATGTCTTCGCTGCCGGCCAGGTCGGCAATGGTGCGGGCCACCTTCAGGATGCGGTCGTAAGCGCGGGCCGAAAGGCCGAGGCGCTCCATGGCCGTTTTGAGCAGCGTGCGGCCGGCCTGGCTTATCTGGCAAATGTCCTTCACCATTTGCGAAGGCATCATGGCATTGGAGTGAATATCAGCCTGTTCGGTGAAGCGCTTGGCTTGTACTTCGCGGGCTTGCTCTACGCGCAGCTGAATGTCGTGGCTGGTTTCGGCCTTGCGGGTTTCCGTCATCTGGTCGAAGGTGACGGGCGTTACCTCCACGTGCAGGTCGATGCGGTCGAGCAGCGGGCCCGACACCTTGTTGAGGTATTTCTGCACCACGCCGGGGCCGCACACGCACTCCTTGTCGGGGTGGTTGTAGTAGCCGCAGGGGCAGGGGTTCATGCTGGCGATGAGCATAAAATTGGCCGGAAAATCGATGCTCACCTTAGCTCGCGAAATCGTGACGCGGCGCTCCTCCAGCGGCTGGCGCATCACCTCCAGCACGGTGCGCTT
>CAXTFI010000259.1:0-6456 GCA_964243255.1 uncultured Hymenobacter sp.
AAGTCGGCATCGAGTGGTGCCTCAACCAAAGCCGCGAGCTGATGGCCCACGGCGTACCCTGCCTGCACTACTACTCCATGGGCAAGGCCGAGGCCATCCGGCGCGTAGCGTCGGGACTGTTTTGAATCAGTTATCAATTATCAGTCATCAGTTATCACCGTTCTGGCTCACACTCCAGAACGGTGATAACTGATGACTGATAATTGATAACTGATTAGTGAAACTTTCCCTGCGGGTCGGGCATCTTGGCAATTAGCTCACTGAGAAACTGGAAGTCGAGGCTGGCGAGGCTGAGGTTCTGGCCTTTGTGGATGGCTTGCCAGGCCCCGGCGTAGTTCTCCTGGTAGTAGCGCACGTGCGCCTGGGCTTGCCAGGCGTTGGCGTTGGTGCTGTCGGCGAGCAGGGCGCGCTGGGTGTAGTCGCTGGCTTGCAGCAGCTCCTTTTTCTTCTTGGTTTGCTCGTAGCGGCCCAGGGCGGTGTTGGCCGCGTCGGTGAGCAGCTGCGGGTTGGTGGGGGCCACGGCCAGGCCTTGCAGCACCAGCGCCTGCACGGCCTCGGGCGCGGCGTTGGGGCGCTGGCTTAGCACCACGGCCAGGCCGCGATAGGGGTCGGGGTTTTTGGGGTCGAGCAGCCAGGCCAGGTTGAAGCGCACCACGGCCGTATCGGGCTGATTCTCTTGCAGATACTCGTAGCCCTTGGCGCTGAAGAACTTACTGGCCGCGGGCCGCGACGCAAAGCTGCGGTCCACGTCGGCGAGCACGGCGGGGCCCACCAGCTGCTGGGCCTGGGCGGGCGTGAGGCCGCCGTACAGCGGCTGCAGGCGCGCCGGGCCCGCGGCGGGCGGCGGGGTGCCCTTGCTACCCTTCGCAGCCTTTTGGGCGTGGGCGGGCACGGCCAGGGCCGCCGCCAGCAAGCAGAGCAACGCACCGCGGCGGGTGCGGAAAGCTAACCGAATGAACACGTAATGAAGTAGTTAGAAAGCCAAGTAAATGCCGGGTACCGTGCTGGTACCCGGCAAAAATACACGTTGCCCCGGCGAAATGCCGGGGCAACGATTTCCTAACGCAAGCATAACCCGGCGCGGCCTACCACAGCCGCGTATCGGTGATGCCGGGCGGTAGCGGAGCCATGGTGCCCAGGCCCAGCACGCACCAGCCATCTTCGACGCCGAAGGCGCCGCCGGGCATGACGTAGCTGACCCATCGGAGCAGGGTTTGGCCACTGTATACCCTGGTGTCGGGGTCGTATTCCCTTATTAAAAGGGCGTCGCCGACCTGGAAATCGCAGTCATTTTCGCGCACGTCGAAAGGCTTGATACCGGCGGCTACGGCCACGAAGCAGGGCGTCCAGAGCTGCAGCTCGTGGGTGCGGGTGCGGGCGGTGGTAACGGTAGAGGCGGGGGAAGCAGTGTAGTGTTGCATAAGAGGAGGGGGACTACTTGGGCAGTCCGAATACTGGTAATTTACGTACGAAACGTGACAGCCACCATTATCGTGCCGGTACGCACCAAGCCCCGGCCGGCGGGCCAGCCCGGCCCCGCGTGACGTAAGCCCCTCTCTATGAAGTTTTTTTTTCGCTGGCTGGCCCTGCCGCCGCTCGGCCTGCTGCTGGCCGCCGCCGTGGTGCTGCTGGGTAATGAGTGGGCCGTGGCCCGCGCCAGCCACCGCGTGGCCGATGTGCCCTACGTGGCCGCCACCGCGCCCGATTTTGACGCCCAGCGCCATTTGCTCGACATCTACCAGCCCACCGGCAAGGCCACCGCGCCCCGGCCGGTGGTGCTCTTCATCCACGGCGGCAACTGGAACAGCGGCAGCAAAGACAACCTGCTGTACCGGGCCGTGGGCCGCCGGCTGGCCAAGCAAGGCTTTGTGGGTGTGGTCATTAGCTACCGGCTGTCGCCGCAGGTGCTGGTGACCGGGCAGGCCCAGGATGCCGCCCGCGCCCTGGCCTGGACGGTGGCGCACATCACCGAATACGGCGGCGACCCGGCCCGCATCGTGCTCATGGGGCACTCGTCGGGTGCGGGGCTGGCCGCGCTGCTGGCCACCGGCTCCGACACGCTGCTGACCCGGTACGGCCTGCCGGCCCACGCGGCCCACGCCGTGCTGCTCGATGACCCCGCCGGCCTCGACATGCGCGACTACCTCAGCAAAATGCAGTATCCCGGCGATGCGCAGTACCTCATTCCCTTCAGCCACAGCCCGGCGGTGTGGCGGCAGGCGTCGGCCTTTTACCACGTGCGGGCGGGCGCGCCGCCGTTCAGCATCTACATCGGCGGCGACACCTACCCCAGCATCAGCGGCAGCAGCGAGCAGTTTCGGCAGCGGCTGAAGCAGCTGGGCGAGGAGCCGAAATTCACCATCGTGCCCGGCAAGAAGCACGTGGCTATGGTGACGCAGTTGTTTTGGAATAATAATCAGATTTACAAGGAATTACACCGATTGGCGCGTTGAGCTAGGCCCGGTGCGCCATAGTAGCGAACAAAATATTATTCGCTTAACTATTTGAAAAACAACGAGTTGACTTAGAAATCTAGCCAGTGGCCATGTTAAGTTTTCATCAATACCTCATCGTTATGCTAAGATGATTTCCAGGTTAAAGTAATTTACGGTGAAACTCTGGGGAAACGCCCCGGACAACTAAAAACGCCGTACTATGAAAACTTACCTACTCTGGCTGCTAGGCTTTGGGCTTTTCACTAGCTGCTATCGTGCAAACGCCCAGGGCGTTACCACGTCCGCCATCAAGGGGCTCGTGCTCGATGCCAAGGGGCAGCCCCTGCCGGGGGCCACGGTTATTGCCACCCACCAGCCCTCGGGCACCACCTACGGCATCGCCACCCGCGACAATGGCCAGTTTGACTTGCTTAACCTGCGCATTGGCGGGCCCTACGAGGTGCGGGTGTCGTTTGTGGGCTACGAAACCCAGGTGCAGGGCAATATTCAGCTGGTGCTGGGCAAAACCTACGAAACGCGCCTGACTATGAGCGAAGGCAGCGGCCAGAAGCTGGACGAAGTGGTAGTGCGCGGCAACCGCGACAGCCAGATTAACCCCGACCGCACGGGGGCCGTCACCAACATCAGCAACACGGCCATTCGCACGCTGCCCACCATCAGCCGCTCGCAGGAAGACTTTACGCGCCTCACGCCCCAGGCCAGCGGCCAGAGCTTTGGCGGGCGCAACACGCTGTACAACAACTTCTCGCTCGACGGCTCCATCTTCAACAACTCGTTTGGGCTCGACTCGCCCACGCCGGGCGGCCAAACTAATTCGCAGCCGGTGAGCCTCGACGCCATCGAGCAGATTCAGGTGAGCCTGGCGCCCTACGATGTGCGCCAGGGCGGCTTCACCGGGGCCGGCATCAACGCCGTGACCAAGAGCGGCACCAACGATTTTAAGGGCACGGTGTACACGTACTTCCGCAATCAGAACCTGATTGGCAAGAAGATAGAAGGGGCCACCATCGACAACCCGAGCCTGAAATTCAACCAAACGGGCTTTGCCCTCGGCGGGCCGATTGTGAAGAACAAGCTGTTCTTCTTTGCCAACGCCGAGCTTACCCGCCAAACCGACCCCGGCCAAACCTTTCGGCCGGCGGCCAGCGCCGCCGAGGCCCAGCAGGCCCTTAGCGGCGGCCTCAACGGGGTGAGCCGGGTGCTGCAGTCGGATTTGCAAGCCATTCGCGACCGCCTTACCTCGGTGTATGGCTACGACCCCGGCGCTTTCCAGGGCTTCAGCTACCGCACGTATTCGGACAAGATTTTGGGTAAGATTGACTGGAACATCAATCCGTCGAACACCTTTTCCATTCGCTACAACTACCTCAAAAGCTACCGCGAGCAGGGGCCGCACCCCATTGCCATTGCGCCCTCATCGCGGGTGCCCGGCGTGAACACCCTGCAATTTGCGAACTCGGGCTACACCATCAATAACAACCTGAACTCGGTGGTGGCCGAGCTGAACAGCACCTTTGGCGGCGGCAAGTTCAGCAACAAGGCCCAGGCCGGCTTCTCGGCGTTTCGCGATTTTCGGGCGCTGCCCAACCAGCCGTTTCTGCCCCAGATTGACATTACGCAGGGCGGCACCACGTATACCACGGTGGGTACGGAGCAGTTTTCGGCCAATAACGTGCTGAATCAGAACATCTTGCAGCTGACCGACAACCTGAGCTACTTTGCGGGCAAGCACATTCTCACGGTTGGCGTCAACTTCGAGCGCTTCGCCTTTACTAACGGTTTCAACCTGCAGCGCTACGGCTACCAGCGCCTGGAGCTGCCCGACTTTTTCCGGCTCACGCAGCCTGGCCAGCCCGGCTTTCTGGACCTGAACGCCCAGGCCGCCGCCGGGAGCCGGGCCCCCATCAAGCAGGTCGACGTGGTGGTGTCGCAGCTGGGCCTCTACGTGCAGGATGAGTACCAGCTGAATCCGGCCCTGAAGCTGACGCTGGGCGTGCGCGCCGACGTGCCCATCTACGGCACCAGCGTGCCGGCCAATGCCCAGATTTCGGCCGCTACCTTCCAGAACGGCGACGGCCAGCCGGTGAAGCTCGACGTGGCGCAGCTGCCGAAATCGACGCCGCTGTTTTCGCCCCGCCTGGGCTTCAACTACACTTCCCAAAACGACGGGGCCAAAACCCAGCTGCGCGGCGGCACGGGCATTTTCACGGGCCGCATCCCGTTTGTGTGGCTCTCCAACCAAGCCTCCAACTCGCAGTTCGACAACGGCTACACGTTTCAGATTAACACCACGGGCCGCAACTTCAAGTTTCCGCAGGTGTGGCGCTCCAACCTGGCCGTGGACCAGCAGCTGCCCGGCGGCATCGTGGGCACGCTGGAAGCTATCTACTCCAAGGACATCAACGCGGTGGTGCACCGCAACTACAACTTCGTAACGCCTACCCAGCGCCTGGCCGGCGCTAACGGCGGCGACAACCGCCAGATTTACCCCGCCGCCGGCCCGCGCCTCAACTCGTTTACCGGCCCCAATGGGCAGTTTACTTTCCTCGATGCGGGTGTTATCGGCCTCGAAAACACCCGCCAGGGCTACCAGTACTCGCTCACCGCGCAGCTGCGCAAGGAGTTTGCCAGCGGCTTTTACCTCACGGCGGCCTACACCTACGCCCAGGCCAAGGACATTACCTCGAACCCCGGCGAGATTGCGGGCGATGCCTTTCAGCGCCTGCCCGTGGTGGGCAGCCCCAACCAGCCCACGCGCTCGTACAGCGACTTTGGCTTGCAGCACCGCGTGATTGCGGCCGGCGGCCGGCGCTTTGCCTACGCCCACGACCACCTGGCCACCACCATTGGCTTCTTCTTTGAGGCCGGCCAGGGCAACCGCTTCAGCTACACCTACGCCGGCGACCTCAACCGTGACAACATCGACGGCAACGACCTGATTTTTGTGCCCGGTGCCCGCAACCAGATTAACCTGGTGCCTTACACCAACGCTGCCGGGCAGGAAGTGAGCGCCGACCAGCAGTACCAGCAGCTCGATGCCTACATCGGCCAGGACAAGTACCTGCGCGAGCACCGCGGCGGCTACGCCGCCCGCAACGGGGCCATCAGCCCCTGGTATACCCAGCTCGATGCCAAGCTGTTGCAGGATTTTGCGGTGACCACCGGCAGCGGCAAGAAAAACACGCTCCAGCTGAGCTTCGACATTCAGAACCTCGGCAACCTGCTCTACCGGGGCTGGGGCGGCCGCCAGCTGGTGGGCAACAACCGCCTCATTGAGGCCACTTATGCCGCCACCTCCGACACGCCGGCCTTTACCTTCCGCGGGGGCAGCCAGACTTTTTACATCGACCCCAGCCTGGCCAGCCGCTGGCGCGCCCAGGTGGGCGTGCGCTATATTTTCGACTAGGGCGTTTTCAATGGTTTTAACGGTAGAGACGCATCTTTGCGTCTCGTCGTTGAACAGCGTGCTGTAGAGACGCATCTTTGCGTCTCCCCGTTGAACGAGATGATAATGAGCAGGTTAAACAACTAAACAACGACGAGACGCAAAGATGCATCTCTACGGCGATGCCCTATTAAACAAAAAGGAGCCCGCGGCATACGTGCTGCGGGCTCCTTTTTAATGAGGGTTACTACTGGGCCATCGGATAGGTAAGACCCATGTTGGCAAACATGAACGCCCACTTATCTACCTGCTCGCTAATAACCTGGGCCGTGGAGCGGCCCGCGCCGTGGCCGGCTTTGGTTTCGATGCGGATGAGCACCGGGGCCGGGCCCTGCTGGTCGGCTTGCAGGCGCGAGGCAAACTTAAAGGAGTGCGCCGGCACCACGCGGTCGTCGTGGTCGGCGGTGGTTATCAGGGTGGCCGGGTACACGGCGGGCTTCAGCGCGTGGTAGGGCGAGTACTTGTAGAGGTAGTCAAACATCTCCCTGGAATCCTGGGCCGTGCCGTAGTCGTAGGCCCAGCCCGCGCCGGCCGTAAACTGGTTGTAGCGCAGCA
>CAXTFI010000260.1:0-6405 GCA_964243255.1 uncultured Hymenobacter sp.
ACGGCGCGCTGCTGCTCGTGAGCGACAACCCCATGACGCCCGAGGGCGTGAAAACCGCCGAGTCGGACTCCAAGGTGACGACCGATTTTGTGAAGCGCCACTTGGCTATCGGTATTGATTCACTCTTGGAATTGAAGAACTCGGGCGAGTCGGTGAAGCACATGAAGTTCGAATAACTGACCCGCACCTCCAGACCGCAGATTCAAACGGATTAAACGGATTTCGCAGATACGCCCGCTGCGCGGGCTGACTTTGGCTGTGTTTGGTTAGGTAGAGTGGTCGGCTTTTTTAGGTGGCTAATTGGTTGTTTTTGTTTGGCGCTAGTCAGTGGTGGCATAGCGGCAGTGGGTTGATTTACTGATAATTCTTTGTTAATGAGGCTAATTTGCTAAGCCCGTTCTCTGGCGAGAACGGGCTTAGCTTTGCCCTTTAGGTTGGCTCTGGAACTTTGCATACCCTTTTGTACTATGCGGCTTGTTTATAAACTTGGGAGTGCTCTTTCGCTCGGGATTTTGTTTGGGTTGGTTGGCTGCCAGCCTCAGCGTGAGACAGTTGACTTGCTGATAACGAATGCCCACGTCTATACCGTGGACTCGACTTTTAATAAGGCCGAAGCGTTTGCAGTGCGCGACGGGCATTTTGTGGCGGTGGGCAAGTCGGCTGACTTGCAAAGCCGCTACCAGGCCGCGCAGACGGTGGATGCGCGGGGGCAGTTTATCTACCCTGGTTTTTACGACGCGCACTGCCACTTTTACCGCTATGCGCTGGGGCTGCGCTCGGCCAACCTGGTGGGTGCGGGCTCGTGGGCCGAAACGGTGGGGCGTCTCACGCGGCAGCGGCAGCAGCAGCCGGGCACGGCCTGGCTCACCGGCCGCGGCTGGGACCAGAACGACTGGCCCGGCCAGCGCTTCCCTACCAAAGACACGCTGGATGCGCTGTTTCCCACTACCCCCGTGTTTATCATTCGGGTGGATGGGCACGCGGCACTCGTCAACCAAAAAGCGCTGGACCTGGCCGGCGTCACGGCCCGCACGCCCATTAGCGGCGGCGTGATTGGGCGCGATGCGCAAGGCCATCTCACTGGTTTGCTGGTAGATAACGCGGTGCGGCTCGTAGCGGCTAAAATCCCCGAGCCCAGCCCCACTGAGGCGACGGCGCTGCTGCTGCAAGGCCAGCAAAACTGCCTGGCCGTGGGCCTCACCAGCCTCGCCGATGCGGGCCTCAACAAGGAGGATATCGAGCGCATGGCGGCTCTGCAGCGGGCCGGCAAGCTGCACCTGCGGCTGTACGCCATGCTCAACCCCACGCCGGAGAACAAGGCCTATTACTTGCCCAAGGGGCCTTACTTCAGTGATAACCTGACCATTAGCTCCTTCAAGATATACGCCGACGGGGCGCTGGGCTCGCGGGGCGCGTCGCTGCTGGCCCCCTACACCGACCGGCCCGCCGAAAAAGGGTTTCTGCTGCAAAACCCGGCCTACTACCGGGCCATTGCCAAGGAGCTGGCAGCCAGCAAGTTTCAGATGAACACCCACGCCATCGGCGACTCCAGCAACCGGCTGCTGCTCGACATCTACGGCGCGGCGCTGGCGGGCCAGCCCGACCGGCGCTGGCGCATCGAGCACGCGCAAGTAGTTAGCCAGCAAGACGTTGCGAAGTTTGGTAAGTACCACATTGTGCCCTCGGTGCAGCCCACGCACGCTACGTCCGATATGTACTGGGCCGGCGAGCGGCTGGGCGCGCAACGCCTAAAAACCGCCTACATCTACCACGAGCTGCTGAGGCAATACGGCCAGGTAGCGCTGGGTTCCGACTTCCCGGTCGAGGATATTAACCCGCTCTACGGCTTCCACGCGGCCGTGGCGCGGCAAGATGCCAAGAACTTTCCGGCCGGCGGCTTTCAGCCCGAAAATGCCCTCAGCCGCCCCGACGCCCTGCGCGGCATGACCACCTGGGCCGCCCATGCCGGCTTCGAAGACAAGCGCAAAGGCCAGATAAAGCCGGGTATGCTGGCCGACTTCGTAGTGCTGAAAACCGACCTGCTGACTGCGCCTAAAGAACAATTGCGCAATGCGTCGGTGCAGCAAACCTGGATTGGTGGCAAGCTGGTGTGGGGTAAGCTTTAGCTTGCCGTCGGCCCCTTAATTGCCTAAAAAAGCCCCTTCAGCAACGTGCTGAAGGGGCTTTTGACTTTGGTATACACGGCAAGCTAAAGCTTACCGCACTTGCTAGCGCCGCGGCGCTTCATCGGCCGAGCCGCCGTAGATGGCGGGCACCGGAATGTCGAGCAGGCGCAGGTACACGCTCAGCTGGCCGCGGTGGTGGATGAGGTGGTTGAGCACCATTGTGCGGGCCACCGCCGTGCGGGGCATCGTCATGAGTTGCTGGTCGCCACGGGTGAGGCTCCACAGTTCGCCAAAAGTCGCGTCGTCTACGTCGGCCAGGGCCTTGCGCAGGTTTTCAGCATTGAGGTCGAAGCGGGCCAGCAAGTCGTCTGTCGTAGCGGGGCTAGCGGACGGAGTAGCAGTCGCTATGTCAAACGAGGGGCCCCGCAGTGACATCTCCAAAAAGCCCAGCACGTTGGCCATGTGGCTGGTCAACGTGCCCAGGCTCATGCTTTTAGGATGCGGCTTCCAGCCAAAATGCTCGGTGGGCGCGCGCTCCAGCACGCGGCGCGTAATGGCAAGCTCGTGTTTCAGCTCCTGGCCGAGGGCAGCTTGCAGGGTGGGTTGAGAGGTGGTAGGATTCATACCCCAAATATGCCACTAATTGCGGGCACTAGTCTGCCCCTACCTAGCAGCCAGCGGCGTGCTGGCCACCGGCGAAGCCGGGGGCGGCGGAAAGCTGGCGGGGGTGACGTCTTCACGCAGCTTTTTGCCGCGCAGCTGCAGCAGGAAAATCAGGCCCAGAATAAAGAACACAATCAGCGCCAGGATGCTGTAGCGCATCGAGCCCATAATCTGGTTGATGATACCAAAAGTGGCCGTACCGATAACAATACTCAGCTTTTCGGTAACGTCGAAAAAGCTGAAGAACGCCGCCGAGTTGGGCGTGTTTTCGGGGATAATTTTGGAGTAGGTCGAGCGGCTCAGGCTTTGAATGGCGCCCATGGTGAGGCCGATAACGGCGGCGAGCGCGTAGAAGCTCCAGCCAGCCTGCACGAAGTAGCCGGCAATGCAAATCAGCATCCAGATAAATACCGACCAGCTCAGGGCCCGCGTGTTGCCGATGCGCTCGGAAAGCTTGGCAAACAAATAGGCACCCGCGATGGCCACCACCTGCAGCAGTAAGATGGTGAGAATGAGCGACCCTGACTCAAGGTGCAGCTCATCGGTGCCGAAAAGCGTGGCCACGTACATCACCGTTTGCACGCCCATGTTGTAGGTGAAGTAGGCCAGCAGAAACTTCTTCACGTTGGGTAGCTGCTCCAGCTGTTTCCACACCTTGCCCAGCTCGCGAAAGCCGTTGAGCAGCCAGCCGCCCTCGGCGGCGGGGGCATAGGCCGGGCGGCCCCGGTCGGGCGGCAGCGTGGCAAACGGAATTTGGGCAAAGCCGGCCCACCACACGCCCGTGAGCAGAAAAGAGATTTGGGCCGCCCGCGCGGCGCCAAGGCCAAGCTTGTCATGAAACTGATTTATTACCAAGCACATAACCAGCAAAATCACGGAGCCCACGTAGCCCATCGAAAAGCCCTTAGCCGAGAGCGAGTCGAATTTTTCCTCGGAGCTGATTTCGGGCAGGTAGGAATTATAAAACACAATGCTGCCCGAAAACCCCACCGTGGCCGCCACGAAAATGAACGTGGAAAGCGTTAGCGTGTCGGGGCCGAAGAAAAACAGCCCCGCGCACGAGGCCGCTCCGAGGTAGCAGAAGATTTGTAAAAACAGCTTCTTGCGCCCCGAAAAATCGGCCAGTGACGTGAGAAAGGGACTCACAATAGCAATGAGCAGAAACGACGCCGAGATGGCGTAGTTGAGCAGCGAGGTGCCCGGCACCCGCATTCCCAGGAAATCGACCGGGCTCTGGCCGTCTTGGGTGTGAGTTATCTGCTTGATAACGCTCGACCAGTAAATAGGGAAAATCGAGCTGGTAATAACGAGCGGGTACACCGAGTTGGCCCAGTCGTAAAACGTCCAGCCAGTGGTGATGCGCTTGTTGTCTTTTTCGACGGTGCCGGGAGGGGATGCGGCGGATACAACTGGAGTCATAAAGCGGGAAGCTGGTAGCTACTAAAAAACGCCTACTTACGGCCTGTAACTGAACAGCTTGCTGCATGAGGCATTCGGTCACCGGACGAAAGTAGGCGGCTGTACGTAATTGCGGCGCAAAAGCTACTGGCTTAGCGCCGCGTACTGCGCGGCGGTATCCACATCGGTAGCGCCGCCGGGGAAGTCTACGGCGGGCAGGTGGGCATATTGCTGCAGCAGCTCGCGGGCGCCGTTGGCGCCGCGCAGCTCCAGCAGCTGCGGGAAAACGGCGCGGCTAAACAGTGCCGGCACGCCCTGAATGCCCGCGTAGGTGGAGGCTACCACGGGCTGCTGGGTGGACTGAAACTGCACAATCAGCTCGCCGATAAGCTCGGGGGTAAGCAGGGGCTGGTCGCAGAGGATAACGACCACGGCCTCGACTTTGGCCGTTTCCGAAGCGGTTTCGAGCTCGGCGAGGCCGACGGCGATGCTGCCGCCCATGCCATCGGCCCAGCTATCGTTGCGGACTACGTGAAAGGGCAGGCCATCGATTTCGGGCAGCAGCTCGTCGTGCAGCGCGCCGGTCACGAGCACCAGCGGGCGGCAGGGCGACGCCCCAGCCACCTCGGCGGCATGGCGCAGCAGCGTTTGGCCCTGGTAAGGCAATAGCTGCTTGGGGCGCGCCAGGCGGGAGGAGGAGCCGGCGGCCAGCAGCAGCAGCCCAACGAGGGCAGTAGGGTCGTTGTGCATGAGGTTGGTGGTTGGTTTTCAGACACAAAAGAACGCGTAAAAGACCGTCATGCTTCGGCAAGCTCAGCATGACGGTCTTTTTGGTTTGCGCTTGTTGCCTAGCTGTTCACGCTGGCCATCATCACTTTATCGGGCGTGAGGGGCAGGTCGCGCAGGCGCTTGCCGGTGGCGTGGTACACGGCGTTGGCCACGGCGGCGGCGATGCCCACCATCGAGATTTCGCCAATGCCCTTCACCCCCATGGCGTTGATGTAGGGGTCGTGCTCTTCCACAAACTCTACCGTCATGTCCGGGATGTCGGCGTTGACGGGAACGTGGTAGTTGGCCAGGTCGGCGTTGGTGTAGCGCGAGAACTTGGCATCGCGCTCGGTAGCCTCCATCAGCACCGAGCCAATGCCGAAAATGGCGCCGCCAATTATCTGGCTGCGTGCCGTTTGGGCGTTCAGAATGCGCCCGGCGCCCATCACGCTCACCCACTTGCTCACCCGGACGGTGCCCAGGTCCATATCGACCCGCACCTCGCAGAAGTGCGCCCCGAAGGAGTGCATCGAATGCTGGCCCGCCGTGTCGGTGTTATTGCCCGGCCCGGCGGGGCTGCCCGAGCCCCCGGTTTCGTAGCCCGAGCCGTACTTGCCCTGGCCCATGCCCTCGATATCGGTTACCTCGGCGCGCTTCATCAGGTCGCCAAAATTCTCGCCCTTGCTGGGGTCTTTTTTCAGGAACAAGCGGCCTTTCTCGACGGTCACCTCCTCAGGCTTGGCTTTGAAAAGCGGCGACTTCTTATCAGCCACGGCTACTTTGATGAGCTTCTGCCACACGTCTTGCGCCGCCATGTAAACCGACGACGACACCGTGCCCGCCGCCACCGAGCCGCCCGAGTTGGGCGCGGTGGGCAGGTTGGTGTCGCCCAGCTCGAAGCGGATTTTTTCGGGGGGCAAACCCAGGGCATCGGCGGCCACCTGAGTCATCACGGTGTAGGTGCCGGTGCCCAGGTCGGTAGCGCCCGACTGCACCACGGCGTGGCCGTCGGCGTAGAGGCGGGCGCGGGCCGTGCCCTGCGAGTTGTGCACCGGGTAGCTGGCCGTGGCCATGCCCCAGCCCACGAGGGTGCGGCCGTCGCGCGTGACGCCGGCTTTGGGGTTGCGCTTGCTCCAGCCGAAGAGCTCGGCCCCGCGGGCGTAGCATTCGCGCAGGCTTTTGCTGCTCCATTTCTGGCCGGTGCTGGGGTCTTTTTCGGCGTAGTTCCGCAGGCGAATTTCGATGGGGTCGATGCCCAGTTGGTAGGCCAAGTCGTCCATCATGCACTCAATGGCGAAGGAGCCGGGCGCCTCGCCGGGGGCGCGGGTGAAGGTGGAGGTCATCACGTTGGCGCGGCCCAGCTCGTAGTGCGACTCAAACGTGGGGCACTCGTACAGCAGGTTGATGATTTTGCTGTTGGCCTCGGCGTAGTTGTCCCAGGGCGATGTGG